>DATCIQ010000449.1:0-7950 GCA_036507635.1 Gammaproteobacteria bacterium
CTCGATCTTCGTTTTGGGGACGAAATCCACGGTGTATTCCGCGCCCCTGTACAGCTCCGTGTGCCCTTTCTGCCGACCGAATCCTTTCACCTCGGTGACCGTCATGCCTTGGACACCGGCTTCACCGAGCGCCTGCCGGACATCCTCGAGCTTGAACGGCTTTATGACTGCCGTAATGAGTTTCATCGTAATTACCTCTAGAATTTGTAAAGGAACTCCACGCCGAGGGAGTTCTGATCGTCGCCCGCCGTCAGCCCGTCCTCGTCGACGAACGAGTTGACGTTCGACGAATCGGAGCGCAGCTCGAAACGGATTTCGGCATTCTCCATCGCCATGTACGCGAGCCCCAAAGTGAACTCGTCCCACTCCTGAACGACGCCCGTGCGGAAACCGTCCTCGTCGTCAAAAGTCTCTGCGCGCAACAAAAAGTGCCATTCATCGCTCATCTGATATTTGAGGTAGGCCGCCCAGCCGGACCAATCCGCATCGGGGCCGCCCGCGGGGTCCTCTTGCGTGCCAGTATCGTAGTTGAACGTCAAGCCGAGGCGGTCGCTCGGGTTGATGTTCACTACGACGTCGAACAAGTCACGCGTCGCGGTCGCGCCCAGCAGCCCTTCTTTTCCGCTATACACCTGGGCATACAGCGAAAAGACGTCGCTCGGAGTGATCGCAATACCGAGCTCTAACGTCTTGTCGTCGTTCGTGTCCTTCATTTGGTCCCAACCGTTGTTGAGGCCGACCGAAAGGCCGAATGCGTCGCTGAACGCAAAGCTGGCGCGCACACCCGTATGCGCGAAAGGAATCGCGTATCCGAAGAGGATCGACTTCGAGTAGGTGGGAAGCCCCCTAGAGTCGATGACTTCCGCCCCGGCGAGCGTCACATACTTTCCGGCGATAAACGTCGTCTTGCCGCCGCTGTAACGAACGTACGCCTGCGTAACGTCGAAATCATTCGTCGAAGTGTCGAAGGACTTGATGATTCGCGCGTCGCGCCCGGCGGTCAAGTTCACGAAACCGCCCCACTCCTGGTCTCCATTGATCGTGGCGAACAGGGCGGCTTGATGTAGGTTAAAGGAATCCGGTTCGGTGTCGAAAACACGATTTGCAGTGCCGCTCGTGAATACACCGCCCTCGGACAGCCACGAATATGAGGCGTCGACGTAGCCGTCGATTTCGATCGTGGGCTCGTCTTGCGCCATGACCTGCACGGAGAAAAGACTCATCAAGACCGCGCCGGCCACGCGCGACACGAATGGCCGCGAATCGGTTTCCGCCATCGAGGCGGCCGAAAAGGCCGTCATCGTCACGAGGTCTGCCGCGAGTAATGTCTTTTTGTTCATAGCGCGTTTTCTCCTTGGATTGCGCATGGCTTGTGGACAGCCAGCGAGTGCAGCATCCGTGCCAGATTCGGCAATCGAGGAATTTCAGGGGGTTACGGCAAAATGACGCCGTTGTGCGTGAGGGCGATTGCCCCACCCTGGTGCGCTCGACGCACCAAAAAGGTGCGAGATGCCCCCTATCGGAGCCGCTGTGGGAGCGGGCTTGCGCACTCGCCGTAGGAGCGAGCTTTGCTCGCGATTAAGACAAAATCGCGAGCGAAGCTCGCTCCTACACGATTAAGACAAGATCGCGAGCGAAGCTCGCTCCTACAAAGGGAGAGACTCGCCGGTTCAGGAGCGATTGTACGGGTCGAAACCGCCGCCGGCGTCGTACTCGATGTCGGTCGAGAGGCTCAAGCCGGGCTCGTCACGTTCGGCTTTCGCGCCCTTGGTGCGCGTGTCGCCGAGACGGCTTGCATCGCCGGGCTTGCGCGGACCGGCCTTACGCTCTGGATCGGCCGAACGTTGGGCGTCCTTTTCCGCGAGCTTCTTGACCCTGCGCGTCGGCTCGAGCTGCAACGCATCGTTTTCGAGCCGCTTGAGCACGATCGAGGTGCTGTCGAGTTGCTCGTCTTTCCACTGCCAGACGTTTCTACCCCGGTTATCGACGACGACGCCGCCGTCCGGATTCTGGGTGACGGGGATCAGGATTTTCTGCGTATCATTGCCCATCTTTTGTCAAACCCCGTTCGGTTGGATTCGACTGCCGCAATGCTAGCCCGCACCGCCGCCAAATTGCCGTTAACCAATTCACAGCCGCGACGAACGGCTGAGTCCCGGCGCTAGAATCCGCACCCATGACGACCGTCCCTGACGCGAGAACCGGCCGCTCGCGGGCGTGCCTCGTGGTCATGTTCAAGGCGCCGAGCCGCTCGAAGCGCAGGCTCGCCGCGGAGATCGGGCCCCTCGCCGGAGCCGCCGCCGAGCGCTTGTTCGCGTGCGCTCGCGAGGACGCGGCCGCCTGGCCCGGGCCCGTGTGTTACGCGCCGGCCGATGCCGCGGACGCCGTGTGGCTCGAGCGCGAATTCGGCGCACAGCCGCTCGTCGTCGTGCAGCGCGGCGCCAATCTCGGTGCGCGCTTGAACCACGTCGACGATACGCTATGCGGGCGCGGATTCGGCCCCCGGATCTATATCGGCATCGATTGTCCTCTGCTCGACGCACGGTACCTCGAAGCCGCGGCAACGCAACTTAAGCGGTACGATCTCGTGGTCGGTCCCGCCACGGACGGCGGCGCCGTGGTGATCGGCACGCGCCGGCCGTTGCCCGATCTCGCGCATTTGCCTTGGAGCACGAGGGGGCTCGAGCACTCGCTCATCGAGCTCGTGACGGCGCAAGGCTGGACCGTCGAAGAGCGCGGGGAGCTCACCGACATCGACACGCTCGACGACCTCCATGCCGCCGCGGCGGCTCTTCGCAACGACACGCGCCCGGCGCGACGCGCGTTGTGCGAATGGCTGGCTGCGGCCGCGACGACGTCGAGAGTGGCCCCATGAAGCGCCGTCTCAAACCTTTGCTGCTCGTGGCGCTGCTCGCCGCGTTGGCCGCCGCGACGTTGCTCTTACCGGCGCGCGAATGGCTTTTCGTCGGCCTCGACTGGATCGAGGCGCACCGCGGAATCGCCTGGGCCGCCTTCATCGCCGTCTATGTTTGTGCCGCCGTGATGTTGGTGCCGGGGTCGATATTGACGCTTGCAGCCGGATTCATCTTCGGCTTGCCGCTCGGCGTCGTGCTCGTGTCGGCGGGCAGCGTGCTCGGAGCCGGCGCTGCGTTTCTCGTCGGTCGATTCTTTGCGCGCGCCTGGGTCGCCGATCGCATCGCTCGCCTGCCAAAGTTCCGGGCGCTCGATAGCGCCGTCCGGCACGACGGCTTCACGATCGTGTTGCTCACGCGCCTGTCGCCGCTGATCCCGTACAACGTGCTCAACTACGGTCTCGGCATCACGGCCGTCCACTTTCGCGACTATATTCTTGCGTCGTGGATCGGCATGTTGCCGGCAACGGTTGTCTATGTGTACATCGGCACGCTTGCGAGCGACCTCACGGCCATCGGAACCGCGCGGCAAGGCGGGCTCGCCGTCCAGGCGCTCTGGATCGCGGGCTTCGTTGCGACGATCGTTGTGACCGTGCTCATCACACGCCGCGCCACACGTGCGCTCGCGGCACACCTCGACGCAGCGGCTGAAGACCAAGGGCACGGCTGAGATGGAAGCTTCGAAAGATTTCACCGGAGCCGGCGGCACGGGGCGCGGAGACTATCCGGGCGCGCACCACGATATCGTTTGGCGCCGGCTCGTCGCTCCGGACGGCTACAAGAATCCAGAGCCGGAGCCGCGCTACCACTTGATCGTGATCGGCGCGGGGCCGGCCGGTCTCGTGACCGCGATCGCGGCCGCAGGTCTCGGTGCCAAGGTCGCGATGATCGAGCGCCATGCGTTGGGCGGGGATTGCCTCAACGTCGGCTGTGTGCCCTCGAAATCGCTGCTCGAGCTCACGGCGCACGGCGGCGGCGATTTCGACGCGGCATTCGCTTGGCTGCGCAGCGTGCGTGCGCGCATCGCCGAGCACGATTCCGTCGATCGCTACCGGCGTGCCGGCGTGGACGTCTTTCTCGGCAGCGCAAGATTCATCGATGCCGGCAAGGTGCTAGTCGGCGCAACCGAGCTCGTGGGAAGACGTATCGTGATCGCGACGGGTGCGCGCGCGGACTTGCCGCCGATCCCGGGCCTCACGGAAAGCAAGCCGCTCACGAACGAGACGGTTTTCGACCTCCGGGAGCGGCCGCAGCGCCTCCTCGTCCTGGGCGCCGGCCCCGTCGGTTGCGAGCTCGCCCAGGCTTTCGCACGGTTGGGCATCGACGTCCACGTGCTCGAGCTCGCCGATCGGGTGCTCGGTAACGAGTCGGCCGACGCCGCCAAGGTCGTCGAGCATGCATTGCGCGACTGCGGAGTGAGGCTGCATTTGCGCGCCCAGATCGCGAAGGTGAATCGACGCAGAACCCAGTTCGTGGTGACGACATCGAGCGAGGAGCTCACCGGCGATCAACTGCTCGTTGCGGCAGGCAGGCGCGCGAATACGAACGACCTCAACCTCGCCGCCGCCGGTGTGGAGACTGACGCGACGGGACAGGTCATCGTCGACAAATATCTGCGCACGAGCAATACCAGGATCTTCGCCGCCGGCGACGTCTGCGCGAAATTGCAATTTACGCATCATGCGGATGCGCACGCGCGCATCGTCGTACAGAACGCGCTGTTCTTCCCCACCGCGACGACGCGCAAGCTCGTCATTCCCCGCTGCACATACACGCAGCCCGAAGTGGCGCAGGTCGGCGCCACACGCGCCGAGCTCGATGCGGTCGGGCACGCATTCGACGCCTACCGCGTCGCTTACGACGACTTGGATCGCGGCAAGACCCAGGGCGACAAGCATGGATTCGCGGAAGTGCTGACGGCGCGACGCGACAGCAAGATCCTCGGCGCCACGATCGTCGGCCGCGACGCCGGCGAGCAGATCGCCTCCGTCTGCGTGGCCATGGCGAACGGCTTGGGTGTGGACAGCTTCGCCAAAACGGTTCTGCCCTACCCGACGCGCGCCGAGGCGCTCAAGCGCATCGGCGATCAATACAACCGCAACCGCTTGACGCCGATGGCGCAGCGGCTTTTCAAGGCCTGGTTCCGCTGGAGCGGCTAAGCATGAGCACGGGCGTCGCGATCGTGATCCCGGTCTTCGACGACGCCGAGGCACTTGCACGGCTGCTCAGCGCCATCGCGACCTGGCAGCTCGCGCCGGCTGAGCTCGTAGTCGTAGCGGCGGGGGAGGATCCCGTGATCACGAAACTTTGCAGCAGCTTCGGGTGCCGGCTGATCCCCGGGCGCGCAAACCGCGGTGAGCAGCTCGACCGCGGCGCCCGACACACGGTGGCGCCCGTCATCTGGTTTCTACATGCCGACGCGGACCCCCCGGCCGACGGCCTCGCCGCCATCATGGCCGCGATCGAAGCCGGCGCGGACGGCGGTTGCTTCCGTTTCGAGTTCCAAGGACCGCGCACGCGAACCAAGCGCCTGCTCGAGCGCTTCGTGGGCTTACGCATCCGCTGCGGCGGTATCGCGTACGGCGATCAAGGTCTCTTCGCCCGGCGCGATGTGTATGTCGCCGCGGGCGGCTTCCGCCATCAACCGCTGTTCGAGGAGGTCAGCCTCGTGCGCGGGCTGCGCAAACGCCGTCGCTTTCGTGTGCTCGAGCAGCCGCTCCGCGTCGCGACACGGCGCTGGGAGCGCGACGGGTGGTGGCGCCGCACCTGGCGGAATCGTTGGCTTGCGCTCTGTTATGCGTGCGGCGTGCCTGCGGAACGCCTCGCGGGGTCCTATCATAGGCACGTATCGGCACGGCCGAGCCCGGAACCATGAATGCTGAGCTCAAAGAGCACTTATTCACGCCGCTAGGCGAGCCGCGCGGCTATATCGAGCCGCACGCGTTGCGGGAGCTGTGGTTTCATACGGGCACGGCCTGCAATCTCGCTTGCCCGTTTTGTCTCGAAGGCTCGAAGCCCGGCGACAAACGTCTCGACCGCATCAAGCTCGCCGATGCCCGGCCCTTCATAGACGAAGCCTTGGGCGTAGGCGTCGAGCAATTCTCGTTCACGGGCGGCGAGCCGTTCATCGTCAAAGACTTCGTCAACATTCTGCGTTACGCATCGTTGCATCGGCCGTGCCTCGTGCTCACCAACGGGACCGATGCCGTGCTCAAACGTCTCGAGCAAATCGCCACGCTGCGCAATCAACCTCAGACGATCGCGTTTCGAGTCAGTATCGATTATCCCGATCGCGACCGCCACGACGCCGGGCGCGGCGCGGGCAACTTCGACCTCGCTTGGAAAGGCTTGGCGGCGCTTCACGAGCTGGCCTTCAGAGTGTCGCTCGCGCGGCAGACGGACCGCGACGAGGACGGCGCCGCCGTCGACGCGGCGTTTCGCGAGCTCTTCGCGGCGCACGGTCTGCCACACGACCTCAACATCGTCAAGTTTCCGGATTTCTTGACGCCCGGCGCGCACCCCAAAGTGCCGTACGTCACCGAGAACTGCATGACGACTTATCAAAACGAGCAGAGCCGGCGCGAATTCATGTGCGCATTTTCGAAGATGGTCATCAAGAAGAACGGGCGCATGCGCGTCTATGCGTGCACGCTCGTCGACGACGACGAATCCTACGATCTCGGCGGCACGCTCGCGGAAAGCCTCGGGCAGCGCATCATGCTGCATCACCACCGCTGTTACAGCTGCTTTGCCTACGGCGCGTCCTGCAGCGAAATCTCTCGGTAGGTAGTTTAGGAGCGAGCTTCGCTCGCGATCTTCAATTCGCGAGCGAAGCTCGCTCCTACATTACAAGAGCGGGAGCTGCGGGCGATCAGGGCGCGGCGGCACGAAGCGGCTCATGTCGAGCTCGACGCGGTCTTCGCCGTTCAACCCATATTTTCGGCAGGCGACCGAGAAGCGTTTCTCGAAAAGCTCAGCGTATACGCCTTCGCCGCGCATGCGCGCGCCGAAGCGCGGATCGTTGTCGCGGCCGGCGCGCAGCTCCCGAATGCGCGCCATCACGTGCGCCGCTTTGAGCGGCTCGTGCGTGGCGAGCCATTGTTGGAACAGAGCGTTCACTTCATACGGTAAACGCAGCATCACGTAACCCGCTGTTCTTGCGCCCGCGAGCGAGGCGGCTTCGAGGATGCTCTCGAGCTCGTGATCCGTGAGCGCCGGAATAACGGGCGCCGCCATGACGCCGACCGGAACGCCTACTTCGGCGAGCTTGCGAATGACCGCGAGGCGCGCGGCCGGCGAGGCCGCGCGCGGCTCGAGCGTGCGCTTGAGCGCTTTGTCGAGCGTCGTAACGCTCACGAAGACGGCAACCAGCCGGCGCTTTGCCATGTCGGCGAGCAGCTCGATATCGCGCCCGATGAGCGCCGCGCCTTTGGTCACGATCGTCGCCGGATGGTTGCAATCCGACAGCGTCTCGAGGATCGCGCGCGTCACGCGGTATTCGCGCTCGATCGGTTGATAGGGATCCGTGTTCGAACCGAGCGCGATGGGCGAGCATCTGTAGCTCTTGGCCGCAAGCTCCTTCTTGAGCAACGCGGCCGCGTCGCGCTTGTAGTAAAGCCGCGTCTCGAAATCGAGGCCCGGTGAGAGATTCAAGTACGCGTGGCTCGGTCGGGCGTAGCAATAGACGCAGCCGTGCTCACAGCCGCGATACGGATTGATCGACTGAGTGAAGGGAATGTCGGGCGAGCGGTTGCGCGCGATGATCGTGCGTGCAGGCTCCGCCTCGACGGATGTTTCGAGCGGCGGCAGCGGCTCGTCGAGAATGCCCCAGCCGTCGTCCTCTGCTTCGGCACGCGTCACCTCGAAGCGGCCGGCCGGATTCGAAGCCGCGCCCCGCCCCGTATATACCGTGTATCGATCCGCCGGCGGCATGCGGGCAGTATACTGTACCAATGTACAGCATCAAACCCCGGCAGCCCACGGCTGTCCTGGTAGGAGCGAGCTTCGCTCGCGAATTGAAGATCGCGAGCGAGGCTCG
>DATCIQ010000450.1:0-2513 GCA_036507635.1 Gammaproteobacteria bacterium
CGAGCGAAGCTCGCTCCTACAGGGGACCGATGCGCCGGCCGCGGCCGCCCCGCAGGGCGTGCAGGCAGTCGCGTCGCCTGCGCGCACATCGAATCCGAGCGCGCTCGAGCGCAGCGACATACAGCGCTTGTCGCCGGCCGTCCGGCGCCTCGTCGCCGAGCATCAGCTCGACGTTCAAGCGATCGCGGGAACCGGGCGCAACGGCCGCGTCACGCGCCGCAACGTCGTCGATTACCTCGGCACCCGCGGTGGCGAGCCCGAGCTTGCGGTCGAGCCCGCGCCCACCACGGCCGCAGCCATGCCGCCCCCGCGCGCGACGCCGGCAGCGCCGGTCGAGCCGCAGGCCTTGCGCGAAGGCGCGGCCGCGAGCCCGCGTCCCGCTGCCGCGCCGTCCCCCGCCCCCGCGCCGGGAACCACCGTGCCGTTCAATCGCATTCGGCGCTTGACGGCCGAACACATGGTCAAATCGAAAGCGACGAGCCCGCACGTGCTGCAAGCCGTCGAGGTCGATTTCAGCGGCGTCGATCGCGTGCGCAAAGCCGTGCGCGAGTCATGGCGCGCGCAGCACGGCTACTCGTTGACCTATTTGCCGTTCATCGCCCATGCCGTCTGCGCGGCGTTGCGCGAGTTCCCGAAACTGAACTCGACCGTCAAAGACGGTGCGCTACTCCTGCACGCGCACGTGAACCTCGCGATCGCCGTCGATCTCGGCGCCGACGGGCTCGTCGCGCCGGTCATCAAGCGCGCGGAAGCGCTGTCAGTGACGCAGCTTGCGAGCGCGATTCAAGACATCGCGAGTCGCGCGCGCGCAAACAAGCTCAAGCCCGACGACTTCGCGGGCGGCACCTACACGCTCTCGAACTCGGGAACGTTCGGCACGTTGATCACGGCGCCGATCATCAATCAACCGCAAGTCGCGATCCTATCGACGGATGGCGTACGCAAGAAGCCCGTCGTGGTCGAGCGTCCCGACGGCGACTCGATCGCGATACGGCCGATCGGAATCCTCGCGCAATCTTTCGATCACCGCGCCGTCGACGGCGCGTATTCCGCGGGCTTTCTCGATCGCACGCGCAAGCTGCTCGAGCTCACCGACTGGTTCCGCGAAATCTAGTGGATCCTCAACGCCACACGCTCGGCTGGATCGGCGCCGGCGGACGCATGGGCTACGCGATGGCCAAGCGTCTGCTGTCCGCCGATTGCGATGTTACCTGTTACAACCGCACACGCAGCAAAGTCGAGCCGCTCGCCGAGCTCGGGGCCCGTATCGTCGACTCCCCGCGCGATTTGCGCGACCGCGACATCGTCTTCAGCAGCGTATCCACCTCGAATGACCTCATCGCCGTGACTTCCGGTCCCGACGGCGTGCTCGGAGAAACGCAATCGCCGCGGCTCCTCGTCGACTGCTCGACGATTTCCGAGGAAGCGTCGGCGGAGCTGCGCGTGCTGGCCGCGAAGCGCGGCACCGCGATGCTGTCCGCGCCCGTGAGCGGCAATGCCAAAGTCGTGAAGGCCGGCAAGCTCACGATCGTCGCGTCGGGCCCGCGCGCCGCCTACGACACCGCCGAGCCCTATCTCGCGGCGCTCGGCGCCGGGGTGACCTATGTCGGCGACGGCGAGGTCGCGCGCATGGTCAAGATCTGCCACAACCTCATGCTCGGCGTCGTCACGCAATGCCTCGCCGAGATCACCGTGCTCGCGGAAAAGCGCGGCGTGTCGCGGCATGCGTTTCTCGAATTCATGAACTCGAGCGTCATGGGCTCGGCTTTCACGCGCTACAAGACGCCGGCGTTCGTGAATCTCGACTTGACGCCCACGTTCACGCCGGTGCTGCTGCGTAAGGACCTCGATCTCGGCCTCAAGGCGGGCAAGGAGCTCGGCGTCCCTCTACCCCTCACGCAGCTCACGCGCGACATCGTCGACAAGGCGATGCAAGCAGGGCACACGGATTGCGATTTCGCAGTACTGTTGCTCGAGCAAGCCAAGGCCTCCGGGCTCACGCTCGCGCCCGAGAACGTCAAGGTCGACGACGGATTGTAGGAGCGAGCTTCGCTCGCGATTAAGCCAAGATCGCGAGCCAAGATCGCGAGCGAAGCTCGCTCCTACACGGGAATTATGACGGCCGCTTGCGTCGCAACTCCGCGAGCTCGAGGCGCGCTTCCCGATTCGGATCGTTCGCAACGCGTACGCGCTCGCCGAACATCATCGTGGGAAGCTCGTTCGGCTCGAACGGGGGCCAATGCGGCATGTCGGGGTGATTCGGGTCGCCGCTGCGCGCGAACGCCGCCCAGGCGGCGCTCATCACGTGACCGAGCTCGTAGCGCGATTGCGCCGCGCCCATCATCGACGCGCCGAGGTCCATGTTGTAGAAGACGAACGGAATGTCGAGCGTGTGATACGACCCCATGCGGTCGTCGTGCACGGGCGAGTGCCAATCGAAAAAGTAGAGATAGCTCGGCGCCCCGCCCTGCTCGTGCTTGAGACGGCAAAGCTCCTGCGCACTGAAGCGCCGC
>DATCIQ010000451.1:0-4307 GCA_036507635.1 Gammaproteobacteria bacterium
CCACACGTTGTTCACCAGGATGTCGATCGCGCCGGCTTCGTCGATGATCAGCTTGAATGCGGCGTCCACCTGGATGTCCTCGCGGTGGTCGCAGCGGATTCCCGTTGTGTGCTCATCGAGACGTTCGTGATCCGGCGCTGAGCGGCCCGTGACGAACACCCGCGCGCCGTGCTGAGCGAGCTCGTGCACTATGCCTCGGCCGACGCCTTTGGTGGCTCCGGTCACCACTGCGACCCTGCCGTCTAGTGTCATGTCCGTAACTTTATAGGAGCTCGTGGCAGACGTATTGGAAAAATGGTGAGCTTCAAAAAGCCAATGATGAGGCAGCGGAGGCGCGTCGCCCGCAGTCCCGCTTGTGTCGTCGCACACGGGCCGCTAGGGTGGGGGGACAAGTGCGACGACGATAGGGGCGACCGTGAAAGCAGAGTATTTAGGCCTCGCAATCGGCACAGCGCTGTGCGTCAGCGCGGCCGCCTCCGCCGACGCCCAGAATCTCGCGGAGCGGCCTACGCGCGCGCGTGCCGCGGACGGGGCCTACATCTCCTGGCGCGAGCACATCGTCGACGACCAAGCAACGAGCGGCGTCGAGCTCCGCGGCAGCGACGGGCTCGTGCTCGCCGATGTCGACGGCGACGGGTTTTTCGACGTCGTATCCGTCCACGAGTCCGACGACCAATATGACGGCGCGCCGGAAGGCCACATCCGCATCGCGTTCGGCAGCGCCGATCCCGATCGCTGGCAGTCCATTACGTTGGCGGAAGGGCCCGAAGCCGGGGCGGCCGAAGACGTCGCCGTCGGCGATCTCAACGGCGACGGGTACCTCGACATCATCGCAGCGTGCGAGCTCGCGCATCTGATCTACTTCGAGAATCCGGGCGCCGGTGCGCGCCGTCCGGATTGGGCCCGGCGAATCCCGTCGGCGACGCTCGAGCGCGGCTCGTTCATCCGCGTGTTCCTCGCGGATTTGAACGGCGACGGTCGCCCGGAAGTCATTACGCCGAACAAAGGCGCGCAGAACCCCGAAGTCGCGCGGCTAGAGCCGAAGCCGATCTCGTTCTTCGAGGTGAGGGGTGAGCCGCTCGACGACGCCTCGTGGGTCGAGCACGTGCTGACCGAGGTTCCATGGCCGATCAACTCGCAGCCCGTCGATCTCGACGGCGACGGCGATTTCGACGTTATCGGCGGCAGCGTCGCGCAGCAAAGAATGTTCTGGTTCGAAAACCGCAGCAGTCCTCGAGCCTTCGATTTCGTCGAGCACGCGGTCGAGCTCGTGGCCGCCGATGCGAGCGCCGACCCTGTAACCGTGCACGCGTTCAACATGGAGCTCGTCGATCTGTCCGGCGACGGCCGGCTCGACATCGTCACGCTCGATACGCCGCCGTTGCTCGGCCGGCGCCTCTTGTGGCTCGAGCAACCTCCGGATTCCGAGTCCCCGTGGCTGTATCGCCAGATCGACTCGTACGCGCCCGACTCCGTCGTCGGCATCTCCGTGGCGGACATCGACGGCGACGGCGATCCGGACGTGATGACCGGCGGCTACAGCTTGAGCTCGCGGACGAGCGACGAGCCCACGCCTGATGGAGCACTCGGCCGGCTCGCCTGGTATCAGAACAGCGGCGATGCACGCGCGGCGTGGACGCGGCACGATTTCTCGCGGCGCCAGCGCGGCATGTTCGACAAGTTCGTGGCGCTCGACCTCGATCGCGATGGCGACGTCGACTTCCTCGGAACGCGCGGCAACAGCGGCCCGTACGACGGCGTTTTCTGGCTCGAGCAAGTTCGGAGCGCCGCGCCGCGCGCATCGTTCGAACGCGCGCGCGAGCACGACAGCCCGGAAGTGCCGCTGCCCGCGCGCTAAGACGATGAAACCTTCGACGCTGACGAGCACGCTCCCGGCGCGGCTCGATGCGCTGCCTTGGTCGCGATGGCACTGGCGCGTCGTTGCCGCGCTCGGCATCACGTGGATTCTCGACGGCCTCGAGGTCACGGTCGTCGGCTCGCTCGGACCCGCGTTGCAGCAGCGGGAGACGCTCGGCTTGTCGGCGGCGGACGTCGGTTGGGCCGGTTCCACCTACGTCGCGGGCGCGGTGCTCGGCGCGTTGTTCTTTGGCCGGCTCGCCGATCGGCTCGGACGCAAGCCGTTGTTTCTGGTCACGCTCGCGGTCTATCTGGTCGCGACGCTCCTGACTGCGCTCACGTTCAATTTCGCGTCGTTCGCGGCTTGCCGTTTCTTGACGGGGTTCGGGATCGGCGGCGAGTATGCCGCGATCAACTCGGCGATCGACGAGCTGATCCCGGCGCGAGTGCGCGGCGTCGTCAACCTCGCCATCAACGGCAGCTTCTGGGTCGGAGCCGCGGCCGGCGCGGCGCTCAGCATCGTGCTGCTCGAGCCCGGCCGTTTCGACATCGATCTCGGCTGGCGGCTCGCGTTTGCGTTCGGCGCAGTGCTCACGGTCGCCATTTTGCTCGTGCGCCGCTACTTGCCCGAAAGCCCGCGCTGGCTGCTCACTCACGGCCGCGCGGCCGAGGCCGAGGCGGTCGTCGGCACGATCGAAGCCGAGGTCGCGCGCGAGCACGGCCCGTGCGCGGATTGCACCGATGCGATTGCAATCCGCGTGCGGCCGCTCGTATCTTGGCGTGAGATCGTGCGTCTCATGCTGTCGCGTTACCGCCGTCGCGCACTTTTGAGCTTCACGCTGATGTCGGCGCAGGCGTTTTTCTACAACGCCATTTTCTTTACGTACGCGCTCATGCTCACGACATTTTATGGCGTCGCCGTCGATAACGTCGGCTACTACATCTTTCCGTTTGCGCTCGGCAACTTCTTGGGACCGTTGCTGCTCGGCCGATATTTCGATCGAGCGGGGCGCCGCGTCATGATTGCGGGTACTTACGCCATTGCGGGAGTCGGATTGCTTGCGAGCGGGTTCGCCTTCGCAGAGGGATGGCTGGACGCGCGCACGCAAGCGTGGTGCTGGTCGGCGATTTTCTTCGTCGCCTCGGCCGCGGCGAGCTCCGCGTATCTCACGGTCAGCGAGATTTTCCCCCTGGAGATGCGCGCCGTCGCGATCTCGATCTTCTATGCCATCGGCACCGGCGTCGGCGGTTTCATCGGGCCGGCGCTGTTCGGCACGTTGATCGACACGGGCAGCCGCGACTCGCTCTTTTGGGGTTACACGGGAGCCGCGGCGTTGATGTGCGTCGCGGCCCTGATCGCCGCCGTGATCGGCGTCGATGCCGAGCGCAAGCCGCTCGAGACGGTGGCGCGGCCGCTGTCAGCCGTTTGAAGCGTCTCGGAGCGCTCCCGCATCAGCTTGCGTTGGCACGGCTAAATGTTTAAAGATCGGCCCAAATCGAGAAGAGCTTCATAGTAGCCGAGTTTCAACAGGAGGGGATCATGAAGGCACACAAACGACAAGCGCGCGAGCTCGAGTATCGACGGCTCGCCAGGACCATCACGGTGCTGTTGGGCGCCACGGCCGGAGGCACGAGCCTGGCCCAGCAGCCGACGGCCCAGCCCGCCGAAGAAATCATCGTCACGGGCTCGTTCATCGGGCGGCCGGTCGATCGCCCTCAGCCCGTCACGGTGCTCACGGGCGTCGAGATCAACTTAAGCCAACGCCAGTCGCTCGCGGAGACGTTCAAGGACATACCTCAGGTCCAAGCGACCTCGGCGATCGTCAACGGCAACGAGAACTTCGTCTCGCCGACGACGAACGTCAATCTGCGCGGCCTCGGCGCGCGCGCGACGCTGGTCCTCATGAACGGCCGGCGCCAGACCGTGGACGGCAGCCCGGGCCTCGACGGCGTCGTCTCCGTCGACATCAACAACCTCGCGCCGGCGATCATGATCGATCGCATCGAGGTGCTGACCGACGGTGCCTCGGCGCTGTACGGCAGCGACGCCGTCGCCGGCGTCGTCAATCTGATCACGAACAACAACTTCGAAGGCATCGAGCTCAAGACCGAGATGCAGTCCATCGCTGAGATCAGCTCGAAAGACTTCACGTTCGGCGGCCGGTTCGGATCGCAGTCCGAGAACACGAGCATCGTGGCGGGATTCGAATGGCACAGCCAGGAGCGGATGAACGGCGAGGACCGGTACTCCGAGCAGCGGCTCGCCGATTTCGGCCTGACCTCGACCTTCGCAAACCCCGGCTCCTTCCGTCCGCGCGACCCGACGACCGGCGCCGTGCTGGGCCCGAACGTCCCGGACCCGTTGTGCGGGACGGATACGATCAAGACCGGCTTGGCCGCCGGGATCGTTGCGCCGTTGCCCGGACCGCCCGGCACGGGCCTTGGCTGCG
>DATCIQ010000452.1:0-3428 GCA_036507635.1 Gammaproteobacteria bacterium
GGCGGCAGTCGCCGGCTGCGAAGACGCCTGGGACGCTGGTCGCAAAGTCGCCGTGCTTCGCGGCATAGTTCGAGCGCGCATCGAGCGCAACCTCGAGCGCCTCCGCGAGATAAGCTTCGGGCCCCAGGAACCCCATGGCGACCAGCACGAGATCGGCATCGAGGTACTCGGCGCTGCCCGGAACTTCCGTCATCTCGGTGCGCGCACCGTTGCGCTTCCATTCGACGCGCACGATCTTGGCGCGGCCGACAGCGCCCTTGGCGCCTTCGAGAAACTCCTTCGTCACGATGGCGTAGCTTCGCGGGTCGGCGCCGTCGCGCGCGATCGCCTCTTCGTGCGCGTAATCCGTGCGCAGGATCTTCGGCCACAAGGGCCACGGGTTGTCGGCGGCGCGGTGCGCGGGCGGTTGGTCGAGGAGCTCGAGGTTGACGAGCGACTTGCAACCGTGGCGTAACGCCGTGCCGATGCAATCGGCGCCGGTGTCGCCGCCGCCGATGACGACGACGCGCTTGTCCTTGGCATTGATGTACCGGCCGTCGCGGAGTCCGCTCTCAAGCAGGCTTCGCGTGTTGGCGGTCAAATACTCCATCGCGAAATGGACGCCGCGGAGCGCGCGTCCGGGCACGTCGAGATTGCGCGGGTTGGTCGCGCCCGTCGCGAGTACGATTGCATCGTGCTTCGCGCGCAGCTCCTTCGCGTCGACGGTCTTGCCGACGTCGGCATTGGTCACAAGCTCGATCCCCGACTCCCGCAGCAGATCGACGCGGCGATCGACGATCGATTTGTCGAGCTTCATGTTGGGAATGCCGTACATGAGCAACCCGCCGATGCGGTCGGCGCGCTCGTAGACGGTCACGCGGTGGCCGACCTTGTTGAGCTGATCCGCCGCCGCGAGCCCCGCGGGACCGGAGCCTACGACGGCGACTTTCTTGCCCGAGCGGTCCTCCGGGACATGCGCGCGCACCCATCCCGCGGCGAAGCCGCGATCGATGATCGCGTTCTCGATGTTCTTGATGGTCACCGGCGGATCCGTGATGCCGAGCACGCATGCGCCCTCGCACGGGGCCGGGCACGTGCGGCCCGTGAACTCGGGAAAGTTATTGGTCTTGTGCAGCCGCTCGAGCGCCTCGCGCCAGCGGCCGTGGTAGACCAAGTCGTTCCACTCCGGAATCAGGTTGTCGATGGGACAGCCGTCGTCGGACTGACAGAAAGGCACGCCGCAATCCATGCAGCGCGCGCCCTGCTCGCGCAGCTTCTCCTCGGCCGGCGGCGTGAATATCTCACGGAAATCGTCGAGCCGCTCGAGCGCGGCCCGATAGGGCACGCTCTTGCGCGGGTACTCCATGAATCCGGTCGGCTTGCCCATGATTTACAGCGTCTCGGCTAAATTCCGAGCGCCGCGAAAGTATTCGTTCCATCGTCGGTGAGGTCCGCTTCCATCTCTTCGTCATGACGCTTGCGCTCGGCGAGCACGCGCTTGTAATCGGTGGGCATGATCTTGACGAACTGGCGCAAGATCTGCGGCCACTCGTCGAGAACGCGCGCTGCGACCGTCGAGCCCGTATATTCACGATGCTGCTCGATGAGCGCGCGCAAATCCGCGACGTCTTCGTCGGCCTCGACCGCTTCGAGATCGACGGTGCCCAAGTTGCACCTCGCCTCGAAATCGCCGTCGCGATCCCAGACGTAGGCGACGCCTCCCGACATGCCGGCGGCGAAATTGCGCCCCGTCGGGCCGAGAATCACGGCTCGTCCCCCGGTCATGTACTCGCAGGCATGGTCGCCGACGCCCTCGATGACCGCGCGCGCGCCGCTGTTGCGCACGCAGAAGCGCTCGGCGCTCTGCCCGCGGAAGTACGCCCGGCCGCTCGTCGCGCCGTACAGGGCGACGTTGCCTATGATCACGTTGTCCTCGGCTACGAAGGTGCTCTCGCGCGGCGGATAGATGACGATACGTCCACCGGACAGGCCTTTGCCGACATAGTCGTTGCTGTCGCCCTCGAGCTCGAGCGTGACGCCGCGCACGAGGAAAGCGCCGAAGCTCTGGCCCGCCGAGCCCTTAAACTTGATGTGGATCGTGTCGGGACTCAGGCCGCGCTCGCCCCATTTCTTCACGAGCTCGTGACTCAGCATCGCGCCCACCGTACGGTTCGTGTTGACGATCGGCATTTCGAGCCGTGTCGGCTTGCCGTCCTTGAGCGTTTTCGCGAGCTTCAAAATGAGGCGATTGTCGAGCGCGAGGTTGAGGCCGTGATCCTGCTCGCGCGTGCAATGAACGTCGGTTCCTTCATGCGGCCTCTTGGCCGGCACGAGGATCGGCGTCAAGTCGAGGCCGTCTGCCTTCCAGTGATCGATCGCCTTCGAGGGCTGCAGCACGTCCGTGCGGCCGATCATGTCGACGATGCGCCGGAAGCCGAGCTTGGCCATGATCTCGCGCGCATCCTCGGCCACCATGAAGAAGTAGTTGACGACGTGCTCGGGTTGCCCGGAAAACTTCCTGCGCAGCACGGGATCTTGCGTCGCGATTCCGACCGGACACGTGTTGAGATGGCACTTGCGCATCATGATGCAACCGAGTGCGACGAGCGGCGCGGTCGAGAAGCCCATCTCCTCGGCACCTAGCAGCGCGGCGATCACGACGTCGCGCCCCGTTTTCAAGCCGCCGTCGGTCTGCAGCACGGTGCGACTGCGCAGATCGTTCAAGACGAGCGTCTGATGGGTTTCCGCGATGCCGAGCTCCCAGGGGAGGCCGGCATGCTTGATGCTCGTGAGCGGCGAGGCACCGGTGCCGCCCGAATCGCCGGAAATCAACACGTGGTCGGCGTGCGCCTTGACCACGCCCGCGGCGATCGTGCCGACGCCTACTTCGGAAACGAGCTTCACGCTGATTCGCGCCGACGGGTTCGCGTTCTTGAGATCGTGAATCAGTTGCGCGAGATCCTCGATCGAGTAGATGTCGTGGTGCGGGGGCGGACTGATGAGCCCGACACCCGGCGTCGAATAGCGAATCCGAGCGATGTTCTCGTCGACTTTGCGCCCCGGCAGCTCGCCGCCTTCGCCGGGCTTGGCGCCCTGCGCTATCTTGATTTGCAGCTCGTCCGCGTTCGTCAAGTACCAGATCGTCACACCGAAGCGGCCCGACGCCACTTGCTTGATCGCCGAGCGCCGCGAGTCGCCCGAAGGCGACGGCTCGAAACGCTCCGGGTCCTCGCCGCCTTCGCCTGTGTTGCTGCGACCGCCGATGCGGTTCATCGCGATCGCAAGGGTTTCGTGCGATTCGGCCGAGATCGAGCCGAAGCTCATGGCTCCCGTGCAGAAGCGCTTGACGATCTCGCTCGCGGGCTCGACCTCGTCGAGCGGCACGGGACGGCCCGCGACGCCGGCTTTGAGCTCGAGCAGGCCGCGCAACGTGCTGCTGTCGCGGGCTT
>DATCIQ010000453.1:0-3778 GCA_036507635.1 Gammaproteobacteria bacterium
AGGCCGCAGTGTATGGGTACTCGCTCGAATCTTCCGTCGTCAACCGCGAGGGCACGGCTTTCGCGATCAACGAGTACCGCGTCTCGGAGGAGTTCTTCCAGGTCTTCACCGATCCGCTGACTCTGGGCCGTGGGTTCGAGCCCGGAGACGATTTCGACAAGACGGTTCTGAGCTATCAGACCTGGCGAGACGTTTTCGCGTCCGATCCGAATATCGTCGGGGCTCCCATTCTGGTCAATGCATCGCAGCTCAACGTCATCGGCGTCGCTGGCGAGGGATTCGAGTATCCCGTGGGCACGGCAATGTGGACCAAGATCTATACGGGCCCCGGCACCGAGGGGTCTTTTCAACATGGACGGATACGTACGCGCGAGGCCCGGCGTCACCGGCGCAGAGCTCCAGGCGGAGCTCGATGTTCTCGCCGGCCGGTTGGAGCTCAGGCGAGACGACCGTCCGCTTGAGTTCGTCGCCCGGCCGCTGCTCGAGGACGTAGTGGGGGACTTCAGATCCACTCTGCTCATCGTTTCCGGGGCGACGCTGATTCTTCTCCTGATCGCCTGCTTGAACGTCGCGAATCTGCTCTTCACTCGCGGCGTGGTTCGCACGAGCGAAATCGCTCTCCGAGAAGCGCTCGGCGCGCAGAGAGGACGCGTGTTTCGCCAACTCATGACCGAGAGTCTCCTCCTGTGTGGTTTGGGCGGTGCTTTGGGTCTTGGTCTCGCCATGATCGCGATTCGCGTTTTGCGGGCCTTGGGCTCCGCGGACTTGCCGCGTCTCGACACCGTAGCGATCGATCAGAACATATTTGTCTTCGCAGCCGCGTGCGTTCTCGTTACCGCGATGGTCGCAGGCTTCGCGCCGGCACTGCGCCTGTCCTTCAGAGATCTCAGCGACCTCATCAACCAGAGCGGGCGATCGAGCGCGGTCGGACCGGGACGCAATCGAACCTTCGGGGTGCTGGTGGTCGACGAGATCGCTCTCGCTGTGGTGCTCGTCATCGGAGCGGGACTGCTCGTGCGAAGCTACGCTGAGCTCACGTCCACCAACCCGGGCTTCAACCCGGACCGGCTGCTGACACTCGTACTCAACGTGCCGGGGAGGCTCGACCCCTCCGGCGTAACGTTTGACAGTCAACGTAACGTGACAGGTTCTGACCGGACCACATATCTGCCCGTCGTGCGTTTCTACGAGCAGCTCATGGATCGCATCGAGGCATTACCCGGAGTCGCGTCCGCCGGAGCGACGTCCGCCGCACCGCTTAACGCCGGACTTTTCCCGGTCACGCTCGCGCCCTACCTCCTCGTCGGCGATCCAGTCGGCGATCAAAACAACGCACCACAGGCCTTCGGGAATGAGGTTTCGCCGGGGTTCTTTACGGCCTTGGGCGTTCGACCCAGCCGCGGCCGGCTGCTCGAGAGGAGCGACAGACGCGACACGCGGGGCGTCGCGGTCATCAATCAGACGTTCGCGCGCACTTATTTTGACGGAGAAAGTCCTCTCGGGCGCCGTATCATCTTGCCCGCCCAGGGAGCGTGGGAGGTGGGGGGACTCGCATTTCAACTCGGCGAGAGATCCGTCGACGAGGTGGAAATCGTCGGCGTGATCCCCGATATCAAGCAAGCGAACCTCTCGGAGCCCGTCCAACCGGCGATCTATATGCCGCAGGAGCAGTGGACGCTCCGGCGGATGGCATTGGTGGTCCGCTCGGAGGTCGACGGTCCCGCGAGCCTGATTCCGGCCATTCGCGATGAGCTTGCAGCGATGGATCCCACCATCCCCGCCCAATTCGCCGTCTACTCGGATGTCATCGCTGCGTCCGTTGCACGGCAAAAGCTCGGCGCGATCTTACTGGTCGTGTTCGGGGCGGTCTCCCTGACGCTGGCCGCGGTTGGGATCTTCGGGCTCGTGGCGTATTCGGTGGGCCAGCGATCCAACGAGATCGCCGTGAGATCCGCTCTCGGAGCAGAGCGGCGGCAGGTGCTCAAGATGTTCGTTGCACGCGCGCTGCGACTGGCAGGCATCGGAATCGTTCTGGGTCTCGGCGGTGCGATAGCGCTTCCGCAGGTGATCGCGAGTCAGCTCTATGAAGTGAGTGCGCTCGATCCGCAAGTACTTGCACTCGTTCCGCTGACGATGTTGGGAGTGGCGCTGCTCGCTTCTTACCTGCCCGCGCGGAGGGCGTCGAGGATCAATCCCTCCGTTGCGTTGAGGACGAATTGATCCGTGACGGGGAACGCCCGCCTTTCTATAATCCTTTCGGCGCCCTCAACCCCGGCGGTCTCATGTCGCTCGCAGCTGGCGCACGCCTCGGTCTCGTATGAAATCATCGCTCCGCTCGGGTAGGGCGGGATTCCGGCATCACCAGCACGTGCCCGTGAACGAATTGTGGCGACAAGCCGTCAGTATCCGGGGACGGTCCCGAGTCGAAAATTCTCCTTTCATGGCGAAGGCGCAAACCTCGATGACATCGCCGACTTTCAGAAAGTCCCGTTCGATACTCATTACTCATTCGATCGAGTCGGGGGAGAATCGGACCTTCCACGGTCCACCGTTGAACCTGCCCGTCCTCTCTCCTTTCCTTTATCGAAATCATGGCGCACGACTGCGTCGCGATGCCCCTGCGGCCTGGGAGTGCGCCCCAGCCTCGCGCTTCGTGACCCTGCCCTGCGGGGCGCCACCCGCGCGGCGGCGTGAGCATCAGCCAATGTATCGCCGATCCGGTTACCATGCCGGCTCATGCAAGCCATCGTCTACCGCCGATACGGCTCGACGGAGGTGCTCCGGCTCGAGGAGATTCCGCGGCCGACGCCCGCAGCGCGCGAGGTGCTCGTCAGGGTCCACTCGGCGGCCGTCAATGCGGCCGATCGCGTCCTGCTTCGGGGCGAGCCGTTCCTCGTCCGGCTCGGCATCGGTCTGCTGAAGCCGCGGCGGCCGGTGCTCGGCTTCGACTTGTCGGGACGAGTCGAGTCGGTCGGCGACGGCGTTAGCCAGTTTCGGCCGAATGACGAGGTGTTCGGTGCGAGCAAGTTCGGCGCTTTCGCCGAGTACGCCTGCGTGGCGGAAGACACTCTCGTCGCAAAGCCCGCGAACGTGTCGTTCGAGCACGCGGCAGCGACGCCGACGGCGGCTTACACTGCGTTGCAAGGCCTGCGAGACAAGGGCCGGATCCGCGCAGGGCAATCGGTGCTCATCGACGGCGCCTCCGGCGGAGTCGGCACGTTCGCGATCCAGATCGCGAAGGCGTTCGGCGCCGAAGTCACCGCCGTGTGCAGCACCCGAAACGTGGATATCGCCCGCTCGATCGGCGCGGACCACGTCATCGACTATCGGCGCGAGGACTTCGTCGCGGGCGGCCGGCAATACGACCTGATCCTGGCTGCGAACGCCTATCGGCCGATTCGCGACTACGTGAAGGCGCTGAAGGCGAACGGCATTTACGTGATGACCGGGGGCGGCGGGAGGCAAGTGCTGCAAGCGATGACGGCCGGCCCGCTGTTATCGATGACCAGCGGCAGGAAGATCGGCAATCTCATGGCGGTGTCGAAGGGACCGGACATCCGTTTCCTGAAAGAGCTGCTCGAGGCCGGCAAGATCGTTCCGGTGATCGACCGGACGTACCCGTTGGCGGGGGTCCCCGATGCGATTCGCTACATGGAGCAGGAGCACGCGCGCGGCAAGCTGATCATCACCGTGAGCGGTTAGTGGCCGTTACAGGCTCACGCTACACAGGCAGAGGCCCACAGTTCGATGCGCGAGTTACACCGAGTTAATGCCTAGT
>DATCIQ010000454.1:0-2074 GCA_036507635.1 Gammaproteobacteria bacterium
GCGGGATCGAACCGCCGACCTCTACAATGCCATTGTAGCGCTCTCCCAGCTGAGCTATGGCCCCACGCGTTGGAGGCCCGGCAGCGTACAAAGATACAGGACCCGGCGCAAGACTCGAAGCCCCGTTGAACCGTAGAATGCCGCCTCGTGAACGCCACGAATGCCTTGCGAGAGACGCCCGACATCGAGACTGCATCCGACGACTATGCCGGCAGATTCGCCGGCCCGTCGGGCCGATATTTCCTGGACGCACAAGAAGCGGCCGTGCGCGCGGCGCTCGGCAACCTCGAGCTCGCAACCGTGTTGGACGTCGGCGGCGGCCACGGGCAACTCGTGCCGATCTTTCTCGATCGCGATTGCGAGCTCACGGTTCTCGGCAGCGACGAGAGCACGCACCGGCGAATTCGCGCAGCGTTCCCCGCCGCCCGCATCCGCCATGCGACCGGCGACGTCGTGCATCTCCCCTACCCGGACCGGAGCTTCGACCTCGTGATCTCGGTTCGGCTCATTTCGCACATCGAAGCGTGGCAGACGTTGCTCGCAGAATTCTGCCGCGTCGCGCGCCGCTCCGTGATCATCGATTATCCGAGCTGGCTCAGCCTGAACGCGCTGACGCCGCTCTTGTTCAAGCTCAAGCGAACGCTCGAGGGCAATACGCGCACCTACGCGAGCTTTCACGGCGCGCACTTGGCAACGGCGTTTCGCCGCAACGGCTTCGACGTCGTCGCCGTACGCAAGCAATTCTTCCTGCCGATGTTCGCGCACCGTGCGCTGAACGGGGCGCGTTGGCTACAGGCCTGCGAGCGGGGCTTCCGCGCAGCCGGGCTCACGAGCTTGCTCGGATCTCCGGTCATCCTGCGCGCCGACCGCGCCCTTGCGATCACGGCAGGGAAGGATTGACGCAACGCCGATGCGAATTCTGCTGGTTGCACCAAGTCCGTTCTTCGCCGAGCGTGGCACGCCGATCGCCGTGCGCTTGCTTTGCGAGACATTGTGCGACGTCGGGCATGCCGTCGACCTTCTGACTTACCACGTCGGCAAGGATATCGAGGTTCCCGGTCTGACGATTCATCGCATTCCGGCACTTCCGTTCATCAGAACCGTTCCGATCGGGTTCTCGTTTAGAAAAGTCGTCTGCGACGCGGTCCTGACGGTGAAGCTCCTCGGCATGGTCTTGCGTAACAAGTACGACGTCATCCACGCCGTCGAAGAGGCTGTGTTTCCATCGTTGGTCGCACGCCGCCTGGGCCGAACCAAGCTGATCTACGACATGGATTCGTCGATGGCCGATCAGCTCCTCGAAAGGTGGGCGGGCCTCGCGCTGCTGCGGCCGCTCCTGTATGGGCTCGAGCGACTTGCAATCCGCGGCGCAGACAGCGTCGTCGCCGTCTGCGACGACCTTGCGGTTCGTGCGCGCTCCGTCGATCCCGGCAAACGCGTCGCGATCCTGCGCGACGTGCCTCTCAAGCCCGAGACCGGCGGCGCGCCCGCGGAAGACTTGCGCGCCGCGAATGGGCTCGACGGGCTGCTGATGCTCTACGTCGGCAACCTCGAACCCTACCAGGGCATCGATCTGCTGCTCGAAGCGCTCGCGCTCGCGAAGCCCGTGCGGCCCGTGAGCCTCCTCGTCATCGGCGGACAGGAATGCGACGTGGCCAAGTACCGGGCGAAAGCCCGGGAGCTGGGGCTCGCGGAGCGAGTCCGTTTTCTCGGGCCGCGCCCGGTCGGCAAGCTCGCGGAGTACCTGGCGCAGGCGACGATACTCGTCTCGCCGCGACTCACCGGCAACAACACGCCGATGAAGATCTACTCCTACCTCGCCGCCGGGAAGCCTATCGTTGCGACGAACATCGCATCGCACACGCAGGTGATGGACGATACTTGTGCGGTGCTCGTCGACGTTGCGCCGCAGGCGATGGCACGAGGCATGGAGCGATTGGCGGCAGACGAGGAGCTCGGCAACCGGCTCGGTGCCGCGGCAGAAAGCCTGGTCAAGCGAAAATATTCGATGGAAGTATTCCGAAGGACGATCACGGAAGAGTATTCATATCTCGAAGGAGGAGAGTGACATGCG
>DATCIQ010000455.1:0-23594 GCA_036507635.1 Gammaproteobacteria bacterium
TTGCCCGGCGAGCGCGTCGAGCCGAAATGGGTTGCTCATGAGTCTTGAGCGCGGACCGGTACCCGTCAACTTCGCCGTAAAACTGGCGAAAATCTCTGAGCACTGGTCGCCGCGTGTCATCGCCGAGATGAACGACTACCAGTTCAAGCTCGTGAAGCTGTGCGGCGATTTCGTGTGGCATGTGCACGACAGCACCGACGAGGTGTTCATCGTGCTCGAGGGCGAGATGGAGATCGGCCTGCGCGACCGAACGGTCACAGTTCGAGAAGGAGAACTGTTCGTCGTCCCCAAAGGCGTCGAGCACATCACGCGTGCCGAGCGTGAGTGTCACGCGCTCGTCGTCGAGCCGCGCGGCGTAATCAATACCGGCGAAACCGGCGGTCCGCTGACGGCGAAAAACGACGTTTGGCTCTGAAGGCCGGCTATTGCCCCTCGAATAAGAGATCGATCTGATCGTCGAACGACACGCCGTTGACGACCCAGGTGTCGTTCGCCCTGTAAAACGTGAAAATCCAACGGATGGCGTGATTCTGGAACTTGTGCAGATAGATGTAGCGAATGAACGAATCGCCGGCGCTCGTTTCGCTCACGAACTCCGTGCCGACCGCCGTGCCGAACCGCTGCTGCACGATCGGCCATTGACCGAGTGTCTGCCCGACCAAGTCATTGATCTCGGCGGGCTCGAGGGGCCAATACGGCGTCAAGAGGCCGTACCCTTCGGCGAACTTCTCGTCCTTGAAGAGCGCAACGGCGTTGTCCGCGAGCAGGCGGGCTTCAGCCAGGCTCGCAAGCTCCTCCGCCGAAGCGAGACGCGGAAGCACCAGCATAACAAGAAGCGGGACGACACGAGTGATGGACATTGGACCTCCTCGGCGCTTCACGCCGTTACTCGCTCGACGAAGGCGAGGCGTAGCGCATCTTCCAGGAAAGGATAGGGTCTGGCGGGCCGCAAAAAATCACCCATTTGAGTGATACTATAAAATCGCTGATCGTAGGCGGGAAAAGCCAGAAGAACCAACGCCGGGCCCAGCATGGCAAGAGAAGCCGAACTGCTCGATATGGCCGCCGCTTTCTACGAAGCGGCGCTCGAGCCGGAGGCATGGGCCGACGCGCTATCGCGCGTCAGCGGACTCATGGACGCAGACTGGTCGCTGCTTGGGGTGTATCGCCGCGATGGATGCCCCGAGTTCCTCGTGCAAGACGCAGCGGGCGATAGCGAGCATTTCTCGCTCTTCAACGACCACTACGCTCAGCCCGAGACGAATCCGTCGATCCCGTTGCTGCTTGCGGCGGAGGTAGGCGCGATCGTCGTTCGCGAGCAAGTGCATACCGACACGGCGTGGCAGCGCACGCCGCTTTATCGCGATATCTACCGTCCGAGGGATCTTTACCACGGCCTCGGAGCCGTCGCGCTCAACAGCGCGCCGCACGTTGCTTTCGTGGGCGTCAACCGCGTCAAGGGCTCGAGCCCCTACTCGGACTCGGATCTCGACCTGCTGCGCGCGGCGCTGCCCCACCTGGGTCGCGCGCTGGAGGTATTCTTGCGGCTCACGGCCGGCAACGTGCAACGGCATGCGCACGAGCAAGCCTGGGATATGCTCGCCTGCGGCGTGATCCTGCTGGATGCAGCCGGCAAGGTCGTATGGATGAACCGCTCGGCAGCCGCACTGCTCGCTCGCGCAGACGGGCTCGCGATGCGCCAGGGTGCCTTGACTGCATCGAACGCCAGGGAGAACGCCGCCCTCCAATTGCTCGTGCGCGAGACGATCGCGACGCAACAGGGGCAGTGCTTACGGCCGGGAGGCTCTCTGCGTGTGTCGCGTCCTTCGCGGCGCCGGGCGTTGGCGCTCTCGTTGAGCCCGATTCATGTCGAGCAGGGCTTTGCGCCCCGGCCGGCTGCCATCGCATTCGTCACCGATCCGGACCGAGAACCGGAACTTGTGCCGGATAAGCTGCGACGCCTCTACGGCCTCACCGCGCGCGAGGCCGCCGTCGTCGCGGAGCTCGTGCGCGGGCGCGATCTCCACGAGGCCGCGGAGCGGCTCGACATGAGCGTGCACACGGCGCGCACGCTGTTGCGCTTCGTGTTTCGCAAGACCGACACGCACCGCCAAAGCGAGCTCGTCGGCTTGGTGCTGCGCGGCCCCGAAGGTCTACGTTGACACGCGCTCACGGCCTTCGGCCGCGAGACTGCCACTATCGCGTGCGCCGCCTCCAAATCCGACGGCCGAATTGCTGCGATCGATTGCCGCATGTAAAGTCGTCCCGGCCTGCAGGGGAGATAGACATGGGGCGGATCGGGCGAGCTTGGCGTCGCAGCGGCGTGTCGCTGTTGGCGTGGGCGGTGCTCGTGCCGGCCTCCGCGCAACTCCAAACCGAGCCGGACATTCCGCTCACCGCCGCGCAAAGCGCCGAGCTGGAGGCCGCCGGCTGGCCGACGCGGCTGCCCGAGCCGCGGACGCCGGATCAAGACTTCGTCCAACGCCGCAACGGCTCGCCCGTGCTCGGCGAGCTCGCCTCGCTGCATGCGTTCGCGGTCGTCGCCAAGCCGACCGGCGAAACGCTTATCGCGCGTGAAGACATCGGCTTGATCCTGCTCGACGGCAAGTTCATTCCGCCCGGCGCGCCGCTGCTGCCGCTGGATGAGGACGCGGTCGTGCTCGCCGACGGCCGCGCCGTGCTCGCGGGCCGGGTCGAGACGGAGGGCGACTCGATCTACGTCGCGGGCCGCACGCTGCGCCAAGCCGACGTCGCATTCATTCGGCTGCTCGATCCGACCGTCGCCGATCGAGAAGCTCAGGCCGCGGCCGAAGCGCAAACCGGCGGACCTGCCTCGACGGGCGGCGGAGGCGGTGCAGGCGGCGCTGGGGCTCCGGGCGGCGGTGCCGCGGGTGGCGGTCCTGCGGCCAGCGGGCGTCCGGTCGGGCCCGGCGAGATACCGTGGGGTGAAGCGGTGTGGCGCGGCAACGTGCGGTTCGAGTCCGTGACGAGCGCCGGCGGCGACATCAAAACGACCGAGTCCGGCAACTACGCGATCACGTTCAAGGAGCGGCTGGTCGGCACGCCGGAGCTCCTCGCGGGCGTCGATCTCGGGATCGAGTTCCTCGCGTATCGGTACACTCGCGAGAAGACCGCGACGAATAACTGCCCGGCGTATACGATCAATGCGCAAGGCGTCGGCTTCGACCGCGGCGTGCCCGAGGACGCCGGTCTCGCCTCCAAATCGATGCTGCAATTGCCGATCGGCTCGTTCATGAACGACGCCGGCCGGTATCTGTTCGTGATCATATCCCCCGCTTACAGCGACACCGACGCCTGCAACATGGAACACTTGTCGGCGCCGGGGGGCTGGCCGCTGGTCACGCTGTCGATGAGCCCCGCACCCGGCGCCGTCGAGGCCGGACACATCTGCGATTCCACCGCGGCGACCGCGCCGCCGCCGTATACGACAATCGACGGCGAGACGGTGTGCGGCACGCCCGGAGAATACGGCTACGCGTCGCTCGACTGGCATTTTGATCGCGGCGTGCCGGGCGCCGACCCGACGATCGAGCAGGATCCCTGCGCGGCGCCGCGCGCGTTGCGCGATCACGCGCAGGATCGGCGCACGGACGCGCTCGACCGTCTGAAGCAAATCCAGCAGGAATTCGCCGCGCTCGCGCAGAGAGAGGCGACCCAGCGGAACACCAAGGACCAGCTCGAGCCCGCGTTCAAAGCGATGCTCTACGCCGCCCTTGCGGCGGACCTCGGCATGCGCCTGCTCGAGCTCGCGACGAGCGAGGGCGTGTTGAAGGCCGCGGCCGCGAGCGGCCGCATCACGGCCGCCCAACAGCAGTTCATTTCCCGCCTGGACGATGCGATCGAGCTCTTTCAGGAATGGCAAGAGTTCGCCGACGATCCGGGCGCGTGGGGCAGCTCGAAGATCCTGGGCGGCGCAACCGAGCTCGAAGGTCCCGACAGCCAAACGATCGAATACGGCGACTATATGGCGGGAATGGCCGGCTACGCTCAGCTCTTCGGCGAAGTCGTCGGCCAAGGCGACGGCTCGGCGACGCTCGCGTACATCGAGTCGAACCTCGCGAGCTTCGGTCCGCTGATTCCGGAGTACTCGATCAACAAAGCTCGTCAGTACGTCGAAGCGTCGCAGGCGTGGGCCAACACGATGCGCGAGATGTCGCGGCTCGCGGCGGAGGCGGGCAAGTTGGCGTTCGATGCCGAAGAGCTCGGCCTGGAAGTCGCCGTGCGCGATTCCAGGTTGGATGATTGCTGAGCGACGTAGCCAATCATGCTCTGCCGATCCAAACGCTGAGCTCAGGCCGCTCGGGATCGAAGCGCACGCGCCCGGCATCGCCTTCGTTCCAGGCCGAGCCTTCGCGCGGCGACACCACGTGCGATGCGGCTTCGTGGACGCGGCCGAGACCGTCGCGGTAGCGATAGTGGATCTGCCATTGAGGCACGCGGTTGATCCGGACGTTGGTCGGCGCGGCGCGGAGCACGGTGCCGTCGGTATCCGCGCCGATCCTTAAGACGCGGATCATGCGCGCCACTGATCGTCCGCTCATAAACGCGACGGTGCCGCCGATCAGCGCGAATGCCGCGCCGATCGACACGAATACGATCGTCAAAACCGCGTCGCCATCGTCCTGCGGGCGGCTCGTGTCGATCTGCCCGGGCAGGTAGACGATCGGCAACGCCGCTCCGGGCTCCAGGCGCTCCCACTCCTCGACCGAGACGTCGGCGGTGCCGTCGCGCGGCTCGCCTTCGGCAGTCGTATAGCGGTAGCTCAGCACGTAGCGCGTCGTACTCTGCTCGGCGCGTTCGGCGCGCACGATCGACTTGTCGACCACGCGCGCATCCGCCATCAGACCCTGGTCGCGATACGCTTGCTCGCGCAGCCCTTCGCGCACGCCGATGCCCCCGAACACCAGGCCGAACACGAACAAGACGCCGCCGATCCACAGCGGGAACGCCCGCCCGAGGAGCTTCAACACCGAGGGACCTCGCGGTCGCGTAGCGCTCATGGCCTGCCGAGCCATACATGATCGCTCGGGCGGCGGGGATCGTAGCGCACGCGCGCGGCGTCCCCTGCGTTCCACTCGGCTGCCGCCTCCGGCGCGAGCGTCTCGCTGCCGAAATGCTCACCTCCGCGCTGGTCACGGTATCGATAACGCACGACCGTCTGCCGGACGCCGTTGATCGCAATCCGCGCTGGCGCGACGGCGGTGACGGTCGCGTCGGCCGTCAGCCCTGCGCGCTGCAAACGCTCGATCATGCGGCGGCGCGAGAGCACCCGGAGCACGATGAACGCGCCGACCCCCCCGAACAGTCCGCCGAGGGCGGTGAACATCACGGGCAAGATCCAGCCCGCCGTTTGCCCCTCGACGCGATGGCGCTCGGGATCATCCGGCAGGTACGTCACGGCGATCGGCTCGCGCTCGATCAGCCGCTCCCACGCCTCGGCCGAGACGTCGGCGCGTCCCGTCACGGGGTCTTCGTCGGTCGGAAAGCGGAACGTCACTTCGTAGCTTCTGGACGTGCGCCTCGACCCGGTGGACGACGATGACGACGTCTGCGTCTGGATCGCCTTCGAAAGGACCATCCCCTCGACCGTGCGGCCCTCCGCCTCGAGCCGCTGCTCGGTCGACACGTGCTGCACGCCGAGATAGAGCCCGATCACGAAGAACGGCAGGCCGACCACGAGCCACAGGCCGCCGAAAAATGCCCAGAAGTTCTTCGCCGTCAGCATCCGCCGCGATCCATCACTTGTCCGCCTCGAACGCCATCGACGGCGCGCGGCATCTGCAGTTACTCGAAAAAGCGGTCGCCGCCACTACGGCCCGCACCCCTCGCAGATTGCCACGCTCACGTCCACGTCGGCGATGTGATATTCCTGGCCGGGCTCGTTCGGCGCATCCCAGGTGAACGACTTTTCGAACGGCAGGACATAGTAGCGCTGCGGGTCCGTGTAACAGGCCATCGGCACATTCGCCGAAGCCTTGCATGGGGTCGGCTCCGTGCAGAAATCCAACTTGTCCGGCCGAGCGTACATCGGGTTTGTCTCGTCGGCGCAGTAGGACGCGTCGCTCTCGATCGTGAGCGCCTCGAACACGACGTACGTCTCTGCCGGGAAGGTGCCGGCACTACTCACGTACGAGCCCGTGAGCAGATTGATGTCGTTGAGGAACGTGATATCTGTGGGAAGCTGCATCGAGAATTGAGGATAGGCCGGAAAAAATATGACGTAGCCGAGGTTCTGCTCGGTCAACGGAATCGTTCCGGACAGGTGGAACCCTTCGCTGAACGTATAAACGGCATCGTCGCCGGGATAATCGGGGCAACCGGCCGTGCGAATGTCGTACGTGAGCTCGTCAGCGCGGTAGGTGTGCACGATCTGCGGTGCCTCTGGAGAGATGTCCGGTCGCAACGCGAACCGGGCTTCGATCTCCACGCGCCCGACGCAGGTTGCTAGCCTCACCGCAGAATAGTCGTAGGCCATCTTGACGATACCGCCGAGCGCTCCGCAGTCGTCGTCGTCGGCGCGGTCGAAGTTGTAGGTCTCGCTGCCGTCGCGCGCGCCGTTGTAGTTGTCGTCTTCCTGACCGTCGCGGCAACCCCCGCCGTCGCTGTCGACGTCCATTTCCATCATGAGCCCGTCGCGGTCGAAGTCGCGGCCGAGAAGGTTGGCGCTCGCGGCCGCAGGTTCCGCGGCTCCGGTCGGCGCAAGCGTCGCCGCACCGCGGTGGTAGCCGTGCTGCGGATCCCAAACGCTCGCGCGGATCTCCTCCTTGTCGCGCACACCGTCGCCATCGCTGTCGGCCTTCGCCTCGTCGGTCGGGAACCGGTGGATCTCGTCGAAATCGACGACGCCGTCGCGGTCGAAGTCGCTCTTGATCTCGGGCTCGTCGTTGCCGATCTTGACGGGCGCAAGCCCGATCCAGTAGCTGTCGAACACCTCCGCGAGTCCCAAAGGATTCCCCTGAAACTCTTCTCTTCCGCCTTCGTCTTGATAGAAGAAAAAGAAGTTTCCATCCTGAAGCCGATAGCCCACGATCAAGAACACATGGGCGGGATTCGTCGCGATGATCGGCCGGCCCGCATTGATCTCGCGCTGGATGTCCTCGATCGCATCCATGCCCCACTCGATCGCATCCATGCGCCAGGGATAAGCGATCTCGGCCGGACAGTCGATCTCCCGCTCGCGCGCAAGGCGACAGCGGACGCATTCATCGGTGTTTCGATCGGCGCATTGCGCCGCGCAGTACTGAAGCGCGAGGTTGTATCTGTAATAGAAGCAAGCAGTGCTGTCTACACCGCGGCCCCCGTATGGGTTGCTGATGTACTGGCCACTTGTGCCGAGCGCGAGCGGCAGCGAGTAGTCGTTCGTACGACCGTCGTTGATGCCGACGACGGGGAGGTCGTACTCGGGCCCTTCGCGCAAGCCGCGGTAAGCCTGGTAGCCGATGCGGTCCTGGGACAGCTTGCCGCCGTGGAACGCGTTGACCATCGCGACGGCCGCGCGCGCGCAATAGGGGTAGCCCGCGTTGTCGGGCGTATCCCAGCTCCAAAGCGGAGCCTCGCTGCGCGCCTCGAGCACGAGCATCCGCGTGTCTTTCGCGTGCTCGATCACCGGCACTTCGAGCACCTTGAGCAGCCCCTCGGGCACGCGCGACGGCGCGGCCGAGCCCGCGGGCTGCGATTGCGCAGCCGAGCCCGGCGCGGCTCGCACCGCCCGCGTCGGATCTACGCTGAACGGCACGGCTTGCGAGAATTCCGCGGCTTCGCCCGAGGCACCGAGGGCCTGGACGCGCCACGCGTACTCGCCCGGCGGCAGCATTGGACCTTGCACCGCCAATTGCTCGAGCCGCACACGCGGTGTCGCCTCGACTTGAGTTTCGTGCACGATGGAAGCGAATGCGTCGTCGCTCGCGACCTCGAGCCGATAACGCGTCGCGCCGGGCACGCTGTACCAGGAGAAGCGCGGCTCGGCCGTGAAGATGAGCCCCGGAATCGCCGCGAACGCGGAGACCGGCGGCCGCGGGTTCGCGCTCCCCGGCGTCGCGAGCGCGGCGTCGAGCAGCGCCCACGCGCTCGACGCAAACGCCGTGCCATCGTCGGGCACGCGTGCGAGCACGCTGCCGGGACGCGGTGCGCCGCAGCGCCCGCCGCGGCACAGATCCACGGTACCGCGGGCGGGCTCGCCCCACGCGAGCGCGTCGGCGAGCCCGACCGCGAGCTCGAGCCCGACGCCGCCTGCTTCGCCGCCTGGAAAGTCGGCCGCGGGCCGGTGCACGACGCCGGCGTCGGCGCCGGCCTGATCGTCGAAGCTCACGACGAGCATCGCGCCGGGCGCGATCGCGAGCCCTTGCGGCAGATCGATGGCCGCACCACCCTCGATGCGCAGAATCGCTGCGTCCAGGCTGACGGGCTCGGCGCCGAAATTCGTGAGCTCGACGAACGCCGGAGCGCCTTCGGCGGGCAGAAAGCGGATCTCGGAAAGACGCAGACCGGGCGCGAGCGTGTCCTGCGCGTTTGCGGCCGGCGCGGTCTCTGCGTCGACCGCGGCCGGCGGGCTTTGCGGCCCGGGCTCGTCCGAGCAGCCCGCGAAGACGAGTAACGTCGAGACGAGCAGCGGCAGCCTTCGAACCGTGCGTGCGCGCACCATGGGGTCTCCTTCGATCAAAAGTCGACGACCTGCCCCTCCGTGATCATGACGGGCTCCGTTTGGCCGTCGATTTGCACGCCGACCTCGCCGATGGGCAAGCCGAAGAGCTGGTCGCCGTAGCCGCCCGTGAGCTTTGCTGCACCCACTGGCTCAGCTGAATCGGCGACGCTGTTTATCGGACCGGCCGGATCTGCATCGACGAGATCGATGCGCGTGTCCGGCGCGGCGCTGACACGCAGCACGCCGACCTTGATCTGTGTGTCGTGGCCCGACTGCACGGTCACTCCCGTGACGGGTTTGCCCGAGATTTTGACGTCGTAGGTGCCGGGCAAAAGATCGAACGCTTGGTCGCCATAACCGCCCGCGATCGGTCGCGTCTCGCCGGCGCGGAACACGTCAATGCGCGCGTCCGACACCTCGATGGGATAGGCGACGACCACGCGTCCGAGCCGGCCGCGCATCGCGGGATTCGCGACGACATTGCAGCACGATTCTGCGGCGACCGCGGTCGTGACGGGCGCAACGAGGGTCGCGGCGATCAAGAACCTCAAAAGCGTCAAAAGAAATCGGATACTCATCGAATGTCCCTCCTCGTTGCGTCCTTCGTGATCCCGGCACATCAGAACTCCGTGACCTTGGCGTCCTCGATCAGGACCGTCTCGTCCTGGCCTGCGACCCGGACGCTGATCGGCCCGGCCGGGAAACCGTACGACCGTTCGCCGTAGCCGCCGGTCAGCGTTTGGCCGCTCCCCGGCTCGAGGAAATCGATGCGCGTCGCATCGCTGGCGTATACGTGCAGCACGCCGGAGCGAATACGCGTGTCGTGACCGGCTTGCACATCGACATCGGCGACTCGCTTGCCGCCGATCGTCGCCTCGTACGTGCCGGGCTCGAGCTCGATTTGCGAGTCACCGTAGCCGCCCCCGAGCGCCCGGCTCGTGTCACCGGCGGCATAGACGTCGAGCCTCGTCGCGGAACCGCCGTCATCCGGGTAGCTCACGACGATGCGGCCCATGCCCTCCGGCAGATCCGCGGCTGGTGTGAGCACGCAGCAGGCGGCTAAGCCTTCGTCCGATTCGGCGCCGGCCGCCGGCGGCGCGTTGTCCGTTCTACCGCAGTGGGCCGACGCGAGCGCGGCCGCGAACGCGAGCGCGAGCCGAGTGGAGCGTTGCGACAGCGCTCTCTTCATGCCGGCATCTTCATTCAAAACTCGACGACCTGCCCGGCGGCGATCGTGACCGTTTCAGTCTCACCGGCGATCCGCACGCCGACTTCGCCGGGCGGCAGGCCGAAGACCTTGTCGCCGTATCCGCCGATCAGCACTTCGCCGCTCGCGGGATCGACGAGATCGACGCGCGTCGCATCGCTCGCGTACACGCGCAGCACGCCGACCTTGATCCGAGTTTCATGCGCGGATGTCACGGTCACGCCGGCGATACGCTTGCCCGAGATCGTTACCTCATACGTGCCGGGCAGCACATCGAGTTGCTGGTTGCCGTAACCGCCCCTCATCGACTGCTGCTCGCCGGGCCTGAAAACGTCGAAGCGCGCGTCGGACACCTCCTCGGGATAGGCGATGACGACACGTCCGAGCCGGCCACGCATCGTGGGGTTCGGGACCACGTCGCAGCACGTCGCGGCTCCGCGCGCGGGCGCTCCCGCCCCGGGCCGGCCACCGCTCCCCCCTGAAGTGCCACTCCCGGCCGCGCCGGAAGTTGTGCTCGCTCCCGCGACCGCGACGCTGAGCTCCGTCGCCGGCAGCCGCGGATCGATCGTCTCATGAGGCTCCCCTCTCCCGATCAGCGCGGCCGCGAGCGAGTAGTCGCCCGCGGTGGGCCACGCAAAACGCAGCTCGAGCTCGTTCTGCGGATTGAACCGACAGGTTCCCTGTCCACCCTCCCAGTCGCATGCCGAGGTCGGCACGGCCGTGGGGGTGGCGTTGCCGGTCCATGTCACGCTGTAGCGCGCGGTCTCGTCGTACGGATAACAACTCGGCATGCGCAGCTTGTAGACGGCCGGTTGCCCGGTCGCGGCTTGGCTTGGGCCCGCGAGCGCGGCACGCAGCGCGCTCGAGCCGCCGGGGATGAGATCCCCGAACCAGATGTGTTGGTTGCCCGTGATCTCGTCCCGGTATCTATTCCCGACGAATTTTCCGCCGACGAGCGCTTCGGCGCGAAAATCGACGCCCCAATCGAGATCGGCGACGAGCGCGGCGTTCTGCGCCCCGCTCGATTGCACACCGTCGGTCTGCGTCGCCGTGGCGGCCCCGCATCCTGCCGCGGTGCCCAAGAGGTAGGGCTGCGGACCCACACGGGCGCTCATCACGTTCACGTTGAGCGTCAGCATGAGCGCCGTATAGATCCCCGGCTTCGCAGACACCTCCCCTTCGACCTGCACGCTCTGGGTGGTGGTGATGGGACTGCTCGACGTCGGCCGGCCCCGCGAGCCGGTCCGGCACCCTTCGCCGCTACAATTGAAGTCGAACGTGGACGTATGCTCGTTGCTCAACGTGAAAGTGCCCGTGACGCTACCGCTCGCGGCCACCTCGATCTCCCCCTCGATGTAAGCGCTCAAGTCGAGGATGGCGACCGGCACGCCGCCGATCACGATCGGAATCACTTGGATCGGAATTCGCGGCCCGCCCGAAGGTGGAATCGTGTACGTCTTGTTGAACGCGCCCGAGGCCACCGCCTGGATGCCGAGCTGCTCGCCCACCGTGAAGTCGCCGTAGACCGAGATGCTGCGCGGCCGGACGACGAACGGCAGGCACGGGATGTAGAAGAAATCCACGCTTGCCTCTAGATCCCCTTCCATCGGAATGCCGAGGCCGACGCTGCCCGACACGCTGCCCGAGCCCGCGCCGCGCGTGCCGCTCTGCGAGAGGTTCACGGCCATCGCCGGCGTGATGTCGAACCGAATCGGCGTGGAACCGCCGGGCAGCCGGTGGTCGGCGAAGCAGTTCTGCGCCTCATCCCACAGGTCGGCGAGAGTATCCGCGGACTCGTTCCACCAGTCCTCGGCGTTCTCACGCGCCCGCTCGTACTCCGCCTCGATCGCATCCGCGGCGTCCCCACCGCAATCGAGGACGCCGTTGATGCTGACCTTGCCGCATTCCGAGTCATCCTCTTCCTCCTCCTGCGGTTCGACCCAGTCCGGCACCTCGTGCGTCTCGAGCCACTGCGCGGCGACCTCCGGATCGAAGAAGTACACGGTCGATTCGTCCAGGTTCAGCTTGCGCACGTGCATGCCGAGCAGTCGGCGCGCGTCGTCGCGAATGGGGGCGTTCTCGATCCCTTCCCGGCCGTTGAGCACGATCATTTGCTTGCTCACGGACCTCCCATTCACCCGCGCCGTGACGGTGCGGTTCTCGAACCGTGGAAGCGCCGCAAGGAAGTTGGCCGAGAGCGCGGCCGAGACCGGCGGGGCCGGAACCGGCTCGCCGTACGTGATGGTGGGCAACGTGTAAACGTTCGCGGTCACGGGTGCTGTGGTGACGGTTGTCGGAAGTCCGCCGGGTCCCGGCGAAGCGTTCGGTGTCGTGGTTCGGCCCGGTGTCGGTGTCGTCGTGGGCGCCGGTGCTCTGGTCGCGGGTGTCGGCGCCCGTGCAGCGGGTGGGGCGGCAGGTGCAGGTGCCCGTGCGGCCGGGGCCGGCGCCGGTGCTTGGGCCGGCGGTGTCGTGGAGGGCGCTGGCGCTCGCGCGGCCGGCGCGGGCGTGGCCGGCGCCGCCCGCGGAGTCTCGGCGACGGCCTCCGGCGGCTTCGTGATCGTGCAGCAGTTCGTGCGCCCGTCCAGCGAGACCTGATTCGTCGAGAAGTTCGCGTACACGGCCTGGCCGACGCGGAGCGGCGGCAGCGGCCTGGCGCCGCTGGCCCTGAACTCGAACACGCTCCCCGTCTCGTTGACACGCGCTGTGGCGACGCCGGCCCGCGAATCGACGCTCACGACGCCGCAGCACGCCGGTTCACGCGACTGAGCGCCGGCGTCGCCGACAGGCACGCCGACGCCGATCACGACTAGAAAGACCGATGGCAGCCAAAACGATGGAATCGCACGCATCACGATCTCTCCTTCGACATTCAGTTCGGAGCGCGTTCGACGTCGCCCGTTGCGGCGTCAATCAGACCCAGGTATTCGTGCGGCGCGGGATCGTCGACTCCGTCGCCGGCGGCCTTCTCGAACATCGCTCGAGCGGATTCGAGGCGACCGTTCTCGTAGTCGTATTTGCCCATCGCGACCACGACGTCGTGCGTGACCTGCCGAAACTCTTCAGTGTTCACAGTCAAGCTGCTCGACTCGAATCGCTCGCTGTTCGCTTCGACCCATGCGTCCGCGCGCGCCATGCGCTCCTCGTTTCGCGGATGGCTCGAGTAGAAGAACGCCTCCATCTTCGACGCGTCGCCGTACTCCTTGAGGAGCTGCTCAAATGTGCCGCTCGCTTCGCGCGGGTCGTAACCGGCCTTGACCATGTACTCGAGGCCGAGCTCGTCCGCTTCCGACTCCTGCCGGCGGCCGTGACCGTTGATCGCGGCGCTCATGCTGTACTCGTAAGTCTTCTGGAGCACCTCGGGGTCGATTCGGCCGGAAGATGCAGCGGCCTGTCCGGCGAGCTGTCCGAGGAGATTGATTCCTGCGTCGGCCTTCATGCCTTCGGTGACGTGGGATTCGGCCGCGTGCGCGATCTCGTGCCCGAGCACCATGGCGACTTGCGCTTCGTTCTCCATGCGCGCGAGCAAGCCGGCGTTCATATAGAGATATCCTCCGCCGAAGGTGAAGGCGTTGATGTTCGGGTCACTGACCACTTTCAGGCGGTACTCGAACGGCCTCGGGTTTGCGTGCGCGGCGAGGCGTTGCACTATTCCATTCAGATAGGCGTCGAGCCGAGGGTCGTCCACGAAGTCGGCTTGAGCTTGGAACTGGCCGGAGTTTTCCTTCGCGATTTCGATTTCCTCCTCGTCCGTGAACCCTTCGAACGCCGCACGATTCTCGATGGCGGTTTCGACGACGCCCGAAGCGGGGCCGAGACGGTCCTTGAGGCGGTTCAGCAGACCTTGCGCATGGACCGGTCCCGTCATCAGGACGGCCACAAGCACGCTCTCGATCAGCCATCGAGACGGCCGCAAGCAGCGAGACGCGGGTTTTGGTGCGAGTTTCATCGTGGTTCTCCCGTCCAGTCGTTGGTCGCCTTCGCGGGCAAGTTGGCGTTCGATGCCCACGAGCTTGGCTTGGAAGTCGCCGTGCGCGATTCCAGGTTGGATGACTGCTGAGCGGTTGCGAGCGGGATCGGCGCGGCAGCCGCTATGTTGCCCACATTGAGCTGCGCGTGCGCGCCCATGGAGCCCGCCGCACCCAGCACGAGAACCACTACGATGGAAGCTCGTTTGGAAAGCATGGCTGTTCTCCTTTGTGCACGGGCCGCCCGCACCCCCGTATCGGCCCGCAACGCGAAGGGTACGGCCGTTACCGCCGGAAAAAATCACTCATTTGAGTGAGTCATGCAGCGCGCGCCCGCGCGGCGTCAGCGTTTAGGGCGCAGTACACTCGAAGCTTGCGGCGCCGTCGGTATCGCCCGTGCCCTTGTAGCGTGCGATCTCCGGGTACGCGCACAGCGGCCGCGTGCGCGTGCCGCCCTCGTCGAGCGGGCGGCTCGCGACGATGCTCTCGGGCGCCGTGCCGCTCTCGACCCAGCGATCGAGCGCTGCCGCGTAATCAACAATTGACGGACCGTCGCCGCCCTGGCAGTGATTCACGCCCGGCGCCAGAAACAAGCGCACATGGTCCGCCGCGGTGTCGGCCCCTAGAGTCGCGACGACCGAGTCGTAGTAGTTGATCGTGCCGCGCGTCGGGATCAGCCCGTCGGTCCAGCCGTGCCAAAGAAGCAGCTTGCCGCCGCGGGCCGCGAATGCGCTCAAGTCCGGATTGGAAGCGTCGAAAATCGCGTCGACGGCCTGACGAGCGCGCGCCACGTCGTCGTCGAAGTCGAACGTGAAGAGATCGAAGTCAGGGTCCTCGAAGACGATATCGCGCATGAAATTCGACGCGATTGGAAACGCGGCCGGCGTATACGCCGCCCATTCGAGCTCGCTGCCGGGCATCGGACCCGGAGCGATTTGCTCGCCGGTGCGCGGGTTCACGGGGCCGCGATAGACTTTGCGCACGGCCTCGACCTCGCGGCTCGTAAGGCACATCGACGTGTCGCTTCCCGTGCATGCAAGCACGCCGGGGTCGAAGTCGCACCTCTCGGGATCGGTCGTGACGCGGTCGGTCACGTCGTCTTGCGCGTCGCACGCCGCGATCGCGGCTTCTCTGATGAGCGGCAGCTTCGCCGGTGGTAACGCGCCCGCCGGATCGGTCATCACCTGTTCCGCGATGAGGGAGTGCAACATGAGCGGGACCCACGGCGACGCCGGCGCGCCGGCCGCGATACCGTCGTAGTCCTCCGGGAACCGTTGCGCTTCGACGAGCCCTTGCCGCCCGCCCGTCGAGCAGCCGCTCCAATAGGACCGAGTCGGGGCCGTGCCGTAGTGCGCCGCGACGATCGCTTTCGCCTGCAACGTCATCTCGTGCACGGCGCGGTACCCGCTGTCGATGAGCTTTTCCGGATGGCCGACCGCGAAGCTCCAATCCGCGGGCCCGCCCTCGTGACCGGTATCGGTGTTCGCGACGGCGTAGCCGGCGCTTAGCGGCTCGGCCATGGCGAAGTGAAAAACGGCCCCGGCAGCGCCGCCGTTGCCGGTGCCCATGAATTTCCCGTTCCACCCTTGAGCCGGCATCCATACCTCGAATTTGATCTCGGAATCGGGCACCGGCGAGAGGGTCGCCGCAACCCGGCAGAACGCCGGGAGGCCGCTGTAGTCGACGGGCGGTCCGAACTGCGGCGCCCCAGGCGGCGTGAAAGCGCCCGCCGCGACCATCGTGCCGGTCGTGATGGTGGTGCCAGGAAGCACGAGCGATGCGAGGTTCTCGCACGGCGTCGGCGCTTGCGCCGGAGTTGCCGGCGCGGCGGCCGTCGCCGATGGTTGCCCCGCGTCTTGCGCTCGGTCGCAAGCCGCCACGGTGAAAACGCCAGCCAACGCCGCCACAGTCATTCGATATTTCATCTCCGATCTCCCTCCGGCAATTCGCCGGTCTTGAGCCAATGCGCGCAATCGCGGGTGAGATTACGCAGAGCCGCTTCGTCGGCCATGGCAATTTCCTGTGTCGAAAGCACCTCTTTCCAGCGCCCGTTGGTGCCTTTGTGGACGAAAGTCTCCCCGCCGCCCGTGAAGAACTGGCGCATCTCCTCGAATTTGGCCAGTTCCTTGCGCATGTAGTCGAAGCTGCAATGCTCGAGAATCGCCGGCAGTTGCGCCTCGTTGATTTCGATGTCGAGAAACGCGGCGATGCGGCGGATCTCGCTTACGGCGTCCGTCTTGAGAGCGTTGAAATGCACGAACAGCACGTTCGGCAGGTGACCGATGTTCCACCAACCCTGCGTGTGATCCCAAAACGGCGACAGCGGAAAACCGGGCGGCTCGCCATGCGCCAGGAAGTGCACGTAGTAATCGCGCATGTCGCACGGCGGGTGCGTGAGAGGCGGGCCGACGCGTCCCGGCGTGTTGTTGAACATATCGAGAGCGCCGGACGTGAAGCCCGCGTGGTGGTTGTAAGCGCTCCAGACGATGTCGCGCACGTCGCGTCCGACATAGATGTACTTGGCTTGCGGCGAGAAGACGAGCGCGTCGAGCGGCAGGTGGGTCTTGATGAAACGCCGGTGGCGCTGCGCCTCCAATCCGTCGAGCACTTGGTCGAGCGGGAACAGGCGCATGTCGAGCCACGGGGAATCGTTGAGAGGGGCGAGGCTCGCGGGCGCATCCATGACGAGCTGGCCGACGATTTGCTGCATCCAAGTCGTCCCCGATTTGCCCCAAGTCACGATGACGATGTCGTCGTTCCTGAACTCGAAGGCGTTCCAACGCGTCGAATCGAAAATCGCCGTCTGGTGCTCGCGTTTCTTGCTCGGCCATGTGATGTCTCTCAGCGCCATCGATGAATGCGCTCCGTATGGGCGTTCAAACGGCCACGGCTTCCACGATGTCGTAGCGCGTGGGTGTCGCGATGATGCGTTCCAAGTGAAACCCGGTGGCCGCGAGGAGTCGTTCGTACTCCGACCGAGTCCGCTCACGCCCGCCGGTCACGGCGAGCATGATGATGTCGAGCGTCTTGCCGAAGTGCGGTCCCGGAGATTCGGAAACGAGACTCTCGACGATCAGGAGGTGAGCATGCTTCGGCGCTGCGCGACGCACCGCGCCGAGAATGTTTTTGGCATCCGCATCGGCCCAATCGTGAATGACTTCCATGAGAACGTAGACATCGGCGGCCGGCAGCGCGTCCGTGAAGAAATTGCCGGCCATGAGCCGCAAGCGCGACGATGCGACTGCGCGTGCATCCGCGATCACGTGGGGGAGCTCGAACAGGACGCCCGAGGCGTTCGGGGCATTGTCGAGAATCGCCCGCAATAGGTGCCCGCGCCCGCCGCCGATGTCGGCGACCGTGCCGAAGCGCTTGAAGTCGTAGGCCGCGACGACGGCCGGAACCACGGCAAGCGACTTGCCGGTCATCGCCTCGTTGAACAAGCTCGATTCGTCGGGATGAGCAGCGAAATAGGCGACGAGACTCGCCCAATCTACGGCGGGGCCGCCCGTTTTCGCCGCGTGTCCGAGATCCGTAAATCCCCGCCAGATGGCAGGCATACCGATCATGCGCACATACGAGCGCAGTGACTGCGCCCCCTCACCGCGTAGCAGCCGCGACGCAGCCGTGCGTACGCAGCCTGCCGGCCCGTGCGCGAAGACACCGTGGGCGGCGAGCAAGCGCAACATGCGATCGAGCGCGTCGGCATTCGTGCCGGTACGCGCCGCGAGCTCCGCGGCCGTCGCCGGTCGATCCCCGAGCGCGTCCGCGACGCCGAAATCCGCGATCAGATGCAGACAACGCGCGGCGATGTGCCCGTGCGCGAGCTCGGTCAAGATCTGAACGGGAGCCGGCTGATCCAATCGCGCTCTCCCCGAACGGGGTTGTTGTTCTTGGCGCGATCTTGAAGCGCGGAGCGGCGTGCGTCAACGGACGGGCTCGGAGGTCCCGTGAGAAACCGCGCGGCCAGCTCCGGGCGCGGACCTTATTCTAGGAAATCGGGATTGCGGGGCGTCTTCGCCCCGCAATCCCGAATGAAACAAGTCTGATTACAGTCCGAAATTATGCCGGAACGTCAGCGACCACTCCTGCGGACGGCCCGGTTGCGCTTCGAACGTGCCGATATTGAATGCACGCAAGTCGAAGTTGTTGATGTGATAGAACTCGTCCGCCAAGTTCGTGATCGCAAAGGACAACGACCAATCTTGATCCGGTGTTTCGTAAGTCAGCCGCGCATTGCTCAGGATATAGTCGCCTATCGTCGCACCGGGCTGCAGACTCTCGATCGTGTCCGTCCAGAAGAAATCGAGTCGCGGCGTCAAGGTTCCACCGTTCGGCATACGCGCAAAGTACGACACGCCGCCGCTCGCGTTCCTCTGGGGTTGCCCCGGAGGCGCGCCCGACTGCGGTGCCGCGCAGAAGGAGAAGCCGCAAGGCATGAGGGGATTGGGCGGCCCGGCGGCGATCGCGGGAGCGTCATACTCCAAATATCCCAGCGCGAAGTTCACGGCCCAGAACTCGCCGATCGCCGACGAAAGCTCGAGCTCCACGCCGTCGATCGTGGCCGGGCCCGTGACGGCCGTCGTGTTCGGCAGCCCCTGCGCATCGAGGAACGTCACGACGCCTGCGACTCGGCTCTTGTAATCGGCGCTGAACACCGTCGCATTGAACCGCACGTTCTCGAAGTCCGTCTTGACGCCAATCTCGTAGTTGACGAGCTCCTCGGGTGGCTGCGCGACGAGCTGGTCGGGCGTGAACGGACGTCCGTTGAACGTGCTCGCCGTATACCCGGAAGCAGCCATGATATAGGCCATGGTCCGATCGTTGATTTGATAATCGAAGCCGAGCTTCCAGTCGTCCGATTCGCCGCCGCCCGGGACGGTCGCGTCGAAGAAGTGGCTGAACGTGAACAGCTTGTCGTCGTCGGACGTTCGCAAGCCGGCCGTCATCGTCAGGCGTTCGGTCAAGCTCGTGATGGAATGGAAATAGAACCCCTTGTTCTCCGCGTCGTTGAAGTCATCCGTATCGAATACCAGGAAAGGCAGCCGGTAATACGGCAGCGATACGCGCCCGCCGTTCTTCTGCTCGGCCTCCCAGTAGAAAGCGCCCACGGTCCATTCGAAGCGGTCGTTGAACGCTTGACCGGATAAGCGGGCCTCTAAGCTCGACTCGCTGCTTTCGACGGGGCCCCAAACGTTGAATATCGGCAACGGCGACTCGTCCTGATCGTGGGAATACTGCCCTGCGACTTTGTGATCGGCCAGGATCACTTTGAGCGCCAGATCCTCGCCGAGATCCCAATCGAGCGCCGCGGACCAGCCTTCGCTTTCCGCCGTGCTCACGGGCGGGAACTGCTCGCCGGTCAACAAGTCGTCGTACGTCGCATACGTCGTGAACGGATCGGAGGGGATGAACCTCGAATCGTAAGCAATGCCCCAATTGAGGCCGATGACTGCGTTGTTGTAGTCGATCACGCCGGGCGGCAGGCCAGTGGTGGTGCCTGGCACCGTGTTCGCAACGCCGCCGGCGTCGCTAATACCGGCAAGATACGACGCTTGGACGCTCGAATTATCGTCTGAATAGTGCAACGTGAGCAGCGCTTCGAAATTGTCGCTCGGCACCCAACGCAACATCGCGCGGGCGGCCTGCACGTCCTCGCCGCCCAGGTCGCTTAGCACACAATCGTTCTCGATCGCGCCACCGCCAACCCGCCGCTTCGGGAACGAGAAAGCGTTGTCTGCGGCACTGCCGACGGCACCGAAGATTGGTGAGCCCTGCGCCGGCCCGAGGCCGTCGGGATCGGCATTCCAGCCGACGACGCCGTCGCCGATGCCGGCGAGCTCCGGCGTGCCGTTTTGGATCATTTGGCACGTGAAGTCCAATTGCTGCTGATATCCCTCGCGGTGCTTGGAGGCACCCGACAGCCGCATGAACAGCTTGTCCTCGATGAGCGTCTGGTCGAAAGACCCGCGCAGGTCGACGCGATCGTAGTCGCCGAAAGTCACTTCCATGTTGCCGAGGCCACCGCCCTCGGGTTTTCTCGACACCATGCGGATGGCCCCGCCCATCGCGTTGCGCCCGAACAGCGTCCCTTGCGGGCCGCGCAGTACCTCGACTTGCTGGAGATCCAGGAGATCGAACACGGAGCCGAACACCGAGGCAAAATATACGTCGTCGACGTAAGTGGCCGTGCGCGGCTCCTGCGTGAATTGAAAGTCGCCCTGTCCCACGCCGCGAATGAAGACCTGGTTCGACCGGCCCCATGGGCTGCCGCCCTGTCTGAAGTACGCGTTCGGGACGGCGCGACCGATTTCGGTCATGTTCGCGAAACCCATGGCCGCGAGGTCCTCGCCGCTGACTGCCGTGATTGCGACCGGCGTGGTCTGCAAATTCTCCTCGCGAAAGCGTGCCGTGACGATGATTTCGTCGAGCCCGCTGCGCGCTTCCTCTTCCTCCTGACTGAATGCGGCCGGTGGCACGGACATCAGCAAGGCGCCGATCGATGCTCCGAGCACTGTCGGGACACAGTTGATGAACTTACGCTTCATGAGTGTTCTCCCCACGAGAAGTGACTGGTTGCGCGCAGCACGGCCGTTTTTGGATCTCAACTGCGCGACGCGCGCCATCTCGCACTGTGCCCAAAAAACTACACTGTACTGTTCGGGAGATCATCCTAATCCGGAACGGTTGCGCATACAATACACTGAAAACACCAGGTTAGCTCCCCTCTTAGGTAGAACGTTGCTCATAAGCAACAACCCAATCATGGCAGCGAAGGTCCGGGGCACGCGATCCATCAGGCGCCCCTTCCTCATGCCTGCATTACAGAGCTATCGAGTTGAGTGGTGGCGCCAATCCGGCAGTAGCACTGTCTACGCAAGAAAATCTCGACAGATAGGATATTGCTCGCATCGTGAGGTCGGGCGTCAATACGCCCGTTCCCGTCACGATGGTGAGCTCCCAAGAATTGAGTACCATGGCGCTCGGCACCTTCATCGAAGCACTGAGCGCCGTGCCGCAGTTCTGCGACAACATCGCGCCCGACCAGATTACCGGCGGCCAAACGGGCGGCGGAACGAATCTCAATCTGCGCGGCGTCGAAGCCTGGTGCTTCTCGATGGCCGACGCGTGGCGCCGAGCAATCGGTTCGGCACCGTCGACGTCAGCATCTTTCCGGAGGAATTGGTGAGCAGGGTCGAGACCGTAACCGGCGGCGCGTCGGCGAGCTACGGCACCGATGCCGTGGCGGGCGTCGTGAATTTCATCTTGGACACCGAATTTTCGGGGTTCAAGGTGCACTCGCAGACCGGCGCCACGGGCTACGGCGACGGCGACAATTACGAGCTCGGCGCCGCCTTCGGCTCCGATATCGGCGACCGAATGCACATCCTCGTTTCGGGCGAAGTGTATAGCTCGGACCCGATCGATACCTTCGAAGCCTTGCGGGACGGAGGTTTCTACACGCAGAGCGCGAGAGTCACGAACCCCAATCCGGCGGGGCCGGCCGAGATCATCCGCCCGTTCGTGAGCCCCACGAACTTCACGAACGGCGGCATCATCATCCAGCCCGGATCGGCTCTCGACAGGGTCGAGTTCCTCCCGGACGGCACGACGAGAGTGCTGCCGTTCAGCGGCGTGGGTCAGCTCAGCGGCGGCTGCAACTGCTACGCGGCGTGGATGGGTGTTTCAACGGCGACACGTCGCTCTGTCAATACGTCCATCGCGACCCGGCCACCACTCAGATCATCCGTGTCGACAATCTCTTCATCAACCTTGCCAATCAACGCATCAGCGGCACGGATCTCGAGGCGAACTACTTGACGGACGTCGGTGACGGAGGCTCGTTGGGGGTGCGCTTTTTTGCGACCCGGCTCAACGAGAACTCGATTCAAAATCCCGGCGCGCCGAGGGACGAGCGCGTCGGACAATTGGCGGGCGGGTTTTCTCTGCCGGAATACAAGTTAACGACGAACGTCACGTACTCGACCGGGCCGTTCTCGTTGTTCGTGCAAGGGCGTTGGATCGATTCGGGTACATTGGATCGAACGCGCATCGAAGGCGTCACGATCGACGACAACACCGTGGATTCCGTTTTTTATACCGACGTGAATGCGAGCTACACGCTCAGCGGGCAACGCGAGTGGCAGCTCTTCTTCAACGTGACGAATTTGCTCGACGAGGAGCCGCCGCTCGTGGCGGCCATCGTCGGCCGCACGGGAACCAACGAGTTCAATGCCGCGCTTCACGACGTCCTGGGTCGGCGTTTCGCGGTGGGCTTCCGGCTCAGTCTCTGAGGGCGCGCCGCGGGCGGCGCAGGCTCGCGTGGGGCGGAGCTCGAGTCTAGCTGCGCAAGCAGGCGCTTGGGCGCGGCGAGCCGGTGGGCTGACTCGACGAGCGCGCCGACTTCGCGCCAATCCATGCGCTCGGTCAGGCGCAACGACGTCCAGCCGTATTTGCCGCTATAGGGCGTGACGTAGAAGCGCGGATCCATCGTCAAGGCGGTTTGGTCCGCGACGGTCGCCTTGAAGGCGATCGCATACTCGCCTTTGTACGGCTCGATCACGACGAACGCTTTCTTGCCCACGAGCCATGTCGGGTGACCCCACGTCACGGTCTCGACGACCTCCGGCAACGCCATGCTGAGTGCTCGGAGCTTCTTGGTTGCGGCAGCCGGACTCATGGGCGGTGAGCCGCGGCGAACACGGCCAACCAATCGCCGGCGACGGCGTTGAGTCGCGCGCGATTCAGCGAGTAGATCGACTCACGGCCTTTGCGCTCGACGGTGACGAGACCCGCTTGCTCGAGCTTGCGCAAATGACGCGTCGTCGTCGGCCAACGGCACGAGAAGCGGCCCGCGATCTCGCTCGACGTCATCGCGCCGCCGCGAAAATGCAGCACGAGCAGAATTTGCCGCCGCGAGCCATGCGCGAGCGCGCGGAACACGCTCTCGAGGTCCGCAAGCTTGGCTTTCCCCTTCGGCAGCTTAGGAGATGCGCTCAACGTGCGGGAATTCCATCGGCGGCTTGCCGCCGCGCGCCTCGCAAAGCGGGCCCATTGCTTCCCATACGGCGGCGACCTCCGGAAGCTCGTGAGCGGTTTCAGGGGCTTGTGCGTCGATCCACTCGATGAACTCGACGAAGAATACGGACTTGTCATCGTTCTGGCCGCGAAAGACCTGCGAGCGCTGCTCCGTCACGAGCTCCACGCCTTGCAGTGTCGGCCAATGCTTGCGGAGCAGCGCCTCGAAATCCCGCTCTGCTCCCGTGCGAACCTGGTAGATGCACATCGACGTCATGGGTTTTGCCATTGGCCGCACCTCGTTGTTGCTTCGCAATTCGGCTAAGTATTAGCACGATGGCTAACAAACGCAAGCGCACCGATCGTGACCTCGCGCTAGGCGTCGCGGCGTCGCCCGATCACCAGTAGCCGATCATGCGCCCGGCCGCGATGGCCGTGAGCCAGCAGGCGAGCGAGGCGCCCCCCGCGACGGCGAGCTGGCGGCGCTCGCGCGCCGACGGCCCGCGTGCGTCCCGAGCCGCCCATGCCGGCAGCCGGTGCAGGACTGCGACGTTTGCGAGACCGAGAGCGATCGCCGGGAACTTGATGAGCAGGAACGGATTGCCGGCGTATTCCGTGGCATTGGTCGTGAGCATGCACACGCCGCTCGCGGCCGCGACGACGAAGCCGGCTGCCGCGAGCGGCACCGTCGGCGCCGCAACTGCGCTTAAGCCTACGCGTCGCCACAGGCCGAGCAAGCGCAAAT
>DATCIQ010000456.1:0-5512 GCA_036507635.1 Gammaproteobacteria bacterium
GCCTCCAGGGACGGATTCACGGCGTGTCGCATCGAACGCCTTCACGAGCGGCCCGGCGCGATGACTGTCAGCGCGGGACAGCCGGGGGGAAGAGGAAGAATCGCGGCCGGAGGCCGCTCCTACAATGAGGGTCGCGCCGCGATCGCAGCAAAAAAAAATGCGCCCCGCGGGGGAGGAAACGGGGCGCAAGGGGGGAACCGTAGCGGGCCGCAATACCCGCCGCCGCTTAGGCGAAATCGAGCGCGACGAAGCGCTGCGCGTCGCCGCGGCGGACCAGCAACAGAGCGCGTCGCCCCTCGGCTCGCGCTGCCGCGAGCTCGTCGAGCACGTCGGCGGCCGAGTCGATGCGCTGCTGATTGACTTGCAAAATGACGTCACCGGGCTCGATCCCTTCGCGAGCGGCAGTGCTGCCGGGCGCGACGCGCGCGACGACGGCACCTTCGGTGTCGGCATCGAGGCCGAGCTGGTCGCGAGCGGATTGCGTCAAGTCTTGAAGGACCAAGCCCAAGTCCGTGCCGACGTCCGACGCAGCCGGAGACAAGCGCGCCGTCTTGGCGGGATTGTCGAGCTCGCCGAGCTCAACATCGATCTCTTCGCTCTGGCCGTCGCGCCAGACGGTCAGCGACACGCGGCTGCCCGAGTCTTGCTCGGCGACGAAGCGGCCGAGCGTTTTCGTCGAGTCCACGGGCTTGCCGTCGAACTCCATGACGACGTCACCGGGCACGAGGCCGGCGCGTTGCGCGGGGCTGCCGCTCACGACGTCCGTGATGAGCGCGCCGTCGGTGTCGTCGAGCCCCAAGCCTTCGGCGAGGTCCGCGTCGAGATCCTGGATCTGCACGCCGAGCCAGCCGCGGCTGACACTGCCGTTTTCCTTCAATTCCTCGATGACGGCCCTGGCCTGATTCGAGGGAATCGCGAAACCGATGCCGATATTGCCGCCGTTCGGCGAGAAGATCGCGGTGTTGATGCCGATGACCTCACCCGCCGCATTGAACACGGGGCCGCCGGAATTTCCCTGGTTGATCGGCGCGTCGATCTGCAAGTAGTCGTCGTAAATTCCGGATTGGATATCGCGGCCGCGCGCGGAAATGATTCCGGCGGTCGCGGTGCCGCCGAGACCGAAGGGATTGCCGATCGCAAGCACCCAGTCGCCGACGCGCGCACGATCGGAGTCGCCGAAGCGCAACGTCGGCAGTTCTGCCGGCGCATCGATCTTGAGCAACGCGAGATCGGTCTGCTGATCCTGCCCGACGATCGTCGCGGGCAGCTTCTCGCCGGATTGAAGCGTGACGAATACTTCGCTGGCGCTTTCGATGACGTGCCGGTTGGTCGCGACATAACCGTCGTCCCCGATCACGAAACCCGATCCGAGCGCTTCGCGCTCACGCGGCATTTGGAAATCCGGTGCGCCCGGGGAACCGAAGAACTGACCGAAGAATTCGTCGAGCGGCGACTCGCCGCGCGGCGGCAACCGCCGTAGGCCCGACGTCGGCATCGTCTGCGTCACCTTCATCACCGAGATATTGACGACGGCCGGGCTCACGTAGTCGACGACGTCCGCGAACGAGGGCGGGCCGGCGAACGACGGGGCAACACGATCCTGCGCCGTCGAGAGATTCGTGAACGCGAATGCCAAAACAGCGGTCGCGGCGACGGCGGCGGTCGCTATTTGCAACGTGCGCCGCCTGCCGCGGTCTAACGAGACGTGCAACATGGTGTTTCTCCGTGTAATCCAAGTGCGTGGAACTTAGGAGGTACGATACGTGCAGCCACGTTACGGTAAGTTCAATGCTTCCCTACGGATTTTTCATGTTGGGCGGGGCCCTGAACGATCGTTAATGCTTCGTTCAGGTAGCCGCAAGTAGCTTATAGCCATGCTTCAACGGAGGTGGGTTATGAAACGGTTAGCTTTCGGTACATTGCTTGCGCTCAGCATCGGTTCGATGGCGCACGCCGCGACGGATGCGATCGATGCGAGCGAGACCGCGACTTATGAGTCGGTGCGCAGCATCTGGACGTACGGCCGTCTCCACGACTTCGACGTCATCGACCGCGATACGCTGATCCTCTGGACGACGCCGTTTCAGCCGTACTTGGTAGAGCTCATGGCGCCGAGCCACGACTTGCCGTTTGCGGACGTCATCGCGATCGAATCGACTTCGCACCGCATCTACGCGCGATTCGACTCGGTACGCATCGCGGGATTCCGGTACCCTATCAACGGAATCTACAAGCTGAGCCGCGACGAGGCCCGGCAGCTCAAACAGGCATCGTAAGGGCCGTTCCGGGGGTGGGTTGCGAGTATTGATCATCGAGGACGACAGGGACGTCGCCTCGTTCATTCAAAAGGGACTGAGCCAAGCGGGCTGGAACGTCGATCACGCCGATGACGGCAAAGACGGCCTGTTCCTCGCAACGACGGAAAAGTACGACGCGCTCATCGTCGATCGGATGCTGCCCGGCGTCGACGGCTTAACGCTCATTCGCACGCTGCGCGCGTCGAGCAACAGCACGCCGGCACTCATCTTGAGCGCGCTCGGCGAAGTCGACGACCGCGTCAGCGGGTTGCGCGCCGGCAGCGACGACTACCTCGTCAAACCGTTCGCGTTCAGCGAGCTGCTCGCGCGCCTCGAAGCCTTGGTGCGGCGCGCCGGCGCGAGCAGCGTCGCCGCGAAAACAGTCCTGCAGGTCGCCGATCTGCGCATGGATCTTCTGCGCCGTGAGGTCAACCGCGGCGATCGTCAGATCGATCTGCAACCGCGCGAATTTCAGCTGCTCGAGTTTCTCATGCGCCACGCGGGTCAGGTCGTGACGCGCACCATGTTGCTCGAAGGTGTTTGGGACTACCACTTCGACCCGCAAACCAACGTTATCGACGTCCATATCAGCCGCTTGCGCTCGAAGATCGACAAAGGCTTCGATCGCCCGCTACTACACACCGTGCGCGGCGCGGGATATCGTCTCGACGGATAGCTCACGCTTCGGCCGAGACTAAATGATGCGGCTACCGGCGCTCTTACGGACCAGCGTATTCCAGTTGACGCTCATCTATATGGCGTTGTTCGGCGTTTCCGTCGCCGCGCTGTTCGCATTCATGTATTGGTCGACCGTGGGATTTCTCGAACGGCAGACCGACGAGGTCATCGACGCGGAGATCACGGGCTTGCGCGAGCAGTATGCTCGCCGCCAACTCGTGGGCCTCGTCGAGATCATCCGCGATCGAGTCCGCCGGCCGGGTCAAGAACGATCCGTCTATCTGCTCGTCGACGCAGGCTTGCGGCCGCTCGCGGGCAACATGAGCTACTGGCCGCCGGAGTTCGACCGCCCCGCGGAGCTCGTCGAGTTCGTGTACAAGGATGCCCAGGACATGGAGGTTCCCGTGCGCGCACGCGTCATGGGAGTCGGCAACAGCGGCTTCCGCCTGCTCGTGGGCCGGGAGGTGCGCGAGCTCGCGCAACTCAATCAAACGTTCAGCCGCGCCGCGACCTGGGGCGTGGGGCTCACGATGTTTCTGGCGCTCATCGGCGGGGTGCTGGTCGGGTGGAGCGCGCAGCAACGCATTGCGCAGCTAAACCGTACGACACGCGAGATCATCGGCGGCGACCTGAGCAAGCGCGTGCCGACGAGCGGCAGCCACGACGAGCACGAGGAGCTTGCGGTCAACGTCAACGCGATGCTCGACCAGATCGAGAGCTTGCTCGCCGGATTGCGGCATGTGGGCGACAGCATCGCGCACGACCTGCGCGGCCCGCTGACGCGGTTGCGCAGCCGTCTCGAGATGCTGGCCGCGGAGGAAACGCCTAGCCGCGCGGTCATAGAGGAGTGCCTCGCCCAGGCCGACGGGCTGCTCAGCACTTTCAACGCGTTGCTGCGCATCGCGCGCGTCGAGTCGGGCGCCTATCGCAGCGCATTCGCGGAAGTGAACTTGAGCGAGATCGTGCGCGATGTCTGCGACTTGTATCGGGCCGCCGCCGAGGAAGCGGAGCTTAAGCTCCATTGCGATTGCGTCGAGCGCGGGCTGGTATTCGGCGATCGCGAGCTGCTTGCGCAAGCCATGACGAACCTGCTCGACAACGCCATCAAGTACACGCCGGCCGGCGGGCGCATCGACGTGCGGCTCACGAAAGACTCGAGCGACGTGCGCGTGACCGTCGCGGACACCGGCCCCGGCATCGCGGTGGCCGACCGCGAGCGCGTGCTCGCCCGCTTCACGCGTCTCGATCAAGCACGCTCGAGGCCGGGCAACGGGTTGGGCCTCGCCCTCGTCCGCGCCGTCGCACTTCAGCACGACGGCGTGCTCACGCTCGGCGACAACTCGCCGGGGCTCGTCGTTGCCCTCAAGCTGCCGCTCGTTTCCCCACGCGCCGAGTCTTGAAACTCGCAGCGGGATCGCTTCATCATTGCCGGGCAACGTCGCGCAGCCCTAGGAAGGACATCGATGCGATCAGCGGACCATAGGAGCTTGGCGGGCGTCGCCGCGTCGCTCGCGGCCCTGAGCGTCGCGCTGCCGGCCCGCGCCGAAGTCGACATCTCCGGCTTCTGGCAACGCATTCGTCACGAGTGGGAGCAACCCGAGGGCGGGCCTGAGCTCGGCGATTACAGCCTCTATCCGCTCAACGAAGAAGCCCTGTCGCGCGCGCACGCCTACGATCCCGCGATCGACGAAGTGCAGCAGCAGCGGCAATGCTGGCCGCACTCGATCGGTTACGCAATGTTCAGCCTCGCGCCGATGCAAATCCGGCAGGAACCCGATCGCATCATTTTTCGCGTCATGGCCAACGAGGCCCTGCGCACGGTGTGGATGGACGGCCGCCCTCACCCGCCCGAGTACGCATTGCACACGTGGTATGGATTCTCGACGGGCGAATGGGTGGACAACACACTCGTCGTCACGACGAGTCACGTCAAGGAGGGCCACGTGCGCCGCAACGGCGTCCCCCACAGCGATCAGATCAAGGTCACCGAGTACTTCACGCGCCACGGCGAAAACTTGCTGACCATGGTCGCCGTGTTCGACGATCCGATTTACTTGAGCGAGCCCTTGGTCCGGCACATGTCGTTCCGGTATGACCCGAACGGCGTCATGCCCGAATACCCGTGCGAGGAGCGCGAGCTCGTCGAGCTCGGCGGCGCGCAACTGATCCCCCATTTCCTGCCCGGCGAGAACCCCTTTCTCGAGGGCGCCAACGTCGATTACTTCCGCGAGTGAGGCGCAACCGGCATGAGTAGGACGGCGGCGCCGGCGCTCGCGGGCGCGATCCTGCTGCTCGGGCCGCTGCCCGCGCGCCCGCAAACGGATTTCTCGGCCGTCGAGATCGAGCCTTACCACGTCTCTGGCAACGTCTATATGCTCGTCGGCGCCGGGGGCAACATGGCGGTCTCCGTCGGCGACGACGGCGTGCTGCTCGTCGACGACCAGTTCGCGCCGCTCACGGAGAAGATCGTCGCCGCGATCCGCACGCTCTCGGACGAGCCCATCAAGTATGTGATCAACACGCACCTGCACGGCGAT
>DATCIQ010000457.1:0-3606 GCA_036507635.1 Gammaproteobacteria bacterium
TCACGAGCAGCGCGGCGTTGCAGAAGCCGGAAATCGTCATTCGCCCGCTGCCGGACCGCGCGGCAGAGCTCGGCGTCACGACGGAGATTTTGAGCCTCGTCACGCGCATCGCGACGAGCGGCGACGTCGAAACGGGCCTCGCCAAGTTCAATCTCGACAACCGGCAGATTCCGATTCGCGTGCGGTTGAACGATGCATCGCGCGGCGATCTCGAGCGCCTGCGCCTGCTGCCGGTGCCGAGCAGCGGCGGCACGGTGGCGCTCATGAACGTGGCCGACGTATCGCTCGGCTCGGGGCCGGCCCAGATCACGCGCGTCGACCGCAGCCGCAACATCACGATCGACGCCGACTTGGCCGGGCTCGCGCTCGGCGACGCGCTCGATGAGGTCGAGCGGCTGCCGTCGATGCAGAACCTGCCCGAGGGCGTGCGGCATCTCGCCACGGGCGACGCGCGCTGGATTGCCGAGATCTTCGATCAATTCGCGCTCGCGATGGGGATCGGGATTCTCTCGATCTATGCCGTGCTCGTGATGCTGTTTCACAAGTTCGTCCAACCGATCACGATCCTGTCCGCGCTGCCGCCGTCGGCCGCGGGCGCCGTGGTTGCACTGCTTCTCTGCGGCTATGGGCTCGCGATCAACTCGCTGATCGGCTTGCTCATGCTCATGGGCATCGTCTCGAAGAACTCGATCCTGCTCGTCGAGTACGCAATCATGGCGCAGCGCGATCACGGCATGTCGCGATTCGACGCGTTGCTCGATTCGTGCTCGAAGCGCGCACGGCCGATCGTCATGACGTCGATCGCGATGCTCGCGGGCATGACGCCGGTCGCAATGGGCTGGGCCGGAGACCCGAGCTTCCGCTCGCCGATGGGTGTTGCGGTCATCGGGGGGCTCGTGGTCTCTACCATCATGAGCCTGTTCATCGTGCCGGCGCTCTTCACGGTGTTCGACGACTTTCAACAGTGGCTCGTGCGCACGTTCTCCCGCTTGCCGCAACCGGCGCCGCTCGCCGCCAGTCGCGTGTGAGCGAACGACGTGCGAGCGCCGTTGCGGGCATTATTGGCACAGTAGCGTCCGGCATCGCCGCCGGCCAGAACGTCGCGGCGCCGGCCCCGATCGAAGTGTTGACGTGTCACTATGCCGAGGGCAAAGGTCCCGCGGATCTCGAAGGCCTGGCGACAGGATTCAACGCCTGGATGGAGCGTTACGACGCGCCACCCTATACGGCATACACATTATCGCCGCTCTCGCACAGCGACGAGATCGACTTCGATTTGGCGTGGGTGGGCGCTTGGCCGGACGGCGCGACGATGGGCGCGAGCTTGGTCCACTACTTCACGCACGGCGCCGAGCTCGGACCCGTGTTCGGCAGCGTCATGAGCTGCGGGACCAATACGAACTATACCCTGCACACCGTCAAGGCGCCGGCGCAGTCCGCGTTCGGTCCGCTGACCGTTGCGAGCTGCACGCTCGAGGCGGGGGTTTCGATCGACGAGGGGCTCGCTGCTCTCGACGAGTGGGTCGAGCACGCCGAAAGCTCGGGCTCCGATGCGGCGCACTGGGTTCTGTTTCCGGCTTACGGCGAACGCAGCGACGCGACCTACGACTTCAAATGGGCGCAAGCGTACGGGTCGTATGAGTCCTTCGGCCGCGACTATGACGCGCTCAATCCGAAGGGCCGCGGCCGTGAGACGTTCGCTGCGCTCTTCACCGGCGTGCTTCGCTGCGACACGCCGCGTTCGTATTCGGTCCGCGTGATCAGAGCCGAAGCGGACCGCTAGTTCCCATCATGCCGAGGCTTTCCGCCTCGCCGCACCGGTGTCGCCGCCACGTAGCGACACGGTATGACACGTCCGTGCGGGCGCTCAAGCCCGTATAACGCCTGCCATTCCTGCGGCGACCCCGCCGCCCGTGTTCAAAGCGATTGTTTAGGAGTACACCCCATGAGCGGAATGGCGGAGGCCGAGGCCGAGCTCTCGGCTTCAAAAGACGATGCATCGTTGGTTCGGCAGGCATTGGCAGATCTCCTGCACGACGGGCCTCTACAAGAGCTCGTCGCCTTACAGCTCAAAGCCGCGAACTTGGCGCGACTCGGCCAGCTCGGCCATGTCGACCGCGCGGCGCGGGTGCTCGAGCTCAGCGATCTCGCGCAAGCGGCGATCGAGCACTTGAAGCAAATCATCCGTGATCTCGCGGTCGCGGCGCCACCGCCGCTCGAGCCGCTGTATTGGCGATTCGTCACGCTTTGCGAGGATTTTCGCATGAGCAGCGGTATCAAATGCGAGCTCGCCGTCGAGCCCGCACAGCGTCGAGGACGACGACATCGGCCTGCCGGCGTTGAGCCGGCGACTGCGGCCGCACGCGGCCACATCGAGACAGACTAGCGCAGATCAACCTTCGTGTGTAGCGGCGCCCAAGCAGCCGTGCATTAATATGCGCTTATGGAGTTCAAAGACTACTACGAGATCATGGGCGTCAAGCGCGACGCGACCCAGGACGACATCAAACGTGCTTATCGGAAGCTTGCGCGTAAATACCACCCGGACGTCAGCAAGGAAGCCCGCGCCGAGGAGAGATTCAAGGAGCTCGGTGAAGCCTACGAGGTCCTCAAAGACCCCGAGAAGCGAGCTGCGTACGATCAGCTGGGCTCGAACTGGAAGAGCGGTCAGGAATTCAGGCCGCCGCCCGATTGGGACTCCGGATTCGAGTTTCGCGGGGGCGGCTTCACGCCCGGCGACAGCGCCGCTTTCAGCGAGTTTTTCGAGAGCCTATTCGGCCGAGGCGGCTCTCCGGGCGCGCGCGCGGGAGCCCGTGCATTTCACGCCCGCGGCGAGGACCACCATGCCAAGGTCTTGATCGACGTCGAAGATGCCTTCCACGGCGCAACACGCGTCATCACGTTGCAGGTGCCGGAGCTCGACGCGCAGGGGCACGTGCGGATGCGCGAGCGCAGTCTCAACGTCAAGATCCCGAAAGGCATCAAGCCGGGGCAGCAGATCCGGCTCGCCGGGCAAGGCGCTCCCGGGGTAGGTCAAGGCGGCAGCGGCGATCTCTACCTCGAAGTCAAATTCAAACCGCATGCGCTCTATCGCTTCGAAGGCAACGATCTGTACTTGGATCTACCGGTCGCGCCTTGGGAGGCGGCGCTCGGCGGTAGCGCCAAAGTGCGCACGCCGGGTGGCGTCGTCGACCTGACGATCCCGGCGGGCTCGGCCGGCGGACGCAAGCTGCGCTTGAAGGGCCGCGGTATCCCGGCAAGCCCGCCCGGCGATCTCTACGTCGTGCTGAAAATCGTGCTGCCCCCCGCCGACACGGAGCAGGCGAAAGCGTTCTACCGCGAGATGCAAGACAAGCTTGCGTTCAATCCGCGTGTCGGGATGGGGGACTAGATGGCGACGAAACGCGAAATCGTGAGCGGCGTGTTGCTCGACGAGCGCACGGAGTTGAGCTTGAGCGACGTCTGCCGTGCATGCTCGGTGCACGTCGAATGGATCGTGAGCCTCGTCGAGGAGGGCGTGCTCGACCCGCAAGGCGTGGACCCGGAGAGCTGGCGATTCAGCGCCGTGCAGTTGCGCAACGTGCAACGAATATCGCGGCTGCAACG
>DATCIQ010000458.1:0-2175 GCA_036507635.1 Gammaproteobacteria bacterium
GCCGTCGGCAGCAACGACATGAGCGCGACGAGCAAAATGAGATTCGCAATCAGCGCCGCGTTCGCGATCAAGCCGAACACGCGGTAATAGACCACCATGAACGCCGCGACCAGCAGGTAGCCCACGATCGTCGCTCGCCACCCCTTCTCGATGTTGTCGCGGCCCAAACTCGGACCGATGATGCGCTCCTCGACTTGCACGATCGGCGTCGCAAGCGCGCCGGCGCGTAGCAGCAGCGCGAGATCCTGCGCTTGCGTAGTCGTCATCGAGCCGCTCGTCTGGAAGCGATTCGAGAAGACACCTTGAATCACTGCATTGCTGATCACGGTCTCCGTCGTCGTCGTATCGATGACTTGCTCGCCGTCTCGCTCCTTGATGTCGAGCCTCTCCTCGATGAAGAGCACGGCCATGTAGCGCCCGATGTTCTGCGACGTGAAATCGAGCATGCGCCGCGCGCCGGCCGGATTGAGGTTGACGAACACCGCCGGCACGCCCTGGCTGTACCCGGGCGTCGCATCCGTCACTTGGTCGCCCGTAACGATGACCTCGCGGCGCAGAAGTATCGGCTGGCCGTCGCGATCATAGAAGAGCTCGCTGCCGATCGGCGCCCGCCCACGCTCGGCGGCGGCACGGGCATCGTTCTCCATATCGGTAGGCCGGTACTCGAGCGTCGCGGTTGCGTTGAGCAGGCGCTTCGCTTGCGCCGAGTCTTGAATCCCGGGCAACTGCACCAGGATGCGGTCGAGCCCCTGGCGCTGCACGATCGGCTCCGATACGCCGAGCTCGTTGACACGATTGCGCAGCGTCACCGTATTCTGCTCAATCGCGAAATCCTGCCGCTCGCGTAACAGGACTTCCGTGAGCGCGACGCGGAAGCCCGCACGGCCGTCGATTTGAGTAGGCGTGACGAGAATCCGATCGACGAGCGAGCCGTCGTCGTCGAGCTCGCGGATGAGCTCTTCGGCGCGATCGAGCTCTGCGGCATCGTAAACCGAGACGAGCAGCGTCCTGCCATCGATGTCCATTACATTACGTATGTCCTCTGCTCGAAAACGCGTGCTCAGGCTGGTTTCGTAGCTTCTCAGGAACTGCTGAATGGCGCCGTCGAGATCCACCTGGAACACGAAATGAATGCCGCCGCGCAGGTCGAGCCCCAAAGTCATCGGCCGCAACCCGAGCGCGCGCAGCCACGCGGGTGTGCGCGGCGCCAGCGTCTGCGCGGCCGTATAGGCGGGGAATGCCTCGCCGAGCAACTCGTTGGCGCGCACTTGCACGTCGAAATCGACGAAGCGGATCAGTGCGGTGTTCTCTTCGATGCTCGAGGAAATGAACCCGATGCCGGCCTCACGCAGCGTCGCCTCGAGCTCGGTCAGCACGGTCGCCGTGACGGGCACGCCGTCGGGACGCGACACTTGCACGGCCGGGTCGTCGGGAAACACGTTCGGCAGCGCGATGAGCGTGCCGAGCAACATGATGACGAGCACCAGCCAATTGACCCAACGCGGATAGCGATTCATCTACGGGTCAAGCGTGCTTGACGGTGCCTTTAGGCAGCACGGCGGCGATCGTGTGCCGCTGAACCTTGACCGAGACGCCGTCGCCGATCTCGACGGTCAAGAATTGCTCGCCGACCTCGGTCACTTTACCGATGATGCCGCCGCCCGTGACGACTTCGTCCCCGGCGCCGACCGCTTCGACCATTTGACGATGGTCTTTTTGTTTCTTCTGTTGCGGGCGAATCAACAGGAGGTAGAAGACGACGATGAGGGCGATCGGAAACAACAGCGTCGAAAGGCTCCCCGCCGTGCCGCCGTCGATTTGCGCCCACGCGCTGTCTATGAAAAGGCTCAAAAGAGAATCCATGTCGACCTGCGATGTGCCACGCCCGAATTGGCCGCATATTATGGCATAGCTTGGTCGGATTCGGTCGCCTGTGCGCGCACTTCGGCGGCCACCGAGGCGAGCGTGCCGGTCTCGATGCCCCCGCGGAGCTTACGCATGAGCGTCTGGTAGAAGTGCAAATTGTGCAGCGTGCCAAGCCGCGCCCCGAGGATCTCGTTGCACTGATGCAGGTGGCGCAGATACGCCCGTGAGTAGTTTCTGCACGTATAGCAGTCGCACGCGGGATCGAGCGGCGCCGTGTCGGTGCGGTGCGCGCTGTTGCGGATGTTCAAG
>DATCIQ010000459.1:0-7136 GCA_036507635.1 Gammaproteobacteria bacterium
GAGAGCTCGCCAAACTCGGCGATGACGCTGGCTTCTCCGTTTGACGGCACGCGCTCGAGGCCGTAACTTCAAAAGACGTGCAGTCATCGGACCATCACCGTGGGCATCAGTCGTCCCGATATCCCATTTACGTACGAAGACTACAAGACGCTCTCGGCGTCGACGGACGAGCGTCACGAGCTCATCGACGGCGATCTATACATGGTTCCCGCGCCCACAGTTGCCCACCAGGTTATTTCGAAGAACATCGCGCTGCGGCTCGAGCAACACGTCGGCATAACCGCGTGCGGTCGTATGCTCTATGCGCCGCTCGATGTCGTGCTCGGTGAAGGCGACGAGCGCAGCGTCGTGCAACCGGACATTCTGTTCATCTCTAACGAGCGTGCGGGGATCGTGACGGAGGACGAGATCATCGGCGCCCCGGATCTCGTCGTCGAGATCCTGTCGCCTGGCACGGCCAAGCGGGACCAGGGCCTCAAGAAAGCACTCTACGCGCGGAGCCTCGTGCGCGAATACTGGATCGTGGATCCGAGATTCAAATCGATAGAAGTCTTTTCGCTCGGTCCACGCGGCTACCGCGAGCCGGCAGGATACGAGATCGGCGATCGGCTCGTCTCCATGGTCGTGCCGGGATTCGAGGTGGCGCTGAACGACGTATTCAAAGACGCGTGACACTCATCTACGGTCATATGACATGGTCGTTCGGCAGATGGCGTCGGAGAACGACAACGTTGCGGGCGGTCTACCGCTGACGACTCGTTGAGATCCCTTCACGGCTCACGAGCTTCGCTACGAGGGAAACGACGTATGCGACAGCGTCGATCAACATCTTGAGGCAAAGGAGGGCGCCGAACTGAATCTTCTTCGGCAAGGTGAGCGCGAGAAAACCGTCGGTGCTGTCGAGGTAGCCGCTCATCGTTCGGTTTCTCCTGAGCACGCGCTCGAGTGCTGGAGAATGCTTTGCGGCGACTATGCCCGCAATCGCCAAGAACAACAAACCGGGAATGATCGGCAGTATCAACCCGACTGCGCCGATTGCAAGACAGATGAGAATGAAGAGACACGCGATGACCTTCGCTGTCACATTGTCGATCGGATTTGCTTGTGAGCTCATGGGGCGGGCCTGCTAATAGTATCGATAGCGTTCACGCGGTTCTTTGAGAGGGGCCAGCAGGAAGTAGAAGATCCAGGCGAACCAGGACAGGAATATGATCGCGAGGATCCAGGCGAGCTTCTCGCCCCCCGTGGTCTTGTCCGAAGCGGCGATGATCAATATCGGCAATAGCCAGATGAAGAAGCAGCCGAAGACGAGCGCGAGGGCCAGGCCTATCCCGACGACAGGAAGAAGAACGGTCAAACCGAGGCCCACGGCCAGCACGATCAGAAGGGCACCAAACAGGTTCATGATGAGCTCCAGTCCTACGCAGCCTTACTCTCTCGAGACGAATACTGCGAATGTCATGCCAAGTGGGGGCTGCCATAACTTTCAATAAGTTATGGAGATCATCGACGCCAAATGGCTACGAGAGACAACATGGATCGCCAACAATTGGTGGATTAAACCAATTGCAGGCGACGCGTGGGGGAAGTTTCGGACGACCTCAAGCAGTCCCGCCGACTGCCTGAGCTGACTGTCTTTGTTGCCCCGACGGTTGTAGCCGACCTCGCGGCCGGCCTCTGTCTTGTCGAGCGAAGTCTGGCAACTCAAGCATCGGCACACGCCGGGGAGGGCATCGCGTCGGGCCTCGGGGATTTCGGAGTTGCAGGTCTCGCAGCGAAGCAAACTCTCGCCGGACGACTCTGAGTCGCCGCGTAATCTCGAAAGCATTGGCTTTCGGAGCGTAGCGCTGGGCGAAGTCGTGGGCAATCTCCGAGGACGGGTTCACGAGTGTCGCCAAAGAGCGACGTTTGGACCTGTTCGACTGGTCTGGTTTTGAGGCGTAGTTCACACATTCGCCCCACCCATTTCATGAACACTTGCGACCGTGCCGTAAGCCGACCTGCTTCGGCTCCTGCCGAGCCCGCGGCGAGCGAACGTTCCCATGCGAGCCATAGGTATCTAGAAATGCAGAAACTGTTCAAGACCACCGTGCTCTCCATATTAATGTGTCTGAGCTGGGCTCCGCACGGCAGCGCGCAGAACCCGTCGAGCGAAGAGATGCGGAGCCTCGACGAGCAAGTGCAGGAGATCAAGTCCGACGTGCTCGGCATCGCGGCCGAACTGAGCCGCCTCGAGGAGAGGCTCCTCTATCCGTCCAATACGCACTTGGCGGTATTCGTCTCCATCGCGGAAGGCGAAAAGTTTCGTGTCGATGCGATGCAGATCAACATCGACGGCCGGCTTGCCACGCACTACATCTACGGCTTCAAAGAGCTCGAGGCGCTGCAGAACGGCGGCGTGCAGCGGATCTACGCCGGTAATCTCGCAACCGGCGCGCACGAGATCGAGGTTTCGGTCAGCGGCAAGACGCAAGGCGGCAATGATTTCAGCCGCACCGAGAACTTTGCGTTCAGCAAGGGCATCGAGCCGAAACTGCTCGGCATCACGCTTGCCGGACCCGAGACCATTGAGCTCGGCGACTGGTAATGCGCGCGAGTACGCTCTTCGGAGTGATCGTGTTCGGCCTCGCCGCTTCCTCGGCGGCAGGGCCGTTCTCTAATGACGAGTCCGCGGAGGGGACTGTCAGGGACCTCTACTTCGGTGAAGCGATTTTCTATGCCCATCAGGGACATTTCTTCGAGGCGCTCGAGCGGCTCGACGCGGAGCTCGGCCAGCATCGCGCGGTCGACGAGCCGGCGCTCGACTCGCTGTACCACAATCTGCGCGAAGCGGAATTTTCAGTCGGCGACTTCGAGCTCAACTACCGAATGCACCATCGCGCCGGGCGCGCGATCACCGCGGTGCTGGAAGGCGCCGTGGACGAAGCGGTGCGGAATGACGCCGCCTACCGTCTGGCGCGTATTCACTTTCAGAAGGGGCAGCTCGAGGATGCGCTGCACGCGCTTGAAAGAATCCAAGGCAGAGTGCCGGAGCAGATCAGGGACGACGTGGAATTCTTGCGCGCGAACGTCTACATGGGTCTCGCGCGACACGCCGACGCGGTCGCGGTCCTCCGGCGGCTGCAAGGGGCCGAAAGCTTGAATGGCTTTGCCGAGTACAACCTCGGCATCGCGCTGCTCGAGGACGGCCGGCGGCAAGACGCGCTCGAGCAGCTCGAGCGTGCCGGGCAAGTCGAGAGCGCCGATGAACCTGTTCTCGCGATCCGCGACAAGTCCAACCTGGTTCTCGGCACGCTGCTGGTCGAGTCGGAGCAGTTCAGCGAGGCCCAGCGATTCTTCGACCGTGTTCGCTTGGAGGGACCGTTCTCGAATACGGCACTGCTCGCGTCCGGATGGGCGGCGGCCACCGGCGAAGATTTCGAGCGAGCCGTCGTCCCTTGGAGCCTATTGGCCGAGCGCGACGCGACCGACGCTGCCGTCCAAGAAGCGAGGCTCGCGCTGCCGTACGCTTACGGGCAGCTCGACGTTCATGGGCGGGCCGCGCTCATTTATGGAACCACGCTCGAATCGTTCGGCGGCGAGCTCCAAAAGTTGGACGCCTCCATCGCGAGCATCAGGGAAGGCAAGTTTCTGACGGCGCTGGTGCGCGAAGAGATCAAGCAGGACACCGACTGGGTCATTCGCTTGCGCTCGCTTCCCGAATCACCCGAGACGTACTACTTGATGGAGCTCTCCGCGTCGCACGACTTTCAGACGGCGCTGCAAAACTATCTCGATCTCGAAGATCTCCGTAAGAAGCTCGCGTCTTGGCTCGTCAACTTCGACGCCTTCGACGACATGATCGGCTTGCGCAGCGAATACTACGGGCCGGTGCTTCTCGACGTCGACTGGGAGTTCCGAGAGCTCGATTCGAGAATGCGGCTGCGGCTCGAGCAACACCGGCTCCTCGATGAGCGCCTGCAACACATGCTGGTTGCGCCGCAGCCCGAGTTTCTAGCCACCGCCGACGAGCGGCTCACCGCCGAGCGGTTGGCGGAGCTCGCGAGCCGGTTGGAGGGCGTCGACACGAGCGAGGCGGAGGTATTGCGGCAGCGAATTCGGCGTCTCCAAGGCTTGTTGACCTTTGCGTTGCGCACGGAGTACCACGAGCGGCTCGGGGAGTTCGCGCGGCATCTAGAGGAGCTCGCCGAGGCGATCCAAGTGTTGAGCACACAGTACGAGGCGTTCGTCAGGACGAGACAGGCGGCCGTGCACAGCTACGAGGGGTACGAAACGCCGATCTCGCGCCTGCGCAGGCGCGTCGGCAACGCCCTCGACGAGGTCAATATGCTCATGGCGCGGCAGGGACATCTGCTCGAGATCGTCGCGATCGATGAGCTGACCGCGCGGCGCGAGCGGCTCGAAACATACCAGGACCAGGCGCGCTACGCGTTAGCCGATAGCTACGATCGCGCGACGAAGGCGCGAGTAGACTCCGGGACCACCGCTGCGACGCAGGCGAGCGGAGAAGGCAGGTAGATGCGCGGCCGTCGCATCATCTTGGCGTTGGCGCCGATCCTCGCCGCCGGCTGCGCGGGCACCCCGGACCGCGGCACGCTGGCCCAATTGCACTCGGTGCAGCCGGACGTCGCGGAAGTGCAAGTTCAAGACACGCTGGACTTGGCGATGCAAAGCTACCGGCGCTTTCTCGAGGAGACCCCGACGGGTGCGATGACGCCGGAAGCCATGCGGCGACTGGCGGATCTGCAACTCGAGAGGGAATTCGGGATCGCCGGTGACGGCGACCGATGGGTTGAGCTCCCGGCGCCCGAGACGGGTGTCACGCCGCACGACAGCCGCGACACTGCGCCGCCAGGGGCGACCGAGATTGCGGTTGAGCTCGAGTCCGATGCGGATTTCGAGCGGCGCGCAACGGAGCAACAGCAATTTGCGCCGGCCGAGGCGCCCGACCTCGGGCTCCCCGGGGCGGAGAGTGCGGCGCAGGCCGGCCCTCTCGAAGCCATCGCGATCTACCAGCGGCTGCTCATCGAATACCCCTCCTACGAGCGCGCCGATCAAGTGCTCTACCAGATGGCGCGCGCGTACGACGAGCTCGGCCGCACCGAGGAAGCCATGGAGGTGACGGAGCGTCTGATCGCGGAGTACGGGTACTCGAAGTACCTCGACGAAGTGCAGTTCAGGCGCGGCGAGTACTTCTTTACGCGGCGCATGTTCCGCGAGGCCGAGAGCGCGTATCAGTCGATCACGGCGATGGGACCGCAATCGGAATTCTACGAGCTCGCGTTGTACAAGTACGGCTGGACGCTCTACAAGCAGGAGTTCTACGAGGAAGCGTTGCACCAATACATGGCGCTTCTCGACCACAAGCTTTCGATCGGCTACGACTTCGACGCGACGCACGAGGAGGACGACGAACGCCGCGTGACCGATACGTTTAGGGTGATCAGTCTGAGCTTCTCGAACTTGGGCGGACCGGACGTTCCCGCGGAGTACTACTCGACCTACGGCCACCGGAGCTTCGAGGACCGGATCTACAAGAACCTCGGTGAATTCTACTTCGACAGGCTGCGCTACAACGACGCAGCGCAAACCTACGACTCGTTCGTCGAGTTGTATCCGTTTCACCAAGGCTCGCCGGGCTTCAGCATGCGGGTGATCGACATTTATGAGGCGGGCGGCTTCCCCATACTGGTCCTGGAAGCGAAGAAGGAGTTCGCGACGCAGTACGGTTTGCAGGGCGAGTACTGGCAGCACTTCGATACCGCCGAGCGGCCCGACGTATTGAGCTACTTGAAGACCAATCTCAAGGACCTCGCGAATCACTACCACGCCCTTTATCAGGAGGAGGGCCTGGCGGAGGGAAAGCCCACCAACTACGCCGAGGCTTTGGTCTGGTATCGCGAGTTTCTCGCTTCGTTCCCTTTGGATGCGGAGTCGCCGGACATCAACTACCAGCTCGCGGACCTGCACCTCGAGAACCAGGACTATGTCGAGGCGGCGCACGAGTACGAGCGCACGGCCTACGATTATCCGCCGCACGAGCGCGCAGCCGCGGCAGGCTACGCCGCGATCTACGCGCACCGCGAGCACTTGAGGACGGCGAGCGCCGAGGAGGAAACGGCGGCGAAACGAGCGACCGTCTTGAGCTCGCTCAAGTTCGCCGACACCTTCCCCGAGCACGAGCATGCAGCGACGGTGCTCGGCGCGGCGGCCGAAGATCTCTATGCAATGAACGATTTCGCGCCGGCTGCGGCCGCCGCCCGAACGCTCATCGAGCGCTACCCGTCCGCCGCTACGCCACTCAAGAGCTCCGCCTGGACGGTCGTCGCCCATTCCTCGTTGGAGCTCGCCGACTATCCGGCGGCGGAGCAGGGCTACTCGCAGGTGCTCGCGCTCACCCCGCCGGACGACCCATCGCGGCAAGCACTCGTCGACAATCTGGCCGCGTCGATTTACAAGCAGGGCGAGCAAGCCAACCAAGCAGGGGACTATCGCGCTGCCGCGGACCATTTTCTGCGCATCAAAGCTACGGCTCCCGTTTCCGCGATCCGACCGGCCGCGGAGTACGACGCGGCGGCGGCGCTCATGCAGCTTCAGGACTGGACGGCCGCCGCCGCCGTGCTCGACGATTTTCGGAGCGCCTTTCCCGACCACGAGTTGCAGCGGGAAGCCACGAAGCAACTCGCGTTCGTCTACCGCGAGGACGGTGAGCTTACGCTCGCCGCCGGTGAGTACGAGCGCGTCGCAGCGGAGTCCGCGGATCCGGAGCTCCGCCGTGAGGCATTGCTCGCCGCCGGCGACCTCTACGAGCAAGCACAGAGCATGGACGAAGCGCTCACGGTGTACGAGCGCTACGTCGGCGAGTTCCCCGCGCCCGTCGAAGTCGCAGTCGAGACGCGCTTCAAAGTCGCCGGGATGTACGAGGCGAAGGGCGATCAGACGCGCTATCACGAGGCGCTCGCAGGCATAGTCGCCGCGGACGCCGATGCCGGCATCGAGCGCACGGACCGCACGCGGTATGTCGCCGCGCAGTCTGCGCTGGTCCTGACGGAGCCGCTCTACGGGGGCTTTACGGAAGTGAAGCTCGTGCAGCCGTTCGAGCAGAGCCTCGCGCGCAAGCGCGAGCTCATGGACAG
>DATCIQ010000460.1:0-4823 GCA_036507635.1 Gammaproteobacteria bacterium
GTGCTTCTGCCATTCCCGCAGGTGCTGATTCACGATTTGCCGCGAGATGCCGAGAAAGTGCGCGAGCTCCGCCTGGGAAATGCGCAGCTCGAGCTGGCTCGGTTGGGTCGGTCGACCGTGCAGGGACGCGAGCACGAGTAGGCGTTTGGCAAGGCGCGCGGGCCCGGCGAGAAAAGCCGATTCCTCGACGAGCTCGCTCGTCCAACGCAAACGCGTGCACATGAGCTTCAATAGGTGAGTCGCGAGACGCGGCTCCTGCTCCAGCAGACGCAAGAAGTCCAAGTGGTTGATGACGAGTAATCGCGTCGCCTCGAGCGCGGTTGCCCCTGCCGTGCGCGGCAGCCCGTCCATGACCGCGATCTCGCCGAACGTATCGCCGGGCTCCATGATGCTCAAAAAGACTTCCTGCCCGCCGGCGCCCGTCGCGCTGATTCGCACGCGGCCCGACGCGACGGAGTACAAAGCATCGCCCCGATCGACCTGCGCGAAAATGACTTCGCCCTTGATGTAGTGGCGCCGCACGGCGAGCGCGGCGACACGCTCGATCGTAGTTTCGGGCAGCCCCCGAAACAAGTAGTTCCGTTTGAGGATCGCCGCCGCCGGTACAGTTTCGGTCATTGAGATAGCGTTGCGGGGTGGGTAGGAGGAATCGGCGTACTATAATCCTCCACCGTCATGAATCGCATAGCCGCAGTGTTTGCAGCCGCAGTGCCGGCCGCCGGTTTCGGTGTGCCGGAGAGCGGCGAATGAGCGGCGTGTCTTGGGGCTTGGCAGGGCGGTTGCTCGCTCGCGACTGGCGTTCGGGTGAGGTCGTCGTCTTGCTCGCGGCATTGGTCGTTTCCGTGGCCGCGATGAGCGCCGTGACGTTCTTTACCGATCGCGTGAAGCAAGCCGTGAGTCAACAGGCCGGCGAGGCGTTGGCCGCAGACCTGCGGCTCGAATCCGTGAATCCCTTGCCCGACGAGTTTGCCGCGCTCGCCGCCGAGCACGACTTGGCCACGGCCGACATCATTCAATTTCGCAGCGTCGTCGTCGCCGGCGACGCGAGCTCGCTCGCGGACGTGCGCGGGGTCTCGGCCGCCTATCCGTTACGCGGGGAAGTGCGCGTCGCCGACGTGCTGTCCGGAGCGCCGCGTGCATTAGTGGGCGCTCCGGCACGCGGCGAAGTATGGGCGGAACCGAGCCTGCTCGCGCGCCTCGGGCTCGACGTCGGCGACGAGCTCGAGGTCGGCCGTTCGCGGATGCGCATCACGCAGACTTTGGAGTTTCGGCCGGACGAGGGTTGGCGCTTCATGGAGATCGCGCCGACCGTGCTGCTCAATATCGAGGACATCGCCGCCACCGACCTTTTGCGGCCCGGCAGTCTGGCCGAGTACGCGCTGCTGTTCGCGGGTAACGAGATTCCGCTGCGGCGCTTTCGCAGCGAGCTCGAGCCGCTGCTCAACGCGGAGCAAGACCTCGAGGACTATCGCGACGGACGGCCCGAAGTGCGGGCGTCGATACGCCGAGCGGAGCAGTTTCTCGTGCTCGCTGCCCTCGTGAGCGTGTTGCTCGGCGGCGTCGCAGTGGCCATGGCCGCGCGGCGCTTCGTCGCGCGCCGTCTCGACGGCGTCGCGCTCATGAAATGCATCGGCGCGCGCCATCGCGACGTGCTCATGCTCAACCTGTTGCAGTTGCTCATGCTCGTAGCGGCCGCCGCGGTGCTCGGCAGCCTCATCGGCTTCGTGGCGCAATTCGGGCTGACTTGGCTGCTCGCGGATCTCGTCGAAGCCAATCTGCCGCCGCCGAGTCCGCGCGGCGTCATCCTCGGCCCCGTGACCGCGCTCGTGGTGGCGGTGGGATTCGCGCTGCCGCCGCTGCTTGAGCTCGGCGGCGTCCCGCCGGCGCGCGTTCTGCGGCAGGATCTCGATCCGCCGCCGCTCAAGCATCTCACGATCTACGGCGTCGCCGCCGGCGCCGTTGCCGCGATGTTGTACGGGATGTTTCGCGATCTCACGCTCATCGTCTACGTGCTCGTGGGCGCCGTCGCAACCCTCGCGATCTTGTACGGGGCCGGCCGCGTGCTGGTCCTTGCGCTACAACAGTTGCGCGGCGGCGTCGGGATCGCATGGCGATACGGCATCGCGAACGTCGCGCGCCGGGGACGCGAAAGCAGCGTGCAAGTCGTCGCCTTCGGCCTCGGTCTCATGGTGCTGTTGCTGCTGACGCTCGTGCGGACCGAGCTCATGGTCGAATGGCAGGAGATCATTCCGACGGAAGCAGCGAATCGATTCTTGATCAACGTGCAACGCGATGAGATCGCCGGTATCGGCGAGCTGGTCGAAGCGCGCGGCATCGCAAAGCCGCAGTTCACGCCGCTCGTGCGCGGTCGCATCGGCCGCGTGAACGGCCGAGACGTCGCCGACTTCGAGGCGCGCGACGAGCGCGCGCGCGATGAGCTCGACGACGAGATCAATTTGACTTGGTCGGCGACGCTCAATGCCGACAACGAAGTCATCGCCGGCGAATGGTGGGACGCCGGGGATACCGACCCGCAGCTTTCGATCGAGGAAACGTGGCTCGCGCGAACCGGCCTTGAGCTCGGCGACGAGCTCACCTACTCGATCGGCGGGCAAGACCTCACGGTCAGGATAACGAGCGTGCGGCGCGTGCAATGGGATTCGTTCCGTCCCAACTTCTTCATGGTCGTCAATCCGGGTCTCGTCGAATCGTATGCGCACACGTACATCACGAGCTTTCACGTCGAGCCGGAGCAACGCGCCGTCACTCTGGATATCGTGCGCGCGTATCCCGGCGTGTCCGTCATCGACATCGACGCAGTCCTCGACCAAGTGCGTACGGCCATGAGCCGCGCGGCGCTCGCCGTCCAGTACGTATTCCTGTTCACGCTCGCGGCCGGGCTCATGGTGCTGCTCGCGGCCATCCAGGCGACGCGCGACGAGCGCCTGTTCGAGAGCGCAGTGCTGCGGACGCTCGGCGCCAAGCGGTCCGTCGTGCTGCAAGGCGTGGCCGCCGAGTTCACGGCGCTCGGGCTGCTCGCAGGCACGCTCGGCGCCGTCGGCGCAGGGCTCATCGGCTACACGATCGCGACACAGGTTTTCGAGCTCGACTACGTGCCGGGCCCGGGCCTGTGGTTGACGGGCCTGATCGCGGGCGCGGTGATCGTGGGGGTGAGCGGCACCATTGCCGTCCGCCACGTCGTCAATGAGTCCCCCGTGACGACTCTGCGCGGGTCGTAGGTCTACGCCCCGGCCGCGTTGAGCTTGGCCGTCTCCGCAAGGTCCTCGCGATACGTGCGCGCACCCAAGAAGTAGTGCAGCGCCGCCCAAACGTTGGCGAGTCCGACGATCGCGAGCGCAAAGCGCAACGAGTCCGTGTCGAACCTCGGCCCCAGCAGGTCGCTGAAGACGCCAACCAAGAACGGGCCAGCGCTCAACCCGATGATCGTTTGGATGAACAGCAACACCGACGTCGAGACCGCGCGCATGCGCACCGTCGCAATCGACTGCGCGACCGCGAACGACGGGCCGAAGAACATCGACGCCAGCACGACCATGATCGAGAAGGCCGGTACCACTATCGCGAGGTTCGGCGACAAGTAGGAGAAGAACTGAAACGGCACCATGATCAGACAGGCGATGCCGGGCACCCACATGTACCACCGCTTGTCGTCGTTTCGCGCGCTGACTCGGTCGGCCAGGAATCCACCCGTGAAGCTGCCAATCGCGCCGATCAGCGCGAAGACGGCGAGGTAATTGCCGGCAATGCCCGTATTCATGTCGTGCGAGCGTATGAAGAACGCCGCGTTCCAATTGCTGCCCGCATACCAGACGACGGAGTGCAGGGCGGCCGCGAGCGACATGTGCATGAACGACCGGCGCGTCAGCAGGAAGCGGAATACGTCCAAGAACGGCGGCGTCTGCCTGGGCCGGGCGCTGGGACCGTCGGAGTAGCCGCGCGGCGGCTCCTTGACGGTGAGCCATACGAGCAGCGCAACCAGCAGGCCCGGTAACCCGACGAGCATGAACGTCTCACGCCAGCCGAAATAAACGTTGCCCCAGCCCGAGACGAAGTTGCCGATCGACGTGCCTATGGGCACGGACATCGCGTAGACCGCGAGCGCCGTCGCGCGTTGCGACATGGGGAAATAGTCGGAAATCAGCGCATGCGATGGCGGGGAGCCGCCGGCTTCGCCGACGCCTGTGGCGCTGCGCGCGGCAAATAGCGTCAGATAATTCCAGGCCACTCCACACAGGGCCGTCGCAACGCTCCACAACATGATCGCAAGCGCAAGCACGTTGACCCGGCTCCATCGGTCCGCGAGCCGGGCGATCGGCACACCCATGATCGAGTAGAAGAGAGCGAACGAAAGTCCGGTCAACAATCCCATCGCGGTATCGCTGATCTGCAACTCGGCCTTGATCGGCTCGACGAGCACGCCGAGCACGCCGCGGTCGATGACGTTGAAGATGTAGCCGAGCACGAGCACGACGACGACGTATCCCTTGTACGTCGGATTGTCGAGCAGCTTGTCGGAAGCGGACGCGCCGCTCATTCCTGTTGTCGTACTCAATGTGCTTCCCCTCGTGATGACTGCTCGAGCGGTTCGCGAGTCAGTCGGTTCGCTCCAAGTTGTCGTGTAAACGTCGTTGTAGCTCTTTCATATCCACTTGCATGACCGGACCGTCGCCCGCCAGATCGAGCGCATGGGCGGCCGCGGTTCCCATCGCGATGCACGGCCCCATGACGCGGACGGCCGACAACGCGTATGTGTCCCCGTCCACGCAACGCCCGACCGCGACGATGTTATCCGCTTCCGCGGG
>DATCIQ010000461.1:0-19088 GCA_036507635.1 Gammaproteobacteria bacterium
GCAATCGCAAACAAGCGTGTCGACATGAGCGCACCCGATCTAACGAACTCAAACAGATGATATGCCGCCCCGAGGTCGCTGGCGACTCGCATAGCGCTCCGGTGTAATATTTCCAGGCAAACCGGGGAGATCCGTCAAACGTGGACGACACCCGACAACAACGGAGGTCGCCCATGATCCGCTTCGCCGGCGCCTTTCTCGGTGCAGCTTTGCTCGCGGCCGCAGTGCCGCTCCGCGCTCAACCGCCGCAGCCCGCCGCGCCGCCGGGCGAGATCATCGGCGTCGGCAATTTCGCGCACATCGTCGCCGATCTCGACGCGTCGCTCGCCTTGTACCGCGACGTGCTCGGGCTCGAGGTCTACGCGAGCCAGCCGAGCGCGCCGAACGCCGCCATCGAAACGCTCGGCGGGACTGAGGGCGGGCAGTCCGGATACATCGCGCTCCGCGTGCCGGGCCTCCCGCTCGGCATCGAGCTCATCGAGTACGAGAACATCGACCGCGAGCCGCAGCGCCCGCATTTCGTCGACCCCGGCGCCGCCAACATAGCGCTGCGCGTGCGCGACTTGGATGCGCTGTTCGCCAAGATCGAGAAGGTGCCGGGCGTGAACGTGCTGACGGCCGGAGGCAAACCCGTGACGATCGAGACGCCGAACGGCACGCTGCACGCCGTATTCCTGCAAGACCCAGACGGCTTCGTCGTGGAGCTGCTCGAAGCCACCTCGCCGCCGGCGGGCACCGCGCCAGTCGTGAGCGGCGCGGCCTTCGAGGCGACCGTCAGAGACAGCGACGAGAGCGTGAAGTTCTACAACGAGCTGCTCGGCTTCGATTTCACGCTCGGTGCCGCCTTCAACTCGAATCAACAGATGGCGTCGACCGCGGGCGCGCCCGGCGCGAGCTTCCGACAGAGCACGGCGACGCTCCCGGGCACGAGCGTGCCGTTCGTGCTCATCGAGTTCAAGGACATCGCACGCAAAGAGTTGAGCGGCCGCACGCAGGATCCGGGCACGGCAATCCTGCAGCTCCTCGTCCGCGACGTCACGGCGCTCACAAAAAGGCTCAAGGATGCGGGCGTCCCCGCGGTGACGACCGGCGGCGTGCCGGTCGAGGTCGCGCCGGGGCTCAAGATCTCGCTCGTGCGAGATCCGAACAACATGCTCGTGGAGCTGGTCGAGCGGCAACCGTAAGCGCGTCGATACCCCGCGGGTCAATTCAGGGACGAGCGGGCGCGATGAGGCAATCGACGAGAGTGCGTGCATCAGGCACGGTCTCCAAGCTGTCCACCGCATCGAGAAACGCCGAATCCTTGGCAAGGGATCGCGAAGTGGCCGAGTCGTTAGGCGATGCTGCGCCCCCGCGTCTCGGGAAGCCAAATCCAAGTCGCCGCCCCGATCAGCAGTGCGCCGGCCAGCATTGCGAACGCAAAGCCGAATCCTTGCGTCTGCGCCAGCGAGCCAACCACGAAAGGCGCGGCGGCGCTGCCGAAGCGGCCGACGTTGAACGTGAACCCCTGAGCGACGGCCCGAACCGAGGTCGGATAGATTTCCGCGGTTACCACCCCGAAGCCCGAGAAGAATCCCGTGCCGAAAAACGCCACTAGCGGCCCGACGATCAGCAGCAACCATGGGTTCTCGATCGAGCTGTAAACGAGCGTCAACGCCGCCGCCAACAATATGTAGGACACGAATGCCCGGCGCCGTCCGACCGCGTCGGCGACGTAGCCGAAAGATACGTATCCGCAGAACGTGCCGATCTGCATCGTGACCACCAGAATGGTGACCAACGCGGGGCCGAGCCCGAGCCCGCCGCGCTCGGCGGGCAGCGAGAGAAACGCAGGCACCCACAGATTCAAGCCCCAATACGCAAAAATCGTCGCCGTGCTCAGGATCGTCAAGAGAGCGGTCGTGCGCGCGAACCGTCCCTGAAATACGTCACGCACTGTGGTCCTCGCAACGTCCGGCCTCGCCTCCTTCGATCGCAACCAGACATTCGATTCCTTGACCTCGCGCCGAATCCATAGCGTCAAGAGCGCCGGCAGTAGTCCGACGAAGAAAACGGCGCGCCAACCGAAACTCGGCAGCACAAACGCGACGGTCAGAGCCGCCACTGCGTAACCGACCGCCCAAGCGCTCTGCATGAGTGCAATCGCCTTGCCCCGATGCCGATCCGGCCACGTCTCGGAAACCATCGCTGCACCGGCGGTCCACTCGCCGCCCATGCCCAACCCGAGCAGGAAACGGAACAGGCCGAGCTGCCAGACGCTCTGGGCCAGTCCACACGCCGCCGTGAATACCGAGTACACGACGATGCTTCCGATCATGGCCGGACGCCGGCCGAAGCGATCGGCGAGGAAACCGAAAGCCACCCCGCCGATTCCTGATGCGACGAGCGTCAGTGAGCCCAACAGGCCCGCCGTGGCCGTTGAGATCGATAGATCCACAAGCAGCGCGCTCAGCACGAGCGCATACAGCATGACGTCGAAAGCGTCGAGCGCCCAACCGAGCGACGCCGCCAAGAGCGCGCGCCGCGCGGCAGGCGTGCCTTCCCTCATCCATCCGAACAGACCGGACGAGCTCACGGGTCAGCGCGCGCGCCAACGCATGCCCTAGGGCAACGAGAACACCACGAGCGCCTGGCCGTCTGGCGGCGCGCCGGGCGCCGCGGCCCCGCCCGCCATGATCGCAACGTATTGCTTGCCGTCCTTTCCTCGATACGTGATCGGGTTCGAGTTGCCCGAATAGTCGAGCATCGCTGTCCAAATCTCTGCGCCCGTCTTCGCATCGAACGCGCGAAAACGCGCATCGTCCGTCGCGCCGAGGAACACGAGCCCGCCCGCGGTCACCGTCGGTCCGGGGAATCCCGCGCGACCCGTGTGCTGCTTTTCGGGCGGCAGAGCGGCCGTGATGCCGACGGTCTTCTGCCAGACAATCTCGCCGGTATTCGCATCGACGGCATGGAGTTGTCCCCAAGGCGGCTTCTGGCACGGCCACAAGCCGAGCGTCCGGCCTTGCTCGTCCACCGCCGGCGCCGCGAACCTGCCGTAAGGCCCCGGCCCCGACGCGCTGCCGCGGATGTAGAGGCCGCCGGCGGGCTCGCGCGTCAACGCATCGCGGTAGCCTTCGGGCGCCGTCTGCATCCAGCCGATCGACGCGCCGTCGTGCGTGAACGTATAGACGTACCCGGAGATGGGATCCGAGGCCGTGCCGCCCCAGTTCGTGCCACCGGTTGCGCCGGGGAATTGAATCGTGCTGCGGGGGGGTGCGCCGTCGGCGCGGTACGGCCACGGGGTGTACATGCCTGCCGTGATGAATCCGCCGCTGCGCTCATAGAGCTCGCGGCACGCTTCGGCATGCGCGGGCGCGGTGTCGTCGGCCGTCACGATGTCGTCGGCCGAGAACGTCGAGCGCGCAAGCGGCGGCGGCTTGACCGGAAACGGCTGCGTCGGCGACGTCTTCTCTCCGGGAACCTCACTCTGCGGAACCGGACGCTCCTCGACGCCGAAAATCGACTCGCCGGTCACGCGATTCAATATGAACATCAAGCTATGCTTGCCGGTCTGCGCGAGGATCGGAATGCGCTCGCCGTCGCGCACGATGTCGATCAACCCGGGCGCCGGCGGCAAATCGTAATCCCAAATGTCGTGGTGGATCGTCTGAAAATGCCAGCGGTACGCGCCGGTCAGCGCATCGATTGCGACGACCGAGTTCGCGAACAAGTTGCCGCCGCCGCGATCGCCGCCATAGTAGGTATCGGTCGGCGCCCCGAACGGCATGTAGACGAGCCCGCGCTCCTCGTCCACGGTCATTTGAAATCCCCACACGTTGACGCCCGAACGCCCCTGCCAACTGTCGCCCTCCCAGGTATCGTGACCGACCTCGCCCGGACGCGGCACCGAATGGAATTCCCAGAGCTTTCTGCCGGTGCGCGCATCGTATGCGCGCGAGTCGCCGGGTGCGCCCGTCGGCACGTATTCGCCCGTCTGGGCTCCTACGAGCACGATGTCCCGGTAAATCGTGGGGACTCCGCCGTACCCTACCGTCATGTCGACTTCGCCGTTGACGCCGAACTCGCCCACCCTTTCGCCGGTCGCAGCGTCGATCGCGATCAGCAAGGGGCCCGACGTGAACAAAATCCGCGGCGCAAGCTCCTCCGTGCCGGCCCAAAACACGACGCCGCGTTGCGAGGGCGCGCCGCTCGCGAGCTCGTGACGCCAAATCTCCTTCCCGGTCTCCGGCTCGATCGCGACGACGCGATTGCCGGCAGTCAAGTACATGCGGCCAGCTGCCACGATGGGAACGGTTTGTGCCGAAGCGCGGCCACCGGTCGCCGCAGGTCGATAGGTCCAAGCTACCGCGAGATCGGCGACGTTCGTCGTATCGATCTCAGCGAGCGGCGAGTAGCGGGTGCCGGCCAAATCGTGGTTATACGTCGGCCACTCGGTCGGATCGGCCGACGCGCTTTGCGACTGGGCCGTCACGACAGGCGACAGGAACGCGGCGACGGCGAATATTTTGCGAATCATCGTATGTTTGCTCCCCCTGCGTAGTCCTAATACGATGTGTGCGGCAGCGCAGCCTGCGAAGCCACACTTCCCACCGGTCGACTTGCGCCCGGTTGCAAAGGGCACCGCAGAGCTGCATTCTTTATCGTCGGTTACCTTATATAAGGAAGCCGAAATATTGACAAGGGCTTCGCATGGAAAGGCATCCGGTAAGCACCGTCTACTTGCTCAAGCAAACGGAGCTCGCAGTGCGCAGCTGCGTGGAAGTGGCGCTGGCCGAAGTGGATGTGACGCCCAGCCAGTACTTCATTCTGTTCCTCGTGAAGTTCGGGCAGGCGACCTCCGCCGCCGAGCTCGCGCGCGCAATGGGCGTGCTGCCGCAATCGATGACGGAGCTGATTTCGCCGCTCGAGAAGACGCGGGCTATCGTCCGGCGACCCGATTCGAATAACAACCGGATCCTGCGCATCGAGCTCACGAGCGCAGGCGAGCGCCTGTTCACGAAAGCGACCGAAATCGCGATCCAGCTCGAACGGGAATTGCTCGAGGGATTCGACGTACGGGCCCTCGAGCGCTTGAACGATGCGCTCTTCGAGCTCAAGGCGAAGGCCGAAGCGCACTCCTACCACCCAAGAATTCGCCGCCTCTCGAAGCCGGTTGCCAAAACGCCCGCCGCGCGCGCGCCGCGGAAGTCCGCCCGGGCTCGGCGCGCAGGCGTGCGCCGATGATGCTTCGCGCCCTCATGCCGAGCTCTGCTGTCGCGATCGTCGCGTGTCTCGCCGCAACCCCGGCACATGCGCATCATTCGTGGGCACGCTACGATGGCGACCACGTCATCACTCTCACTGGCGTCGTCACGACCGTCGAGTGGGCCAATCCGCACGTGCTCATGACGTTCACCGTCACCGACGAAAACGCGCAAGCCGTCGAATGGACCATGGAGATGGACCCGCCGACGCTCTTGAACCGTTACGGATTGCGGCACGACGCGATCTCGGCGGGCATGGAAGTCACGGTCACAGGCGTCCCAGCCAAGTCGGGCGCACGTATGATGCGCGCGGTCACGATCGAGCTCGCCGACGGGACGAAGCACCGCGTCTCCTCGCGGGTTTGAGGCTGGCCGAATGTCGCATCGGCCGTTGCTGCTGCCGACGCTAGCGGCCTTCGCGATCCCGGCTGCGGCGCAAGCACCGCCGCCCGCCGGGTTCCCGGGCCGACCGCCGCCGGCGCCGCCCGCCATCATCCGCTCGTTGACGGTCGAGCCCGACGCGATCGAACCCGGGGAATCGGTAGAGCTGCGCTGGGAGGCGCTCAACACGTATTCGCTCTTCATCGATCCCGACGTGGGACGCGTCGCGACGCGCGGGTCCTACACGGTCACGCCGGCGGTCACGACGAGCTACACCCTGACGGCGACCGGCGCCGAAGGGGCGATAACGCAATCAGTCACCGTCACCGTGGCCGGCACGCCGCCGCGTGCGCCTGCGAGCGATTCGTCTGCGGCGGCCGCTCCCCCGGTTCCGCGCTTGCCCGACGGCAATCCCGACTTGTCGGGCGTCTACCTCGGCGGGCGTGATTTGCGTCTCGTCGGCGCCGTCGAGCTCGTGCCCGGCGCCGAGGCGTATCGGATCGAGACCGTCGAAGGCGATCTCGGCAACGGCGTGAGTTGCCTGCCGCCGGGCGTGCCGGCGGCGACGATGATGCCGTTCCCGCTGCAGATCGTGCACCGGCCCGACGTCGTCGCGATCATGTACGAGGCGTATCACTTGTTCCGCATCGTGCCGATCGGGCGGGAACACGCGGATTACCTGCCGCCCGCCTACATGGGGCACTCCATGGCGCGCTGGGAGGGCGACACGTTGGTCGTCGACGTCCGCGGATTCAACGACAAGACGGTGATCGCAGGCCATCGTCACACGGAGAATTTGCGCGTGACCGAGCGCTACCGGCGCGCCACACACGAGACTATCGAGTACGAGGCGATCGTCGAGGATCCGGACGTGTTCGCGGCGCCGCTTCGATATGCCGGCCCCCTGACGCTGCACCCCGAGTGGGAGATCGGCGAGTACGTGTGCACCGAGAACGACCAAGACTACGACGAGCTGTTCGAGAACGATGACTAGGAGGGGATCATGAGCGTCAAATCGCGACTAGCAACGCAACGGGCGCCGAGCGAAGCCGAGCGCGTCGAGGCGACCATCAACTACGTCGGCGCGATGAATTGGCGGCCGAAGTTTCATGCGCAGGATCACGGCCGCGACAATCTGCGTTTCGACGCGCACGCCGTGAAGATTTCCAATGCACGCGCGATGCGGGAACCGCCGTCGCTCGACCGCGAAGGCCTGACGATCGCGCGCCACGTGACCGCGGTTCGCGACTTTCGCGATCCTGAGGACGTGCGCAGAAACTATCTGCCCGAGATCCGACGGCTCATTCGCGAGCTCACCGGCGCCCACGAAGTCGTCGTGCTCGGCGGAGGAGGTCTCGTACGTTATACGGAGCGCTCGCCGCTCTACAAAAGGGCATGAACACGCAGCCCGCGCGCTTCCCGCACATCGACTTCACGCCGAATACGTCACCGGGCTTGGTCGACAACGTGTTCGGCGCGCCGGGTGTGAAGCTCGAGCCCGGCCAGCGGTTGGTCGGCTACAACATCTGGCGCGTGCTGTCCGAGCCGCCGCAAGACGTGCCGCTCGCCGTCTGCGACGCGCGCACGGTCGCACCGCAGGATCTCGTCCCGGCCGACGGGGCTTACGACGACGGCGATCCGTCGACGTGGTGGGAGCTCGAAGCCTTCCTCGTGCGATACAACCCCGCTCATCGCTGGATCTATTTCCGCGACATGCAGCTCGACGAAGTCCTGCTCTTTCGCGGGTATGACAACTTGGGCCGCGCCGGCGTGCCGCACAGCGCGTTCGACGATCCGAGTTGCCCGCCGAACGGCGTGCCGCGCGTGAGCATTGAAGCGCGCGCGTACGCGGTGTATCGCTAACGAGTTGAGCGCCGCTACAGCGCGACGCGGCCCGTGCTGTGCTCGAGCTCGCCGAGCTCGACGCCTGCTACTTCGCCCAAGCCCGCGATGAGGTTCGCAATCGGCGTCGGATCGGGAGTTGCGATGTGTCGCCCGCCCTTCATACGACCAGACGCGCCGCCCACGAGCATGATTGGCAGCTTCGTGTGGTCGTGCACGTTCCCGTTGCCCATCCCGCTGCCGTACATGATCAGCGAGTGATCGAGCAACGAACCGTCCCCGTCGGGCGTCGCGCTGAGTTGCTCGATGAAGTCCGCGAACAGCCCCAAGTGATAGGCGTTGATCTTCGCGTACTTCTGCTGCGCTTCGGGCTTGTTCTCGTGATGCGAGACGATATGGTGCGACTCCGGAACGCCGATCTGCGGGTAGTTGATCGGACTTGCCTCGACGCCCTTCATGAACGTGAACACGCGCGTGGCGTCAGCGCGGAACGCAAGCGCGACCAAGTCATACATGAGCCTCACGTGCTCTTCGTATGAGACCGGCACGCCGGTCGGCGCCGCCGGCAGGTCGATGCCGGAATCGAGCGGCCCCCCGGCGATCGCGATGCGTCGCTCGACCTCGCGGATATTGTCGAGATACTCGTCGATCGTGACCCGATCCGCGGGGCCCAAGTCGGCATGAAGACTCCGCGTCGCGGCGAGCACCGAATCCAAGATGCTCGCTTTCTCGCGCCACCGCGCCGCGCGCTGCTCCGGCGTGCCGCTGTCGCCGAACAGGCGCTCGAACACGGTTTGCGGGTTGAGCTCCATCGGCAGCGGTGCCGTCGGCGTGCGCCACGACAACGTATTCATATATATACAGCTGAATCCGAACGCGCAGGACCCTGGGCTACCGCTCATATCCTCGATGCCGAGCTCGAGCGACGGCAGCGCGGTGTCCTGGCCGATCACGTCGGCGATGTGCTGGTCGAGCGTCTTCGCATTCTCGACATCCGCCCCCTCGGTTTTCCTGAGAGAACCGCCATGCAGCCACAGCGACGTCGCGCTGTGATGCTCCGACTGCGGCGCCGAGCTCAAGCCCGTCACGATGTTGACGTGCTCGCGGAGCGGCGCGAAGCGCGCCAAGAGCGGCGGCAGCTCGAGCCGCATGCCCGGTGCCGGCGTCCGATGACTTCCTTACGCGCTTCGAAACGGCGATCATTGGGCCGCTACTGGGGCGCCGCCCGAGCGCGCGCCGCGGCCGACGAAATTCGTGTGGCTCGGAGTGGTTGCAGCGGCCATAGCGCTCGCGCTGGTCGCCCTCTGGCTTGTGGACCGCAGTTGACCGGAGCACTCAGGGCTACCGTTGGAGACCAAGGGTATGGAAACGCATCGCCGTCAGCTGACCGATTTTCTCAAGGGCTGCAGGGCGCGGCTGTCGCCGTTCGCGGTCGGCTTGCCGGACACGGGTCGGCGCCGCACGCCGGGGTTGCGCCGGGAAGACATCGCGGCGCTCGCGGGTGTCAGTGTGACTTGGTACACGTGGCTCGAGCAAGGTCGCGACATTCACGTGTCAGCCGACGTTCTCGAGCGCATCTGCGCGGCTCTGCGCATGTCTGCCGACGAGCGCGAATACCTTTTCACGCTCGTGCAACACCGCCCGGCGCCGCTGGTCCGGAACCGCAATGAGGAAGTGAGCCCGTCCATCGCTCGCATGTTGCAGGCGATCGCAGTGCCTGCGATCGCGATGACTTCGCGCTGGGACGTGATCGCGTGGAACGACCTCACGAAGATCTTCCGCGACTACGACAAGCTCAAGCCCGAGCAGCGCAATCTGCTCCGCATCCTGCTCATCGAGGACGAGACCTACCAGTCCGACCCGGAGCAATACGAAGCGATGGCGCGCCGTGTTCTTGCCAAGTTTCGCGTCGACTACAGCCAGACGCCGGAGGATCCGGCGTTCGCCGACTTGATCGCGGAGCTCACGGCGCGAAGCCCCATCTTCCGGCGACTATGGAACAGCCCGGACGTCATGAGCCGCTCGGAGGGCGTGGGGCGCTACCCGCATCTCGGCGGAGTCGGCTTCGAGCATTCGTCCTACGTGCCGGAGGGTAGCCCAACGCTGCGCGTCGTGATCTATGTTCCTCATGACGAGCAAAGCGCCGACAAGATGGCCGCGTGGCGCGCGCATGTCGTCGAATCACAAGCGCGTCGCAAGCGCTCGACGAACTAGAGCACGAACGCGCGCGGACGCGGAGCGCACGCTGACCGGCTTGGGGTGCATGACAGCTTGACATGACGACGGTCTACGACTTTACGGCGACCGACATCGAGGGCCGTGAGCGGACTCTGCGGGAGTTCGAAGGCAAGACGCTACTGATCGTCAACGTCGCCTCGAAGTGCGGGTTCACGCCCCAGTATACGGGCCTCGAGTCGCTGTGGCGCCAGCATCGCGACAGCGGCTTTGCGGTGCTCGGCTTTCCGTGCGATCAGTTCGGCCACCAGGAGCCCGGCGACGCTGAAGAGATCAAGGCGTTCTGCTCCCGGACCTATGGCGTGTCGTTTCCGATGTTCGCGAAGATCGAAGTCAACGGGGCGGGCGCGCACCCACTATACCGATGGCTCAAGAACGAGCAGTCCGGCTTCCTCGGAATAGACGCGATCAAGTGGAATTTCACGAAATTCCTCGTCGATAGCGACGGGCGCCCTGTGAAGCGCTATGCGCCCGGCGACAGTCCAAAGAAAATCGACAAGGACGTGACGCAATTGCTGGGCGAACGGCCGTAACGGCGGGATCGCCGCTATTCGAAGCTGAAAATGTCCTCGTCACTCGACGAGCGCTGCATGGCTTGGCTCGATGCCTTCGGGCACTGCGCCGTTCCACGCCGCGCTGCAGGCGACGTGTATTGCTCTTGTTCGCACGAGAACCCCTACCGTTGCTGTGTGTGGCCACCATGGCTAGGCGAAGAACGCCACGAACCGGGCTTCGACGCTCGCGCGCGGAACGGCATCGGGCGGCGCGGTCGGGTCGTCAAACGCAGTGTGCAAAGCGTTGGCCCTATCCGGCGCCGCGGAATCGAAGGCCTTGAAGATAACGACTTCGTCGCGCGTGAGATTCGAGAAGTAATACCACTCATGCACCGCGTTGTATTTGCAGACGCGCGAGACGAACGTGTTGCCGGGAACGTCCTCGGGTCCGATCGTGACGTCGAACTCGATCGTGTCGTCATTCGTGACCGTGTGGCCGTCGCAGATCGCGAGCGTATTGTCCTGCGGCGGCGTTGACGTCGCGCGCCATGTTTGATAAATCGCAAACCGCCGATATGCCTCGAGCTTCGCGTGTTCCCACATCGTAACGAGCGTCACGAACCGATGTGCCCATTCCTTCGTGTAATCGAGGTGGGCGAAGCGCGCGGGCTTCGCAGAGCCCTGCTCGGTGGAGCGCTCGCCAAATCGGATCAAGAGGCCGGTGCGTTGCGGCAGCACATCGCGCGCGCCGGCGAGCGTCTTCAGCAGTGCCGCCATTTCGGCGTGATAATCGCGGCCGAGCAGTTGCAAATCGCGCGAGCCGGCGACTGCGCTGCGATGCTCAGCCAGCATGAATCCCTCGCGATCGAACGACAGGCGATCCTCGATCACGCGCGCGTCCCGAATCCGCACGTCGTGCGGTGTGAATTGCATGTTCGTGCGCGAGAAATTGCGCACGTCGATGTGCAGTCGTTCCGCGATAGGGCGGATGTAGTTGATCCTCGCGAGCACCGATCTGAGCTCCGCAGCCGGCGCGGCAGCGGCGTCTGCCCGTTTGGTTTCCATGACGGACTGCATTAGGATGTCCAGACAAGAATATTCCAACAGCCCGGGGCAGTCTACTTGTGTCAGCAAGCATGATTCGGGGGCCAATCGGCCAGTGAGGCATATGTCCGGACAAATTATCGCCGCCACGCCGTTGCTCAGGAGCCTCCTGTTTGCGCCGGCGAATCGCTCCGACATGCTCCGCAAATTTCCGCGCTACCAGGCCGATGCGTACGTCATCGATCTCGAGGACGGCACGCCTGAGATCGACAAAGAGGCCGCTCGCGCGAGCTTAGGGCGCATCGTCGACGAGCTCCGTTCCGCCGGTTTCGTGGCGCCGCTCTTCGTGCGGGTCAACGCCGTTCGCACGGCGCACGCCGAACGGGACCTCGCTGCAACTTTCGGCCAGCAGATCGACGGCCTCGTCGTTCCCAAGCTCAGTCAGCGCGCAGATGCCCGTGGCGTAGAAGCCACGCTCGCTCGAGCCGAGGACGAGACCGGGCACCGACTCGGCGTCATCGGGTTGATCGAAACGACCGCGGGCGTCTTGAATGTCGACCGCCTGGCAAGCTACTGGCGCACGCGGTTGGTCGCTTTGGCCTTCGGCGCCGAGGACTTCGTCACCGACATTGGCGGCCGGCGCAGGGCGGATAGCCGCGAAGTGTTGTACGCGCGCTCGCGAATAGTCTTGTCGGCTCGCGCACATGGCATCCAATCGCTCGATCAGGTCTATCCGCGGGTGCGCGACAACGAAGGTTTCGCGCTCGACGCTGCTTTCGGCCGCGATCTCGGATATACGGGAAAAATGTGCATTACGCCGAAGCAAATCGAGCTCACCAACGACGCTTTCTCGCCATCGCCCGAGGAGGTGGAACGCAGCCGGAGGCTCATTCGTGCCTACACGGAGGCGAAAAGTGCGGGCCGCGGTGCTATCGAGTTCGAGGGTGGGCTCGTGGACGAACCGATGGTGCGCCGTGCGGAGGCGTTGGTCGCCTGGCGTGCCGAGGCCGCCGCCTCCTGAAACGCATCGTCGGCACCGTCAGCTCCGTCGTCCGCTACGAACCGCCGCACAAGGCTAAGGCTTCGATCGCCGCAGGGTCATGGCGAGATGGAAGCTGTCTGCGGGGTACAAATTCCGCGCCACCTCGCCGACGACGCCCGACGAGAGGCGATATACGCGTTGCACTTCGATCATCGCGGCGCCTGGCGCCGCGCCCAACGTGGCGGCAATGTTTTCGGGCGCCCGGCCCGACCTTATCGTCTGCTCGACTTCGGCGACGCTTTCGCCGTACAGATCCTCGATCCAAAGATAGATCGGTCCCGAGCGGCGCCCGAGTAGACGCGCGACGCCGGCGAAATCGCCGTGCACGTAGACTTCCGTCCAACACACGGGGCGGCGATCGTCCGGCGCATGGCGAAATCCTTCGACTCTGAGCCACTTCGCGCCGGGCTCGCCGCCGAGTCGGTCGGCGAGCGCCCTGTCGGCAGTGACGATCTCAGTCGCGCCGACCTCGTACTTGGTGGCGTTCGCGAGCTCTATGAGATCGCTGATCGAGGCGACCTCATGGACGTAGGGCCGCGGCGACCCCGCGCGGAGCACGGTCGTTCCGAAGCCCTGTCGCGAAGCGACGAGCCCCGCTTCGCGCAGCTCGCGCAAGGCTTCGCGAATCGTATGGCGGCTAACCTTGAAACGTTGCTGCAGCACTCCCTCCGTCGGCAGCTGCGAGTCCACGGGATAAACGCCGCTCACGATCTCGTGCTTCAAAGTCTGCACGACTTGGCGATAGAGCGGCCCGGCAAACGGCGGATCTCGTTCCGATGTGGAGCCGGGCGTTGCGGCGGTGCGTCGCGTCATGTTGTGTCGTCGCCCTACTGCGGATGCGCCGGATTCTAGCATCGCGGTCTCGGCGCCGCCGTCACAGCGCCGGCCACGCCCGGGCGATCATTTTGCGGCGACGTCCTCGATGGCACCGCCCATCTTCGGCACGAGAATCGCCCGGTCGAAGGTAATGACAACAGTGCCCTCTTGCGTGCTGCCGCGAGTTCGCACGGTGACGATCCCCTGCGTCGGGCGTGATTGGGACTCGCGCTTCGTGATCACTTCGGACTCCGCGTAGAGCGTATCGCCTGCATAGACCGGTGCCGTGAGCTTGATATCCGTCCAGCCAAGATTGCCGATCGCTTTGTAGCTCACGTCGGACACGCTCATGCCGACCACGATCGACAAAGTCAAGCAGCTGTTGACCAACGGCCGGCCGAACTCCGACTTCGCCGCGTACACGGCATCGAAGTGCAGCGGATGATTGTTCATCGTGAGCAGCGTGAACCAAGTGTTGTCGGTCTCGGTGATCGTGCGCCCCGGACGATGTTCGTACACGTCCCCGATCTCGAACTCTTCATAATAGCGCCCGAAGGTTTCGCGCCAGCGGCGCGGACCGACCTTCCGAGAACCGTGCGTCATGCGCTTCTCCACGCATTGGCTTCAACCTTTGCGAGCACGTCATCCGTATGCTCCCCGAGCAGCGGCTCGCGCAAAACCGGCCGCGCGGGCTCAGCCGCAAACCGTATGGGCGGCGCGAGATGGCTGCGGCCCTGCTCGTCGGTCAGGAGCATGGCGCGAGCGATGACGTTCGGATCGGCCATTGCTTCCAAAAGCGTGTTGACCGGCGCATAACAGACATCGAGATGCGCAAGCCAATCGAGCGCCTCTCGCCGGGACCTACTCGCGAAGAACTGCTGCAAGCAGTCGATGACCGGTTGCTGGTGAGGTCCGGGGCCTCGCGCGCACAGCTCGACAAGATCGGGCCGGCCAAGCGATGCGAGAATTCGCTCGACGAACTTCATCTCCTGCCCGGCAAGCGCCACCTGCCGGCCATCGTGCGTGTCGTAAAGCCGGTAGAACGCGGAACCGCCCGTCGTACGCTCGGACTTAGGGTCCGGTTGACGGCGCTCCGCGAACACCGGGCCGAGGATGTTCGGCAGCGCAGCCAGCAAGCAGTCGTGCATCGCGATCTCGACGTAATCGCCCTCGCCCGTCGCTTCCCGTTTGAGCAAAGCCATGAGGATCCCGCTCAATCCTTGGAGCGCCGCCGTGAGATCCGCGAATGGAATGCCTGGTAACGCCGGCCGGCCGTCGTCGCCGAGCGTCATGCTGAGGAGCCCCGCGACGGCCTCGACCGCGAGATCGTGCGCCGGCCGGTCGCGATAGGGGCCATGATTCCCGAAAGCGTTGATCGAGCAGTAGACGATGGCGGGATTGCAGCGGACGACCTGCTCGTAGCCCACGCCGAGCCGATCGACGACGCCGGGACGAAACGATTCGACGAATACGTCGGCGGTCGCGCACAACCGCAACAAGGCGTCGCGCCCCCGCCGGTCTTTCAAGTTCAGAACGACGCTCTTCTTGCCGCGGTTGAGATTGCGGAAGAACACGGTGCTCGGACCGTCTGCTTGACCGATCTTGCGAGCCGGGTCCCCATCGGGGGGCTCGATCTTGATGACCTCGGCGCCATGGTCGGCGAGCGCCAGCGTGAGGTAGGGCCCGGGCAGAAACACGGAGAGATCGAGGACCCGTAAGCCTTCGAGCTTCATGCTGGGATTGCCATTCGATCACTCAACAGTTAGTTCGTCGAGCAGGTTCTTGTTGTCTGCACCGAGCGGCGGACACGGCGTCAGCGGGGCGCGTGCGCCGTTCACTTTGATCGGGCTCGTGAGCAACTGCAAGTCCGCCTTCTCCGGATGCGGGACCGTTTGGATCATCCCCGACGCGCGGGCGAACGGGCTCGACAGCGCTTGCGCGACATCATAGACGGGGCTGACGGGCAACACGCCGGACAGCCTGCCAAGCCATTGCTCGGTGGTGCCTTGCTTGAAGACCGCATCCAAGATCACCGTGAGCTCTTGGCGATGGCGATGCCGAAGGTTGCCGTCCGCGAAGCGCGAATCGAGCGCGAGCCACTGTTGGCCGAGCGCCTCGAGGAGCGCGTTCCAAAAGGCCTCGTTCATGCACATTACGAGGATCCAGCCATCGGCGGTCGGAAACGTCTGCACCGGCGCGAGCGAAAAGTGACTGCTGCGTTCGAGGCGCGACACGGCATCGCCGCTGTTCAAATACCACGTGCCGGCATAGCCGAGCTGATGCAGCGCGACATCGTACAAGGATACGTCCACGTCACAACCGCGCCCACTGCGTTGCGCGCCGAGCATGCACGCGAGCAGCCCCACCATCGCCGTGCTGCCCGTCATGTAGTCGATGATCGACGGCCCAAATCGAGCGGGCGGACCGTCCGGCTCGCCGGTCAAGCTCATGAGTCCCGCTTCGGCCTGCATGAGGAAATCGTAGCCGGGCCATGCGGCCCGCTCGTTGTCGCGGCCATAGGCGGAGATGTGCAGACAAACAACGGCCGGGTTGATCTTGCCGAGCGCGGCGTAGTCGAGGCCGAGCTTGACCGGCTGATCGCCACGCAAGTTGTTCATGACCGCCGTCGACGTCTGCACGAGGCGTGTGAAATCGCGTCGACCGGCATCTGACTTGAGGTCGAGTGCCACGCTACGCTTGTTGGTGTTCCAACCTTGAAAGTACTGACTGTCGGCGGCGCCTAGTGTGTGCGGGCCGACATAGCGTGCCGGATCGCCGCCCGTGCTTGGATTCTCGATCTTGATGACTTCGGCGCCGAGCGCCGCCAAGAGCTGCGACCCGTACGGCCCGGCACCGTAGACCTCGACGCTCAACACACGAACTCCTTGCAGCGGCGTCATCGCAGCGGATTCCGCTTGAGCCATTGCTTCGCGATGATCATGCGTTGGATCTCGTTGGTACCCTCCCCGATCACGGTTAACGGCGCGTCGCGATACAGCCGCTCGATGTCGTACTCCTTCGAGTAGCCGTAAGCGCCGTGGATGCGCATCGACTCGATGCTGTTCTCGAGCGCTGCTTCCGACGCGAAATACTTGGCCATGCCGGCTTCGAGATCGCAACGCTCGCCTCTGTCGAACGCGGCCGCCGCATCCAGCGTGAGCAATCGCGCCGCGCGGGCGCGCGTCGCCATCTCGGCGAGCTTGAGCGCAATCGCTTGATGCTCGCAGATCGGCTTGCCGAACGTCTTGCGTGTCTGCGCATAGTCCGTGGCGAGCTGTAAAGCGCCTTCCGCGATGCCGACGCCGCGCGCGGCGACGTTGATCCGGCCGAGCTCGAGCCCGCCTGTGACTTGATAGAACCCTTGGCCTTCGACGCCGCCGATCAGATAGTCCGCCGGCACGCGATAGTCGACGAAAATGAGCTCCGCCGAGTCGATCGATTTGTACCCGAGCTTGTCGAGCTTCTTGCCGACCGTGAAACCCGCCATCTTCGGCGCGATGAACAAGCTCATACCCTTGTGCCGGGGCTCGGCGTGCGGGTCGGTCTTCACGAGCAGCGCAACGCACGACCCCTCGACACCGTTCGTGATCCAGGTCTTCGTGCCGTTGATCACATAGTGCGCGCCGTCGCGCCGAGCGGTCATTCGAATGGCCTGCAAGTCGGTACCCGCGTCGGGCTCGGTCAACGCGAGACCGCCACGGACTTCGCCTGTCGCAAGCTTCGGCAACCACTCCGCTCTCTGCGCGGGCGTGCCGAACCTTTCGACCGCAAGCGCGAGCATCAGATGCGAGTTGAAGATGCCGGTGATCGACATCCAAACCGACGAGATGCGCATCACGAGCTTTGCATAGGTCTCTGCCGGCAGGCCGAGCCCGCCGTATTCTCGGCCGATCGTCGCGCCGAAGAGACCGAGCTCTTTCATCTGCTCGACGGAGTCGGCGGGATAGCGGTCGGCGTGATCGTACTCCTTGACGATCGGCTTGAGATCGCGATCTATCCAACGATCGATGGCGTCGAACAGCAGCGCCTCGTCGGCCTCGTCGAAACCCGCATTGTCATCGGCGCGTGCTATCGACATTCGAACGGTCCCTCGACCAAGCGATGAACATATCCGGACAAGTAACGCACTTCTATTAAATCTGCTGGCATTCGGCTAGGCTAAACGTCCGGATATCAGTTTGACAAGACCCGGGGTGGGGGAACCATGGGGATGAGCCGTGCCTGCAGGCGGGTTCGACCGTCGCGGATGATGGCCGCCCTGCTCCTGATCACGATCGCGTGCGCCACTCCCGCGTCAGCGCAAAGGCCGAGCCGAATCGCGGCGGATTGTGATCGCGGTTGTTTTGAGGCCCTGATTGATCAATACCTCGCGGCGGTCGTCGCTCACGATCCATCGCGATTGCCGTTATCCGTCGACGTCAGGTACACCGAGAACGAGCAAATGCTCGAAGTCGGCGACGGCTTCTGGCAAACGGCCACGGGCATCGGGAACTACAAGCACTACTTCGCCGATCCGACCACGACCCAGGCGACGTGGATGGGAACGATGCGCGAGGGCAACATGTTGCTGCTGATGGCGCTGCGGCTCAGAGTAGGGCTCGGGCGCATCACCGAGATCGAGACTTCATATTTTCGTCCCGGAGGCGGCGGGCCGAACGACATCGCCGCCATGGATGCGCGCGGCGCGCCGGAAGCGATCTGGCTCGAAACCATTCCCCCGGCGCAACGCTCGACGCGCAACGAGCTCATCGAGATTGCGAACGCCTATTTCGAAGCCGTGCAGCGCAACGACGGCAAGGGTTTCTACCCTTTGACGGACGACTGCGACCGCATCGAGAACGGCGCGCGTACGACTAACAATCCGGGCGGTCCGACGACCGCGGGCGGGTTCAACTACATGGCGCTCGATTGCAAGAAGCAGCTCGAAAGCGGCTATCTCGCGATCGTGACCAACATCCATCAACGACGCTATCCGCTCGTCGACGAGGAACGTGGCGTCGTTTGGAGCAATGCGATCTTCGACCTGGGCGGCACCGTCAAGTCGATCCGATTGACCAACGGCCAAACCGTCGATATGAGCGCGTTCGCCGGTCGAGCCTCGAGCATCGAGGCCACGGAAGCGTTCAAGATCGAGAACGGCAAGATCCAACGCATCGAGATGATCGGGCCGAGCGTTCCGTATCACTTGAACTCGGCTTGGGGCGGGCTCAGCGGGCGATGAGCTCGAGCACTAAGATGCTCGCGTGCCAGCGTCAGCGCCCGCACCCCGACCGTGCCGCTGCCGCCTCGCAACTGACACCGTTTTGAACGGACTATCCGCTCCCGAACATGCTGACGGGATCGTCAATTCGACAGCGGTGGGTATTGGGCACGATGGACAGAACTCTCGTATCGCTGACGGCCGACCATAGAGAGTGAAGCTGGACTTCAATTTTTCGACGGACTCGGGGCTGGAAGGCCGCCGAGAAAACTTGCGCGATCTCTCCATACGAGCCCAAAGGACCGACGTGACGAAGACTCAAGTATCTACCTTATATATTTGATACGTAAAGACTTTACTGGAGGCTAGGAGCGCCTTCCAATTGCGGCCTCTAGACCCCGCCAGATCTCAGCGCCGTGCCCAGGCAGCGGCGAAGTTAAATGACCCCCGGCAAAGCCGGGGGCTTATTGGGTGAGCGCCTCAAAGGCGCCCGCAAATCTGTGAGCCGCCTGAAGGCGGCTGTTCCAGACCTCATTGCACAAGCTTCATTTGATCGTACCGATCGTCCTCTGCTTCCTGATTCCGGATGTAGGCCCGCACCATCGCTTCGTCGAGACCGACGGTGAAGACGAAATAGCCGCGTGCCCAGAAATTCTCCCCGGTGAAATTGCGCCGCCTCCCTCCAAACTGCCGTGCAATTTGGATCGCGCTCTTGCCCTTGATATACCCCACTACGTTCGCGACCGCGTACTTCGGCGGAATACTGATGCACATGTGCACGTGATCCG
>DATCIQ010000462.1:0-10271 GCA_036507635.1 Gammaproteobacteria bacterium
AGTCTCGCGGCGGATTTCGCCACCGTTTGCGGCAAACACGATGCGCTGCAGATTGCCGGTGCCCGGCACGCGCCCGACCGTCATGGCGCCGAGAAACAAGTTGCCCTTCCATGCCGGAATCCGGTCGCCCGTATAGAACGCGATGCCCGATGCCGCGATCGAGGGCACCCAGAAAAGCTCCGGTGGCTGCATGCCCGCGATCCACGGCGTGGTGGTCGCCTTCGTGCCGTCGTAGTCACGCCCGTAAGTCGCGAGCGGCCAACCGTAGTTCATGCCGGGCTCGATGATGTTGACCTCGTCGCCGCCTTGCGGGCCGTTCTCCGTTTCCCAGAGGGCGCCCGTCTCGGGATGAAACGTGAGCCCGAGCATCGTGCGGTGGCCGTAAGAATAGATCTCCGGAGCGTGCCCGGCGCGCCCGACGAAGGGATTGTCGACGGGCACGCTGCCGTCGTCGTTCAAGCGCAGGATCTTGCCGACGTGATTACCGATGTTTTGCGGATCATCGGGATTGCGGCGGTGCGAAGACGTGAGAAACAGAGTGCCGTCCGGCGCGAAGATTACGCGCGCACCGTCGCCGCCAGGCAGCGGCCGCCAGGCGTCGGCGATGAATACGTCTTCGACGTCCGTGAGCCGTCGTCCCTCGAGCTTACCGCGCGCCAGGGCGGTCGTTGCCCAGTATTCGCCGCTGCCGTCGGGATGGGGTGCACGTTTGATATAAGTCAGGTACACCAAGCCGTTGCGCTCGAACTGCGGATGCAGCGCGAGGTCGAAGAACCGGTCGATTGCGAGGCCCTCGATTCCCGTTATCGGCTCGGGATCGAGCACGCCGTCGTGCACCATACGCAGACGCCCGGGGCGCTCGGTGATCAGCAAATCGCCGTCGGGGAGCCACGCCATGCTCCACGGATGCTCGAGCCCCTTCGTGACGATCGAGACGCGAATCGCCGTGCCACCGTTCTCATACGTCTGGTATGTCCACGGCCCGTCGGCGAAGGGCGGTCTGGGCGGCGCGTTCTGCGCCGGCGCCGCAGGCGTCCACAGCAGGAAAACGAGCGTGAGCAGGCGCTTTGTGCCGGGAATCCGAGGATTGCGACCGAAGGTCGCTGCCAGCAAGAACCTGCCACTCCGCGCACTCACGGGGGCAAGCATATGCAAAACGAGCTGGCCCGGCGAGCCTCGATGGTTGGCGGGCGGGCTCCGGACGCGTACCCTAGTCGGCAGAAGAAGGACAAACCGGGGATGGCCAGGATCATCGGCGGAATCGGGACCTCGCATACACCGACCATCGGGTTTGCGCTCGATACCGATAAACAGAAGGATGCGGCGTCGATATGAAGAACAATACCGAGAATCTGGACGACGATAACGAGCTCCTCGACGACACGATGGAGCTTCCCCTGCTCGAGATCGAAGCTGAGCCGCTCGATTCCGACGCGCCGGGCGACGATTCGACGCCACGGCTGCAGAGTCAGGCCCTGTTATGGCTAAGGCACATGGAGTCCGAGCTCGACGGCCTGCAAGCGCGCTGGGGCCAGCTTGCCGCGGAGCTCGGCGAGCGCGATGCGGCGCTTGCGGCGAAGGACCGCGAGATCGAGGAGCGAGCCGCGGATTTGCGAGCCGCGCATGAGCACGACGCGGTGCTCAAGGAGAAGCTCGTTGCCGCGCACGCTGAGATCGAGCGCATGCAACTGGCCGAGCACCAAAGCCGTGCCGAACATGAGGACCTCACGCGACGTTTCGCCGCGCGCGGGACGACCAACGGTGCGTTGCTCGGCAAGATCCAGGATCTCGAGCTATACATCGACGGGCGCCAGAAGGATTGGTCGACGCTCAACGCCGAGCTCGCCAAGCAGCGAGCGGACTTGAGCGACAGGGATCGCGCGCTCGAGGAGAAGACGAACGAAGGCGCGCGACTTGAGGACAGAGTTCTCGAGCTCGAAAAGCAGTGCTCGGAGCATATCGACCGGCGGCGCGAGCGCGACGAAGCGTACGAAACACTCGAGCGAAAGGTGAGCGAAGAGGTCGACACTGCTCAGCGACTCAAGACGGCGCTCGCGCAGAACGAAAACGCGGCGCAGGATGCGCTCGACGTAGCGGAGGCCGCGAAGCAATTGCTTGATTCTCTACAAGAGGATTTGCAACGCCGCGATGGGACGATCCTGGAACTCACCGCGCGCAACGACGCGCTCGCGGCCGTAGCCCGCGAATCTGAAAAGCAGGCTGCCGAGCTCGCGGAGGCGCAGCGTGCACTGGCGACGCTGACCGAGGAGCGCGATCGCCTGGCGAGCTCGCTCGGGCAAGCGGAAGCCAAAGTCGTGGAGCTCGGACGAAGGGCCGAAAGCGCAGCGGACGAAGCGCGTACTGCACAAGCGCAGCTCGCCGCGGTGCAGGCGGAAGTGCAGAAGCTCGAGGCCGAGCTCGGCGATGGGCACGAGACCTTACACTTGCTCGACAAGAACCTGAAACGCATCAACGGGCTCGGCGCGAGCTTGCAGCGAGCGGAACGAGGCGGCGGCGCGGACGACTCCAGTACGTCGCGGTCCAACGTGCACTACCTCGGTGGCGCCGATCACGGTTCGCGCCCGCGGACCAAGGTCTTCGTGAGCATCGACAGTCCGACGACGCTGCGTTTCCCGCTCAGCAAGCAGAACACGACGATCGGCCGCGCGCGCGAGAGCGACATTCGCATCAACGGCCAGTTCATCAGCAGAATCCACGCGCGCGTGCTGACCTATGCGGCTGGGACCGTGATCGAAGATCTAGGCAGCAAGAACGGCATTTTCGTCAACTCGCGACCGATTTCGCGCTGCACGCTGAAGGACGGCGACGTCGTGAGCTTGGGAGGGAAGCTCGATCTGCGCTATGTCGAGCTCGACGCTTGAAGAGCGGCTATTGGCAGAACCTCACGACTCGTGATTTCGGAACGGTAGACGTCGAGCGCACGATCGCGTTGCTGCCGGTTGCCGCCGTCGAGCAGCACGGGCCGCATTTGCCTCTCGCGACCGATGCGTTGATCAACGAGGCGATCGTCGGCGCGATGCTCGACCACCTGGCCGGGGAAGCGACAGTGCTCGTTCTACCGGCGTTGACAATCGGTTCGAGTCTCGAGCACGCCGATTTCCCCGGCACGCTCAGCATCGACCCCGTGAACCTGCTGCGCGTTTGGACGGATGTCGGCGCCTGCGTTGCACGGACCGGTATCCGCAAGCTCGTGATTTTCAACAGCCACGGGGGCCAGAAGGCCCTCGTCGACGTTGCCGCTTTGCAGTTGCGTGTCGACCACGATCTGCTGGTCGTGCGCGCGAGCTACTTTGCGTTCGGCGCGCCGGTGGGGTTATTCGCCAACGAAGAATGGCTGCACGGCATTCACGGCGGCGAGGTCGAGACGTCGCTCATGCTGCACTTGAACCCGGATCTCGTGCGTCGCGACGCGCTGGAGAATTTCCCGAGCCTCGGCGTCAAGCTCGCCGAGAAGAACCAGCTTCTCGGTGCGGAAAAGCCCGTCGGCTTCGCGTGGAAAAGCCAGGATCTGCATGCGGCCGGTGTCTGCGGGAATGCTGCGGCCGCCGACGCGCGCCGCGGTGCGGAGTATTTGGTGCATCTCGCGCAATGCCTCACGAGCTTGCTCGTCGAGGTTGGTCGGACGCCGCTAGGCATCCTTTCCAGCACGCGCTCGTAATGAATCGCGGCCGGAGGCCGCTCCTACTTGTAGGAGCGACGTCCCGTCGCGATTCTTTATCGCCCGCCGAAGGCCGCTCTCTCAACCTGCGTCGTCGGTGAGGTGACCCGAGCGCTCGCGCTTGGCTCGCAAGTAACGCTCGTTGTGCGAGTTCATCGACACGACGAGGGGTACCCGGTCCACGACGTCGATGCCGTGCTCCTGAAGTGCGCTGATTTTTTGCGGGTTGTTGGTCAGCAGGCGAATACGCGAGATGCCGAGCTCTTGCAGCAACGCCGCGGCGACGTCGTAATTGCGCTCGTCGGCATGGAAACCGAGATGCCGGTCGGCGTCGACGGTATCGAGCCCCGTATCCTGAACCGCATAAGCTCTGAGCTTGTTGGCGAGCCCGATTCCGCGGCCCTCCTGGTCGAGATACAGCAGCACGCCGCCGCCCAAGCTCGCGATCCGGCTCACGGCGCTGCGCAACTGCTCGCCGCAATCGCATCGCAGGCTGCCGAGCAGATCGCCCGTGAGACACGCGGAGTGCAGCCGCACCGGCACGATGCCGGAGAGATCCGGATTGCCGATGACGAGAGCAACGTGCTCGCCGAGCCCATGCTCGTCGCGGAACACCGCGATTCGGCTTTGCTCGGCGTCGGCCAGCGCGACGCGCGATTGGCTCGTGCGCTTGAGGCTGTGCCGCATGAGCCCCGCATGTCGCGCGATGTCGCCGACGTGAGCCGTAACGAGCGACGCATCCGCGAGCGTGCTCGTTTCGAACCCCACCAACGCCGGAAGCAGGCGGCCGGCTTTCGCGAGCTGAAAGCCTGCCGCTACGAGTGCTGGAGACCCGTCCCATGGCGCAATGGGGAACGCCGACGGGCGGGCAACGAGTGTGGTGGAAACGCCGCCGAGGGCCCGAAGCTCATCGAGTTGAACCGTGTCGGGACAGCGGATCGCCACGGTGCCGGTCTCCCGCTCGGCAAGCCCAGCCGCCTCGGCGCGCTCGGTCGTGAGCAGCAGCGCGAGCGAGCCCTGTGCCGCCTCGAGTAAGCGACGAAAGAGCGGTACTTGGATGGTCTCGACGGCAGCGACGAGCGCGCCACGCGCGCCGTCGACGATACGAATCGCACGACCGCGGCGCAACTCGCCCACGGCGCGATCGACTTCGAGCGCCGCAGGTTCGCCATTGATACCGAACGCGCCGGCGATTTTGGTGCCGTTGAGCTGAGTCACAGTTGCTAGGATATCAGGTGCCGCGCAATCATGGCTCCGCCTGGGAGCCTAAGAGTTGGGCCTATCTCTATTGTGTCCGAGCCAATGAGCCAATCGTTCACTTCCGTTGCGCTCGCGGAAGGCACACCGGAGTGGGCTTGGGGCGTGTTGCTGGGCGCCGCACGCCATGCGCGCGAGGCGCCGGAGAACGAATTCGGCACCTTCGCGCTAGGGGCCGACGGAACCGTCAAGGACGTCGCTCCCGGAGCTCCGGGAGCGGTGCTCGACCGGCGCCGCGACGGCGCGTGGGTACTCGTTACAACGCTGCCGCATGACGTTCAGGCGCTGTTCGACCTATATCTGCCGGTCTGCGCCGCGCGGCCGTCAGCGCCGGTCACGATCGGCCACTTGGGCCAGAGCCTCGACGGCTACATCGCGACGAACGCCGGCGATTCGAGTTTCGTCAGCGGGCCCGAGAACATCTTGCATCTGCACCGCATGCGCGCGCTTTGCGATGCCGTCGTCGTCGGCGCAGGCACGATCGCCGATGACGATCCGCGACTCACGACGCGTCTGGCCGACGGCGCGAATCCCGTGCGCGTGATTCTCGATCCGCGCCGCCGGCTCAAGCTCGCGCATCGCATCTTCAACGACCGGGAGGCCGAGACCTTGCTCGTCTGCGGCGCCGAGCTCGCGGCCGAAGGAGCGACGCGAATCGGCGGCGCCGAAGTTCTCCGCATACCTTGTGCGGACGGCAGGCTCGATCTCGCCGCGCTGCTCGGGGCGGTGCATGCACGCGGGCTCAACAGCGTCTTCGTCGAGGGCGGAGGAACGACCGTCTCGCGCTTCCTCGAAGCGGGCCTTCTCGATCGTATGCAAATCGCCGTCGCGCCGCTCGTCATGGGCCGCGGCCGGCCGGGCTTGAGGTTGCCTGCGACTGAGCACATCGCCGAGTGCCTGCGGCCCGCGCATCGCGTGTTCGCGATGGGCACCGATATTCTGTTCGATTGCGATCTCAGGCAACCCGAGCCGGCCCGCGGCCACGGCGTGCGCGCGGCGCTCGAGCGCATCTATTGATCCATGGATTAACGCTGTTCCGGCAAACGGCTGCGCTCGTTGCGCCGCCGCGTCAGCGCAGCGGGTCTACGTGGACGGGCGCGTATCCTGGACGTTCGATACGGCGAACGGCTCGATTGAGCTTTGCGGCAACGTCGACAACTTACTCGACGAGGATCCCCCGGTCACGGCGACGTTCGCGGGTTTCGGCGGCAACCCGGTCCAGACGAACTCGGCACTGTTCGACTTGTTGGGACGCCGCTATACGATCGGCGTCCGATTCAGCTTGTGAGACTGGCGCGCGGCCCTGTTCGGCGGCGCCGTGCGGTTCTACGGCGCCACCGCCGGCACGACGCCCGCGAAATCGCGGTGGCCGACGGTGAGCGTGGTGCGCCCGCCAGCGATGCGGCACCGATGCTCGGCGTGCCATCTTTCGAGGCGCGCTCGTTCGTCGGGCGCGATCTCGAGCGCGGCGCCGAGCCAACCGTCGATGAGCGTAGCAGCAAGGTTGCGCTGGCTCGAATCGAGCTGCCAATCACTGTCGGCCGACGTGAGGCGGTAGCCGCGGGCCGCGAAGGTCGCGGTCGCGGCGGCGATCGCGTCGGGTCCGAGCGCAGGGCCGAAGCCTTTATCGCTCAGCTGATGACGGTTGAAGCATTGGCGCGCGAAGTCGTCGTCGGCATCGCGGGGCGCAAGCTCCAAGCGGCCGCCGTAGGTCAGCGCGAACAGCACCTGCGCTGCGGCGCTTTGGCAGAGATCCGCAAGCCTCTCGAGCCAGGGCGCGGAGACGAGATCGAGCAGCGCCGAGGCCGTCACGAGACAGCCGCGCGGTAACGCGAGGTCGGCGAGATCGCGCGCGAGATCGAGCTCGACGGTGCGGACCGAGCACGTGAACGTGGGCGCGCCGATGCGAATTGCGCGCTCGTTCGGCACGACCGTTGCGCCTAGCTCGCGACCCCATTCTATGAGCTTCGCGCGTGCCGCGGCGAGCAAGGCGGGATCGTCGTCGACGAGCACCCACTCCTGGTGGCCACCGAGCCGCGGGGCGAGATAGCGCAGATTCGCGCCCGTGCCGCTGCCCAAGTCGACGACGCTGCGCGGTGCCGTGCGAGCCTCGCGCCCCCGGACCGCGTCGACGACCGCCGAGGAGCGCGCGTCGCGATCGGCGGGCTCGCGAAGCTCGAGCCAGTCGGCCGCAAAGCTGCTCACGCGCGCGATCCCTCGAGCGCGCGCGCAAAGCGCGCGCTCGCCACGGGCCACGTGGGTAGCGACCGGCGCGCTGCGGCTGCCGCGCGGGCGAGCTCGGCGCGGACCTCGGGATGATCGAGAAGGTCGCCAAGCGCCGCGGCGAGCGCGGCGGCGTCGCCGGGCGCGACGAGCCTGCTCGCGGCCGGCGGGACCGTCCCGGCGACGGCACCGCCCAAGGTCGCGACGATCGGGATGCCGCGCGCGAGCGCCTCGGCGTATGCCATGCCGTAGCCCTCCATGTAGGAAGCGAGCACGAAGAGGTCGGCGCGCCCGTAGTAACTCTCAAGCGCTTCGGGCGGCAGCTCGCCGAGCAACGTGACGCGCTCGCGCAACCGCAGCCGATCGATCTCAGCCTGTAGGCGTGCGACGAGCGCGGGCTCGCGCGTCAAGCTGCCGGCGCAGGTCAAGTGCCAATCGCGGTCGCGCAGACGTCCGAGCGCGTCGAACAATACGGCGTGGCCTTTACGCGCCGTCAGCGACGCGACACAGAGCAGCTCGGGCGAAGCGCCCGTCAGGGGTTGCCGCAGCGGCGCGGGGTCCGTCCCGGGCTCGACGACCGCAACGCGGTCGGCTGCGACGCCGAAATCCTCGAGCGCGCGCTTGGTCCAATCGCTCGTGACGATGACTTTATCGACGCGCTCGAGTGCGGTGCGTTCCTCGCCGTGCAACCGCTCGGCGTGCGCGGCGTCGAGGCCGGTTTCGTACGCGAGCGGATGATGGATAAGCGCGACGAGACGCAGCCGCGCCCGATGTAAAGGCAAAAGCTCGCGCAAGCCCGTGAGCGCGAGACCGTCGATGACGACGTTGCGGCCGTCGGGAGTGGCCACGAGCGCGCGGGCGGCGCCCTCGAGCGCGCTCTGTGTCGGTGTTGGAAAACTATCGTCGAGCGCCGTCACGCGCACCTGCCAGCCGAGCTGCGCGAGGCCTGCGAAAATCTTGCGATCGTAGATGTAACCGCCCGTGAGCGTCGTGATGTCGCCGGGCACGAGTAAATCGACGGCCGGCATCGCGTGCTACCGCGCGCTCTTGAGCTCGTCCTCGTAGGCGGCCCAGGCGACGTGCGACTCATGCAGCACGATGCGCATCGAGTCGAGCTCGCGCCCGCCTTCGCCCATCGCGCCTTGCGCGATCTGCTTACGCAGGCGCTCGAAGATAACGAGCGCGAGGAACTCCGTCGTGGTATTGCGGCCCGTGAATTCCGTAGCGTCGTCGAGATTGCGATAGTTGAGCTCCGCGAGCACCTTGTGCAGCGTCGCGGACGCCAAGCCGATGTCGACCACGATGCCGCTCTGGTCGAGGGCCGCGCGCCTGAGCTCGACATCGACGACGTACGTCGCGCCATGCAAGCGCTGCGCCGGTCCGAACACACTGCCCTCGAAGCTGTGAGCGATCATGAAATGGTCGCGGACGCAAACCGTGAACATCTCTTATCTATACCCGATTCGGTGGCACAAAGTAGCGCCGGGTGCATCGGCGAGACGTTGCATGATGGCCGGGAGCTCGTCGAACGGGCTCTCGCCCGTGATGAGCGCATCGAGCACGGGCTCTGCGAGCAAGCGCATGACGAGTGCCATGCGTCGCTCGGCCGTCCAGCGACCGCGCTGCGCCGGTGCAATCGCGCCGACTTGCGAAGATCGCAAGCTCAAGCGCTGGCTGTGGAACCTCTCACCGAGCGGCAGCGTGACTTGCTCGGTGCCGTACCAGCTCATCTCGATCACGCGCGCTTCGAATCCGGCGAGCTCGAGCGCCGTGACGAGGCCCGCCGGCGCGCCGCTCGTGTGGAGCACGATGTCGGCGGACCCTTGGGCCTCGGTCGGCGCACGGAACGGCACCGAGAGCGCGCGCGCGACGGTTGCCTTCTCCGGGTTGATATCGATGAGCTCGACAGCGCAGCCCGGCATGCGCGCCGCGAGCCAGGCCGTGAGACAACCGATGATGCCCGCGCCGACGATGGCGATGCGATCGCCGATGCGCGGCGTCGCGTCCCAGAGGCCGTTGACGGCCGTCTCGAGATTGGCCGCGAGCACGGCGCGCGCCGCCGGTACGTCGGCGGGCAGCACGTGCACGGCTGCGGCCGGCACGACATAGCGCGTTTGATGGGGGTAGAGGCAAAACACGCGGCGGCCGCAGAGGTCGGCCGGGCCCATTTCGACTTCGCCGACATTGGCATAGCCGTACTTGACGGGCGCGGGAAAATTGCCGGCCTGAAACGGCGCACGCATGCGTTCACGTTCCGCGGACGGCACGCGATTCGCAAATACCAACATCTCGGTACCGCGGCTCACGCCCGTATAGAGCGTGCGAATCAACAAATCGCCGGATCCCGGCGCGGCCAGACGTTCGGCACGGATTTCTCCGCGGCGCGGGCCCGTGATCCAGAATGCGCGTGCGTCGACGTCGAGCTTGACCACGGACGCAGTCTGGACCAGGAAATGCGCCAACTCAAATAGCGCAACGTGCGAACGAGCGCTTCATGAGTCGCGAGCGCCTTGCAACGCGCGCCTAAACGTGCAAGCGTTTCATGGTCATGTCGAGTCTCGTGAAACCTTTGTCGGCGAAGCCCGTGCTCAAGTTCAGCCTTACCGCCGGAGTGTCGGCGGCGTTCGTCGCCGTGGGCTTGATCATCGCCGGCGTCGAGTCGGTGTTCGCGGTGACCGGCGGATTCGCCGTGCGCACGCTCGCGGCCTATGTCGCCGGGGCGCTAACCGTCGCGTGGCTCGCTCATCGCCACTTGCAAGCCGGTCGCTTCGGCGCGGCGAACTGCGTGACGATCGTGCGTGCCGCGCTTATCGCGCCGCTCGTAGGCTTCTTGGGCGAGGCGCCGACGGCCGCGCTCGCCTGGCTTGCGATTGCGATCGCGCTCGTCGTGCTCGTTCTCGACGGTGTCGATGGCGGCCTCGCGCGGCATGCGGGCGAAGCGACGCGGTTCGGCGCGCGCTTCGACATGGAAACCGACGCACTGCTGATCTTGGTGTTGAGCGCGCTCTGCTTCCAATTCGGCAAGGCCGGCCTGTGGATACTCGGCGCCGGCTTACTACGCTACGCGTTCGTCGCGGCGGGATGGCTCTGGCCCTGGATGCGCGGCGCATTG
>DATCIQ010000463.1:0-2021 GCA_036507635.1 Gammaproteobacteria bacterium
TCACCGCCTATCGTCCCGACGTCGTCGTCGATCCAGAGCACGAGCAATTCGCCTCGGCCCTGCGTCAGTTCGGAGATGAAACCGCAGAGGATGTTCACAGCTGGCACGGGTATCTCAGGGCGCATCGCGCACGCCGTGCCGCATTCGCGGCCCTCGGTGCCACCTCGACCGACCACGGTCATCCGACGGCCGCCACTGCCGATCTTTCCGATAGCGATGTCGAGCCGCTGTTTCGCCGCATCGTCGGCGGCAAGTTCTCGCCGGCCGATGCCGAACTCTTCCGCGCCCAGATGCTGACCGAAATGGCGCGCATGAGCCTCGATGATGGCCTCGTGATGCAGATCCATCCCGGCTCGTTCCGCAACCACAATCGCTGGCTGCACGAAACTTACGGGCGCGACAAGGGTGCCGACATCCCGATGCCGACCGACTACGTGCGGAGTCTCAAGCCGTTGCTCGATCGCTTCGGTAACGAGCCCCGTCTTACGATCATCGTGTTCACCCTCGACGAGAGCGCTTACAGCCGCGAGCTCGCGCCGCTCGCTGGCCACTATCCGGTGTTGAAGCTCGGCCCCGCCTGGTGGTTTCACGACAGCCCTGAGGGCCTGATGCGGTTCCGCGAGCAGACCATCGAAAGCGCCGGCTTCTACAACTCCGTCGGCTTCAATGACGACACGCGCGCGTTCCTGTCGATTCCGGCGCGTCATGACACCGCGCGGCGCATTGACTGTTCGTACCTCGCGCGACTCGTCGCCGAGCATCGAATGGAAGAGGACGACGCGCATCGGATCGCGGCCGACCTTGCCTATCACCTGCCCAAGCAGGTCTACAAACTCGACCAGCCGACCGCCGCGGCGCGAGCTCAGGCTTGAGCTTCAGACGGAGAATTCTCTATGCGGATCAAAGTAATACAGGCCACCCACCCCGACACGATCGCTTCGCTCAATACCGAGCAGCTGCGCCAGCTCTATCTCGCCAGCGAGATTTTCGCGCCGGACGAAATCTGCCTGACGTACAGCCATGTCGAGCGCTTCATCATCGGCGGCGCTATCCCGGCGCGCGCGCCGATCAAGCTCACGACCACGAAGGAAGTGGGTTCCGATCCGTTCCTCGCGCGCCGCGAATTGGGCCTGGTGAACATCGGCGGGCCGGGACGCATCACGGTGGACGGCAAGGCGTACGATCTCGAGCCGCGCGACGGCCTCTACATCGGCATGGGCGCCGCGGATGTCGTGTTCTCGTCGAAGAGCGAAGCCAACCCGGCGAAGTTCTACCTGGCCTGCTCGCCCGCGCACACGCATCATCCGAATACGAAGATCGCCGTGGCGGATGCGAAACCGATGCCGATGGGCGCCGTCGAAACTGCGAATGAGCGGACGATCTTTCAGTACGTGCATCCCGAGGTTTGCAAGTCGGCGCAGCTCCTGCTGGGGCTCACGGCGCTCAAGAAGGGCAGCATCTGGAATACGATGCCGTGTCACCTGCATGATCGCCGCTCGGAGATCTATTTTTATTTCGACCTCAAGCCCGCCGACCGCGTATTTCACTTCATGGGCCAGCCGCACGAGACGCGCCATATCCTGGTGGCGAACGAGCAAGCCGTGATCTCACCGCCGTGGTCGATACACTGCGGCGCGGGAACGTCGAGCTACTCGTTCATCTGGGCGATGGCCGGCGACAATCAGGACTACAAGGACATGGATCAGGTCCCGACCATCAACCTGCGTTGACAGCCGAACGGTGAAAAGCGCATTCGATCTCGAGGGGCGCGTCGCGCTGGTGACCGGCGCGAATACTGGCTTGGGCCAGGCGATCGCCGTGGCGCTCGCTCAAGCCGGCGCGGACATCGTAGCAGTCGGCCGCACGCGGCCCGATGCGACCGCGACTCAGGTTCGCGCCGTGGGCAGGAAGCTGCACGCGATCGACTGCGATCTCGGCGCTAAGCCGGATACACGCACAATCGTCAGCGAGGCGGTGGCGAAGCTCGGCCATCTCGACATCCTGGTCAACAACGCCGGCAT
>DATCIQ010000464.1:0-4979 GCA_036507635.1 Gammaproteobacteria bacterium
GCGGCCGCTCGGGTCCAACGAGACCGAGCAGGGACGCGCGCTCAATCGTCGCGTAGAGGTCGAGTTCTGGTACGACGACCCGCTCCAAGAGCTGCCCGACGAGCCGCAGATTTGTCCGGCGCCAGGCACGGAGATCGTGACGCGCGTGTACGACCCGCCGTGGGGCGCCATCCCGCGTCTCGAGATCGAGAACGGCCAACCCATCATGCCGCCCGGCTACACGGATCTCGTGAGCAGGGCGCTCGCGGATGTCGCCGGCCGCACCAACGCGCGCCTGCGCTTCGTCGGCTACACGAGCAACGAAACCCTCGAGCGGCGCACGGCGCTCGTGTACGGCGACGACATCGGGCTCTCGGCAGCGCGTGCGCGGCGCGCGATGGAGACCATCGGCGCGGCGCTCGCGCTCGGCGCGGCGCAGCTCGAGTTCGAGGGACGCGGCTATCTGCATTCGGACGACGTAGTCAACGCAGGCTTCGTGCAGGGCGAGACGTCGCACGTCGTGGTCCAAGTCGTCTACGACGAGGTCGCGGAGCTCGACGATTACGACGGCGTGGACGTGACCCCGATCACGCGCGAGTTGAGCCCCGGGAACGCGTTCGGCTTGAACCTCATGCGCATCACAGTGGATGGAGAGCCGATCGACGATCCCGCCAGGAGCTCTGCGGACATACAGCGCTGCACCGACGTGGCGCTCGAGCGCGCCGACATCCAGTTCGGTTTCGATACGCTCGAAGCCGATCGGCGGCTCTCGGTGGCGGCGCAACCGGCGACCGTCGCTTTGCGGCCCGGCCGCGCGGAGTCTCCCGCCGCGACCGTGCGCTTCACGATGTATGCGAATTACTCGCACTTCATCGAGAGCGCCGAAGTACGGATTTTCGACCGCGAGCAGTCGCTCGAGGCGACGCCGCTCGCCATCGCCGCCGTCGGGCCCGAAGGCTTCGCCGAATGGCAGCCCGATGCGGGCTCGTTCGCGGCGCCGGCGCAAGAGCTCAAGTACGTGCTCAGAGCCTACGGCGAGGGCGGCACTTTCGACGAGACGGTTCCGCAACCGCTGTGGCTCGTCTACGCGGACGAGCAAGAGGAGGGCGAGTCGCTCGCTCCGTCCATCATCGCGCCCGACTTCGCGCCCGCGCCTGCGACTCTGCCGGAGGCCGCGCCCGAGGCCGCCCCGGACGCTGCGCCCGACGGCGATCCCGCTCCCGCCCCTCCGCCGCGCGCACCGGACGACTCGCTGCTCATTGCCTATGGCGAAAGCAGCTTGGGGTTGAGCAACATTCCGCTCGCGAGCGGCACGGTGACCGTGCGCGGCAGCGCCATCCCCGCGGGACACACTGTGTATGTCGCCGGGCGCCCTGTACCGATCGATGCCGGAGGCAACTTCGTCGCTGAGGAGATCCTGCCGTCGGGCATCCATACGGTCGAGGTGGCCGTGCTCGACGAGGCCGGCAACGGCGATTTGTTCCTGCGCGACCTCGAATTGGAACGCAAGGATTGGTTCTACGTCGGCATGGCCGATGTCACGCTCACGCAGAACGACACGAATGGTCCAATCGAACTGCTGCAAGGCGAGGACGCGACTTACGATTACGATTCCTCGGCGGACGCACGGCTTGCGTTCTATGTGAACGGCAAGTTCGGCGACCGCTGGCGGCTCACGGCGAGCGCGGATACGCGCGATGCGCCGCTCGACGACTTGTTCAGCAACTTCTTGAACAAGTCGCCGGACTCGCTCTTCAGGCGCATCGACCCGGACTATCACTTCCCGACGTTCGGCGACGACGGCTTGGTCGAGGAGATGGCTCCGACGCTCGGCAAGTTCTATGTGAGAGTCGGCCACGGCGAGAACTACGGCGAGTGGGGCAACTTCAAGATCGGCTACATGAACAACGAGCTCGCCCAGGTGGACCGGGGGCTTTATGGCGCGAATCTGCACTACGAGTCAGAGAGGACCACGAGCTTCGGCGAACGGCGCTTTGCGATCGACGGCTTCACCGCGGAGCCCGGCACGCTCGCGAGCTTCGAAGAGTTCCGCGGCACGGGCGGATCGCTCTATTTCCTGCGCCGGCAAGACCTCCTGACCGGCTCCGAGCGCGTGCGCATCGAGCTCCGCGACCGGGCGTCGGGGCTCGTGACGGGCGTCGTGAACTTGACGCCCGCAATCGATTACGACATCGACTATCTGCAGGGCCGCATCCTGCTGACCGAGCCGCTGTCTTCCACCGCCGAGGACGACCTCCTGGTCCGGAGCGCGGCGCTCACGGGCGACGAGGCATATCTCGTCGTGCGCTACGAGTACACGCCCGGGTTCGAGGAGCTCGACGCGCTTTCGGTGGGCGGCCAGGCGCACTATTGGTTCGGCGAGCGCGTGAAAGTGGGTCTCACGGCGAACGAGAACGACCAAGGACAAACCGACAGCTCTCTCAATGCCGCCGACCTGACGTTGCGCTTGAGCTCCGATTCTTGGATCAAGCTGCAGGGCGCGGCGACCGAGGGCCTGATCTCGGGTGCGGTGCGCTCCGACGACGGCGGCTTCGGCTTCTTCGGTTACGACGACCTCGCGTTCGCCGGTGCCGACGCCGGCGGCCACCGGGCCGACGTGAGTTTAGGCCTAGGCGACTTCCTGGATCGCGCGCGGGGACGCGTCACCTTATATACGCAGAGCCTGGATGGCGGCTATTCCGCGCCGGGACTCGCGACGCTCACCGCGACGGAGAACTACGGCGGCATGTTCCAAATGCCCGTCACCGATAGGCTCTCCATCCGCGCCAAGTCCGATCGCAGGATAGAGGAGCAAGGGATCGAGACGAACGCTCAGGAAATCGATCTTGCTTTTGCGCTCAACGAGAACTGGGGCGTGAGCACCGGAGTCAGGAAGGACGAGCGCATCGATGGCTCGCCGCTCGTGCCGTTGACGCAGGAGCAAGGCGAGCGCACCGACGCCGTCGTCCAGGTCGGATACGACTCGAAGGGTCGCTGGAGCGCGTATGGGTTCGCGCAAGACACGCTCGATTTCACGGGCACTAGGGAGGAGAACGCGCGCGTCGGCACCGGCGGCGCGTATCGCATTTCCGAGCGGCTGCGTATCAACGCGGAGGTATCGGACGGCGACCTCGGCGCCGGCGGCAGACTCGGCACGAACTACATGCATTCGGAGCGCACGAGCCTTTATCTCAACTACGCGCTCGAGAATGAGCGCACGGACAACGGCCTGCGTGCGACGAGCGGCAGTGAGGGCAACTTGATCGCTGGCGTGAAAACGCGCCTCTCGGACAGCACGAGCGTGTATCTCGAGGAACGCTACCAGAACAGCGACTGGGCGTCCGGCCTGACGCATGCCACGGGCATCAGCCTCGCGCCTACGGAACGACTGAACTTAGGCGCGAGCACGGACATCGGCACATTGCGAGACACTCTGACGGGTGCCGAGACCAATCGCCGCGCCGCGGGCTTTCGCGTCGGTTACGGCTTCGACGCCGTGCAGCTCTCGACCGGCATCGAGTACCGCTCCGACGAGACCGAGCAACCGGACCTCGCTTTCAGCACGAGGGAGACGTGGCTCTTCAGGAACACCTTCAAGTACCAGATCACGCCGGAGTCGCGCCTGCTCGGCAAGTTGAATCACTCCGAGAGCATGAGCTCGCTCGGACAGTTTTACGATGGCGGCTACACCGAGGCGGTGCTCGGCTACGCCTTTCGCCCGATCCGCCACGACCGGTTGAACGCATTGCTCAAGTACACGTACTTCTACAACGTGCCGACCACGGATCAGATCACGTTGAGGAGCACCGCCGCGGAGTTCATCCAAAAGAGCAATGTCGCCGCGTTCGACCTGACGTATGACCTCACGCCGCGCTGGTCCTTGGGCGGCAAGTACGCGCACCGGCGCGGCCAAATGAGTCTCGATCGAGAAAATCCCGAGTTCTTCGACAACACGGCCAACCTGTATGTGGTGCGCGCGGACTTCCGCTTCAAGGAGGATTGGGAGGGCATGATCGAAGGCCGGCTGCTCGACATGCCCGATCTACGGGACCGCCGCAGCGGCGCTGTGATCGTCGTATCCCGCTACTTGAACAGGCACTTCAAGATCGGGACTGGCTACAACTTCACGGACTTCTCGGACGATCTCACGGACCTGAGCTTCGATCACCGCGGCGTGTTCGTGAGCCTCACGGGAGCGATGTAGCCGCCGGCCTTTACTTGCTTTCGTTCACTCGTAGTGCAACGCCGCCATCGGCTGCGCCCGAGACGCGCGCCGTGCCGGCACGATGCCGGCCACGAGCGCGACGGCGAGCACGAAAAGCGTGGCTCCCCCCATGCCGATCGGATCGAAGGGGCTCACGCCGAACAGGACGCTCGATAGAATGCTCGATGCGGCGGCCCCCGCCGCGATGCCGACCACGGCGCCGATGACGACCGGGCGCATCGTGCGTTTCAGCACCAGCCCGAGCACGTCGCCGGCGCGCGCGCCGAGCGCCATGCGGATGCCGATCTCGCGCGTGCGCCGGCCGACGAAGTACGCGACGACGCCGTAGATGCCGACGGACGCGAGCACGAGCGCGAGGACGCCGAGTGCCCCGCCGAGCGCCGTCAGCGTGCCCGAGAGGTTTCGCCAGTAGTCGAGGTTGGCTTCGAGCGGGTTCACGCTGACCGCGAGGCCAGGATCGAGCGCCTGCAGGGCAGTCCGGATGGCCGCGGCCGTCGAGGCGAAGTCGGTGCGGCTCTTGACGAGGAGCTGGAGCAACTGAGCAGCGCGCGGAGCGGCCGGCAGGTAGAGGTAATACGGCTCGATCTGCCCGACGGTCGACACTTGCGCGTCTCTTACGACGCCGACCACGTTGAGCGCCACCTCCTGATCCGGCCCGACGGCCATGACCACCGTCTGGCCGAGCGGATCCTGGCTCGGCCAGAGGTTGCGCGCGGTCGCCTCGGTGACGATCGCGGCGACCGACGCATCCGTCATGTCGGCATCTTCGAACGCG
>DATCIQ010000465.1:0-6497 GCA_036507635.1 Gammaproteobacteria bacterium
GAGGTGATTCTTTCCGACACTTCCGCCTGGGACGACAACGATCGCATCCGCCTTAATTGATGAGGACAGAAGAGCCATGAGTGCATCCCCGCAGAGCCCCGCTTCCGAGCAAGCATCGACCGGCCCGCTGATCAAGCTCGAGGATCTCAAGAAAGTGTTCTATACCGACGAGGTCGAGACTCACGCGCTATCGGGCGTCCACTTCGAGATGAACGAAGGCGACTACGTGTCGATCTCGGGGCCGTCCGGTTGCGGCAAGTCGACGCTCCTGTCGATCTTGGGACTCCTCGATACGCCGAGCGGCGGCCGCTATGTCTTGAACGGCGAGCCCGTCGAGAACCTCGACCATTCCCAACGTGCGCGCATCCGCAACAAGGAAATCGGCTTCATTTTTCAGGCGTTCAACTTGATCGGCGATCTCACGGTGTTCGAGAACGTCGAGCTGCCGTTGACCTATCGCACGGGGCTCAACGGTCAAGAGCGCAAGCAGCGAGTGCTCGAGGCGCTCGAGCGTGTGCGCATGGCGCACCGGCTGCGTCACTATCCGTCGCAGCTTTCCGGCGGCCAGCAGCAGCGCGTCGCAGTGGCGCGCGCGCTCGTCGGCAAGCCGTCGATCCTGCTCGCGGACGAGCCGACGGGAAACCTCGACTCGAAGAACGGCGAGGCCGTCATGGCGCTTCTTACGGACATTCACACCGAGGGCGCGACGATCTGCATGGTCACGCACGACCCGCGCTACGCGGCCTACGCCGGCCGCGAGATCCACATGTTCGACGGGCGCGTCGTCGACGAGGAGACGCTGCACCGCCTGCGCGAGGAGGAAGACCGGCGCATCGCGGAGCAAGCGCGGCGGGGGCGCACATTCCAGGAAGGCAGTGCGTGATAGGGAGGAGCTCTCGGCGACAATGTTCTTGAACGCTGTGAGGCACGATGCGGATGGGCTTCTTATGCCCCTTCGTCGCGCAGGCCGAGCACGCGCACGGATGGAAACGCCCGCCGCAGCCGGTCGAAATGGGCAACGTCCCCCGTGAGGACATGATCGCCACGAGACGCGGCGGACGCCATGACAACGGCGTCAACGACACTCGGCCCTTTCGCTGCGGCGAGAGCCTCGCCGGCAACCTTCGCAAGCTCCAAGTCGAGCGGTTCGACGTGGAGCCCGTCGAGCAGGCGCGCGACAGGCCCGCGCTGCCCACGCCACCATTCGACGACGACCGGCGCCGGTACAGTGATGCGAAGACCGCGGCGTCTCGTGGTACCGACGAGCTGCACCGCGCGACGATTGCGGCGCTCGAGCGCGATCAGCGCGCCCGTATCGAGTGTCAGCCCCAAAGCTCAGTCTCCGCCGCCGCGATCTCCTCCGGCGAGAGCGGTCGGCCATCGAGCGCCCAAGTCATGAACTCGTTCCACGCTTCCGTCTGCCGTCGCTCGCGAAGCGCGTCCGCGATCACCGCGGAAACGGTCGAGCCCTCGCGCCCCGCCTTTTCCTTGGCCCATTCGAGCTCATCGAACGGGACGGAGACGCTGATCTTGGCGACGCCCGCCGGAGCGTCGGGCTTTGACGTACGTCCGCGCGGGCGCACCGCCTTCGCACGCTTGGCCGCCTTCTCTTTCTTCATGCGCGCAGACATGGTAGCACCAATGGTAGTACCAAAACGTGAGACCGACAACGCGGCAGGGAGGCTAACGGGTCTGCCGGTATCTTGCGAGCTGCGATACCGCCGAGTTCACGGTGATTTGACGCTCGTCCCGAAGCCGGGATGCCGTGTGCGCTTACGGGACGCGGGAACCGGTCAACATCGCCCTCTGACGACGATGCTCCCTCGAATCAACGTCCGTCCACCGTGCACGGGCCGTGGCACGTTCCTTGCTTGAGGCGGAGCGGGGGACCAGCAGGGCGACACGAACAAAAATCCCTCCGTGGAGGGATTTCCGGACGGAGGGATGCGCGCGATGCGGCTGATGATGGATGCGTTGCTCCAAGATTTGCGCTTCGCGTGTCGCAAGCTTGCGAAAGCTCCCGGCTTCACGATCGTGGCCGTGGCGACGCTCGCGCTTGGGATCGGCGGGAACGTGGCGATCTTCGGTGCAATCGATGCAATGCTGTTTATCGCCGCGCTCGCGGCGTTGGTACCTGCGGTCCGCGCATCGCGCGTCGATCCGATGCGGGCGCTGCGCGAGGAGTGATGGATGGAGACGCTGCTGCGCAACGTTCGTTACGCGATCCGGGGGTTGACGCGGACTCCGGGGTTCACGATCACGGTCGTCGCGACACTCGCGCTCGGCATCGGCGCGAACACTGCCGTGTTCTCGGGCGTAGATGCGATCCTTTTGCAGCCGCTGACGTTCCCCAATCCCGACACGCTCGTGCTCGTGACCGAGACGCGCGAGAGCGCACCGATCAGCAATACGGCTCCGGTCAGGATCGAGGAGTGGAACGAGCAGAGCACGACGTTCGCGGCGATCACAGGCCATTACACGGAAGATGTCTCCGAGACTTCCGGCGATCTGCCGCAACGATTCCGCCTGGCGCGCGTCGCGCCGCGCTTTCTCGACGTCTGGGGTGCTGCGCCGGCGATCGGCAGGGGCTTCAGGCCTGAAGAGAGTCAGGAAGGCGCCGCGCCGGTCGTCGTGGTCAGCCATCGTTTTTGGCAGACGCACCTCGCAGGCGACCCGAACGTGCTCGAGCGGCAGCTGCACCTCGGCGACGAGGAATTCTCGGTCATCGGCGTCATGCCGGAATCGTTCCGCTTTCCGGATCGCGACATCGATCTGTGGGCGCCGCGTATCTACCTTCCATGGATGCTTGGCGCGGACTCTCGCTTCTACCTGTGGTACAGCGGCTACGGCCGGCTCAAACCCGGCGTGTCGCTCGCGCAGGCGCGCGCAGACCTTGCGGCCGTGCAAGCGCGGCTCGCCGAGCAATACCCCGAAACGGACCGTGACGTCGGCGTCTACATCGAGCCGCTCAAGGAAACGGCCGTCGGTGGCGTGCGCCAATCGCTATGGCTATTGTTCGGCTCCGTCTCGGTCCTACTCTTGATTGCCTCGACGAACATCGCGGCATTGCTGCTGTCGCGCACCGCGGAGCGCCGGCAGGAATTCGCGATACGTTTTTCGCTCGGCGCGCCAAGGGGGTCGGTGGTCGTCCAGACATTGACGGAGACGGCGGTGCTCACGGTTGCGGGCGCTGCGCTCGGCGTCGGTGTCGCGCAAGCCGGCACGGTCGCGTTTCAAGCGTTCGTTCCGGATTTGCCGCGCGTCGACGAGATCGGTCTCGACGGCCGGATCTTGCTTTATGCGTTGGTCACGATCGTAACTGTCACGGTTCTATGCGGGCTGCTGCCCGCCATCAGGAGCGTGCGCGAAGGCTCGAGCGCCGTGGTTGCGGAGGGCCGTCGCACACAGGTGTCGGCACATCATTCATTGCAGTGGCTCTTCGTCGGCGTTCAAGTCGCGCTGTCGATCGTGCTGTTGGCCGGCGCGGGCCTTTTGATCCGGAGCTTCATGGAGCTATCGCGGGTGGATCCCGGCTTCGAGCCGGATCGCATCTTGAGCTTTCGCGTCAGTGGCGCCTATGAGGACTTCGAAGGCTTGGCCTCGAATGTCGATGCCATTCTCGACGAGCTGCGCGCGCTGCCGGGCGTCGAAGCGGCGGCGACGTCGTCGCCAGTGCCGGGCGTCCTCGACGACGGCTCGGGTTTCCAGTTCGGCATCACCGAATTCGAGCTCGAAGGGCGCGCGGCCACGGAGCCGCGCGTGCTGTCCGATGTCCGCGTCGTGTCCCCGAGCTACTTTGCGACGATGCAGATCCCGTTGCTCACAGGCGAGCTGTGCACAATGCAGCCGGCCGACGCTCCACTGGGTGTGATGGTGAACAGGGCCTTCGCGGCGCGCTATCTCGGCACCTCGCCCGTCGGGCGACGCCTGCGCGGCGGCCAACAGGAAGCCCGCGTCGCGGGCGTCGTCGGCGACGCGCGCGAGTACGCGCTCGATCGCGACCCGGCGCCGACGGTATACCCCTGCCGAACCGTATACGCGAATCCGGCGCTCTCGTTCCTCGTTCGAACGCAAGGCGACCCGGCGGCCGTGGCCGGGCTCGTGCGCGAGAAGATCAAGGAACTCGAGCCGCTTCGGGCCATCTACGACGTGGCGCCGCTCGCGGAGCGCATCGGCGACGAGTATGCGCAAGACCGGCTGCGCACGGTGCTGCTCGCGTTGTTCGCGGGCACGGCGCTCTCGCTCGCATGCCTCGGCGTCTACGGCACGTTGAGCTACGTTGTGAGCTTGCGCCGGCGCGAGGTGGGCTTGCGCATGGCGCTCGGGGCGCTCTCGAGCAACATCGTCGCGCAATTCTTGCTGAAAGCATTGACCGTCGTCGGCGTCGCGTGTCTCGTCGGACTTGCGTTGTCGTTCGCGTTTGGTCGCGCGCTCACGAGCATGCTCTACGGCGTATCGCCGTCCGATCCGGCGACGCTCGTCGCCGTGGTTTTGCTAGTGGTCGGTGTCGCGACGCTCGCGGCCATCCTCCCGGCCGTACGGGCGTCGCGCATCGACCCGATGCAGGCGTTGCGCGAGGAGTAGCTCATGCACTCGTTGATCCAGGATGTCCGCTATGCGTTCCGGCAGCTCGCCCGGGCGCCGGGATTCACCGCAGTCGCGGTGTTGACGCTCGCGCTCGCGATCGGGGCAAACGCGACGATGTTCAGTCTGGTCAACGGCGTGCTGCTCGAGCCGCTCCCGTATGCCGACGCCGATCGGCTCGTGCGCGTATATGAGGCAAACCCCGAGCAGAACATACGAGAGGGCGGCATCTCACTGCCCAGTTTAGAGGACTGGCGCGCGCAGGCGAGCTCGTTCGCCGCGATGGCGGCATATCAGGGAATGCCCATTTTCTTGACGGGGCGCGAAGATCCGCTCGAGCTTCAATCCGCGTTCGTGACGGAGGACTTCTTCGGCGTGTTGGGTGTGCCCGTGCAACTCGGCCGGCCGCTCACGCCTTCGGACGTTCAGCAGGCGAGCCGTTCGATCGTCATTAGCGACCGGCTATGGAGGGCGGCGTTTGCAGCCGATCCTGCGATCGTCGGCAGCACGGCCGTGCTCGGCGGTCAGCCGTACGCGGTGGTCGGCGTCGCACCGCGCGCGTTCCGGTTTCCGACACCCGACACGGACGTGTGGGGACCGTATTCCGTGCTGTCGGAGATCCAGGTCGGACGGCGCATCCGTACCGCTCGTGTTCTGCAGGGCGTCGCGCGCCTTGCCGAGGGTGTGAGCCTCGAGCAGGCGCAAGCCGAGCTCACTACCATAGCTGCATCGCTCGCGGTCGAGTATCCGGACAGCAACGCGGGATGGAACGCCGCCACGGTCGTGCCGCTTAGGACGACGATTGTCGGCGCAGTCGACCGGGCGCTCGTCGTCGTGTTCGGGGTCGTCGGCTTCATGCTTTTGATCAGCTGCGCGAACCTCGCGAACCTGCTGCTGGCACGCGGCGTTTCGCGTTCGAAGGAGATCGCGATTCGTACTTCGCTCGGTGCGGCGCCGGTTCGCATTGTGCGCCAACTCTTGACCGAAAGCCTCGTGCTCGCTCTGCTCGGCTGCGTCGTGGGGCTCGTGCTCTCGGTGGGGGGCGTGCAGGGAGTTCTGGCATTGAGCGGGGACACGCTGCCGCGCGCCGAGGATGTGCGCATCGACGGACCCGTCATCGCTTTCGCTTTCTTACTCGCCGGCGCAACCGGATTGTCGTTTGGGTTGTTGCCGGCAATGCGCACGGCGCTCGGAACGCCCGCGAACGACTTGAAGAGTCGCGGCTTCATCGGGCGGCAATCTCGGCGGCTCGCGAGCACGTTGGTGGTCGCGGAGGTGAGCCTCGCCGTCGTGCTCGTGATCGGCGCCGGGCTCATGTCCCGAAGCTTCTTGGAGCTTAAGAGCGTCGATCCCGGCTTTGATCCAGACAGCGCGCTCGCCGTCACCGTTCAGTACAACGTCGCCGACGTACCCATCTCCGAAATCGGGGCCCATTTGGTCCGGCGAAGAAGCGAGATCATCGATCGACTGGCCGCGCTTCCGGGCGTCACGGACGTCGGCGCAACCAACAGCCTGCCGTTACGCGCCGACTTCTGGGAGCCCTGGCAATTCACGCGCGCCGACGGCAGCGGAGCGCCCGACGAGATGCTGCGAACAGACGGCAGCTACGTGAGCTCCGGATACTTGAATGCGATGCGGATCCCGCTGCTCCGCGGCGAACCGCTGCCCGCGCAGGTCGACCTCGCCTCGGGCGCCCCGTTTCCCGTGCTTATCAACGAGACGGCCGCACGACGCTTTTGGCCGGGGCAGGAGGCGGTCGGCCGCGTGATCCGGTCGACGCGGGGAACTTTCCAGATGCAGATGCGCGTCGCGGGCGTCGTCGCCGACGTGCGGCAGCGCGGGCTCGCAGCGGAGCCGCCGCCCGCCATGTACTTGCCGCAGGCTCTCGGCCCGCGCATCGTGAACACATTCGT
>DATCIQ010000466.1:0-2309 GCA_036507635.1 Gammaproteobacteria bacterium
GCGGCAGCGCCGCGAATGCCTTACGCGCCGACGGCAGCGCCGCGAGCGCGGCGACGGCGATGCCGTTTTGCACGAAGGCGCGACGAGTTTGCATCGAGCGCAGTCTGACCCAACGCCCTTCACGATGGCAAGAACGCTGTAAAGAAACGTTCCCCCACGGGACGGCTGCAACCCGCGCCATTTTTCGCCAGGATCGCGCCAGCTTTGCGCCAGATCGAGGAGCCATGATGGGTGCGTCGACCGTTGGTCGTCACCATGAGCGAAACGGATATGGCCAAGTTGAGCGCAGTCGCGACGAGCTTCGCGGCCCAGATTGCGACAGCCGTGTGGCTTCGCAAGCTCAGCGACGATGCGGCCTACGAGGCGTTGCGGTCATACTCCTTGGCATGTCACCGCGGCGGATCGGGGCTGTCCGCCCGGCTGAGGGATGCGCTCGTCTCGGAGTATCGCCGGCGGCGGGAAGCACAGGACCTCTGTAGCTGATTAGGGCGCTCGATGTCGAATTCCGGCAGAGCGCGCCGACTATCTGTCGTAGTGTTTCCGTTGCCGCGATGCATGCGGCAGATCCTTCATTATTATGGGAGACGACGATGGCGCGAATTGGCTGGATAATGACAATTCTCGTGGCGCTGTTCCTTTTGGGGGCTTCGGTGGCGCCGAAGCTCATGGGCGCATCGGCCGCCACCGATGCGCTCGTCGCCATCGGCTGGCCCACGCGGTACTTGCTGATGCTCGGTATAACCGAGCTCGTCCTGGTGGTGCTCTACCTCGTTCCGCGCACGAGTCTCGTGGGCGCCGTGCTTCTGACGGGATTCATCGGCGGTGCGATCGCGAGTCACCTGCGCGCGGGCAGCCCGATGTTCAGTCACACGCTGTTCGGGATCTACCTCGGCACCTTCATTTGGGTTGCGCTGTGGCTGCGCGACGCGGGGCTGCGGGCGTATTTATCCGCCGCGCCGGGTCTCTCAGCCAGGGTGGAGTAAAGCTACCGGCGCGCGAGCTCAAGTCCCTCGAAGGCTTCGCCGGCGCTGAATCACGCGAGCATCGCTTCCATCTAGACGTCAGTGCGATAGCTGAGTGGCGTGATCGGCGTCGAGTAGCTCGAGCAGATGCTCGGGGTTCAGGGCGGAGTCGTTGGCGGCGCTATATTGCGACGGGGTATAGCCGGTGTAGCGTCTAAATACCTTGCCGAAATAGGACGGGTCGTTGAAGCCGACGAGGCTCGCGACGTCGGCAACTTGGGCGTTCGGGTTCATGAGCAGGCGGCAGGCCTCGCGGATCCGGAAACGCAGCATGTACTCCTGAAAGGTGAGACCGTAGGTCTCCCGGAACAGCCGGCTGAACTGGAAAGTCGTCACCCCGCACATCGAGGCCGCGCGCGCGCTCGAGAGCTTGTTGCGGTAGTGCCGCTCGACGTAGGTGATCGCATGCGCGAGCGTCAACGCCGCGTGGCTGCGCGTTCCGTTCGAGCGGTTCTCCTCGGGTATCAACGACATCGGCATCGCGGGCTTGCGCGGCGCGGCACACACGTCGCGCATGCTCAACATCTCGCAGAGGCAGGATAGGCAACGGTCGAGCTCGGTCTTGGCGATCGGCTTGACGAGGTAGTCCCAGACGCGCGAGCGGAACGCCCAGACGGCCAGCGCCTCCGAGTGCTGGACTGTCAGCATGATCAACGGCAACGACGGATGGGTGCTCTTGATCTCCTGAAGGACCTTGAGCCCCTGCTTCGTCGGAAAATCGAAGTCGAGGCAGATCGCCGCCGGTCGCACGCGCGCGATCTCCGACTCGATCGATACAGGGTCTACGTACCTGTGGACTTCGAAGAGCCTGTGCAGGCCGTCGCTCGATCCCGGGTCCTGCGTGGAGACCGTCATATCGAGCCAGAGTAGCGGGTGTCGCGTCGACAATGGGTTGCTTCATGAGCTTCCGGAACCGGACGCCCATTGGATCGCAAAGGCGCAGTCGTTGCCGCGATCTGGCGCACATTTGTCGAGCAGCCGCGCGAGGGGGTCGAGCCATTATGTAATCGTGCGGAGCGTGGCGCGCCGGCGGCCCGCAAATTTCTCCTGGTGCCGCGCAAAAGACTCCTAACGCTGCGCATACCTAGACCTCTATAAATGCGCCCCACGATCGGCAGGCAAGACTGCAGGTCGGTCAGGCGGTTCGCCGCAAACAAAAACGACGTGCATGTGCACGAGCTCCAAGGAGAAAAGAAAAATGAAAGCGTTCATGAGGTTCCTCAAAGACGAAAAGGGTTTGACGACGGTCGAGTACGCGATTGCCGGCGGTCTCGTCGGTGCCGGCGC
>DATCIQ010000467.1:0-6397 GCA_036507635.1 Gammaproteobacteria bacterium
ATGGCGCTCGACGGTCGGCTTGCGCGAGCCACCGCCTTCTTCGCCCCAAACGAGCGTGACTTCGGTGCCGGGCTCGCTGTGCGCGACATCGACGATCGCGAGCGACAACATCGAGCGCTCATTATGGCTGTAGCCCGTATACGTCGAGACGCCTATGGTGTTGCGTCCTTTCAGCACTCTGTCATACGGCAGCGTCGAGTAGTTCGCGAGCGGCAAATCGATGTACTTCGCGGCATCTCCCTTGACGAACAGATCGCCGAAGGCTCGCGTGACGTCCTCGCTGTTCCAGGCCAACGTGACCTTCTTGCGCCGCACGGTGTCGCCCATCTTTGCAAGCGCTTCGCGCCCGATGAAGTCGTGATCGAACCGCACGAACGGTCCATAGCCCAAATCGTACGGCGTCAAGTAATAGTCGCCGATGTCGTTCGAATAGAAGCTGCCGCCGAGCGAAGCCGTGCCCTCGTAGCCTTGCGCCGGCAACCACTCACGGTAAGCGCGCATGCGCTCGCCGGAATAGACGGCCGGGACCGGCGACGGAATCCACCCGGATTCGAGCGTGCTGGTCGGGTAAGTCCTCGTGCCCACTTGCTTGAGCCCGAACGCCTGCCCCGCCTCCACGATCGCAGCCTTGACGTCCTCGCCGTGCTCCCACGGACCGAACATCTCCCATCCCGGTTGTCCGACCATGCCGTGCCGCAACGCGCGAACCTTGCGGCCCGCAATCGTGAACACGTCCATGTTGAAAAACTTGATGTCGGGCGCCGGCTTGCCCGAGGCCCTTTCCATGACCTTGAGCGCGTGGGGGCCTTGAACCTGGTAGCGGTAAACCTTGCGCCTACCCTGGTTGGCCACGGACCGTTCGTCCCTTTCGGCTCGCACGTCATGGCCGCCGGTCTCGCAGTGATACTGCACCCAGTTGATCGCGGGCGGACGTCCGACGAGGCTGAAGCGGTTCTCGTCGAGATGGAACAAGATCGCGTCGCCGATCACGTAGCCGTCGTGATTGCAGGCGATGAGCTGCTTGGCTTGGTCGACGTGAAAGGTCTTGAAGCTGTTGACGGCCAAATGAGACAGCAGGTCGAGCGCCCCGGCGCCTTCGAGATAAAGATCCGTCATGTGGTGGGACTGATCGAATAGGGCGCAGGTCTCGCGCCACGCGTGTTGCTCATCGCGCCAGTTCGTGAACTCGGCGCGCACGACAGGAAACGCGTAGGGTCCGATCTGCGAATTCCGCAACATATCGACGGGGTTGCCGGCGGCCCGCAATCGATCTTCTAAGCTCTGCTTGCTCATGGCTCCCCATCAGCGGATCGCGACGATCCGCCGCCCCCGCTCCCCCGATCTGCCCGCTTTATGCCTGCGCGGATCGCCAGCCTTCCGCGTAACTCTCGCGCACGACTTTGGAGTACGGCACGGGGCTCACGATGGCTCGGATCTCGATTTGCTTGTGGCGCTCGACGGTGGTTTTCTTTGAGCCGCCGCCTTCCTCGCCCCAGACGAGCGTGACCTCGCTGCCGATCTCGACGGAGGGATCCACGATCCCCAGTGACAGCACCGACCGCTCGTTGTAGCTGTAGCCGCTGAACATGGAGAGGCCGACCATTTTCCCGCGGGAGAGCACCTTGTCGTACGACGACGAGGTGTAATTCGACAACGGCAGATCGATGTACTTGTAGTGATCGCCCGGCGACAGCATGGATCTCCACACCTTCGCGACGTCATCGGCGTTCCACGCGAACGTCACCTTGCGCCGATGCGGCTCGTCGGCTTTCTTCTCGAGAGCGTTCCTGCCGATGAAGTCGTGGTCGAACTTCACGAACGGTCCATAGCCGATCTCGTAAGGCGTCACGTAGTAGTCTTCGATGTTGTTCGAGTAGAAGCTGCCGCCGAGCGACCCCGAAGCCTCGTAGCTCGACGCGGGCAGCCATTTCCGATACGCCTTCATCTTCTCGCCCGTATAGACGGCAGGCAGCGGCGACGGAATCCAACCCGATTCGAGCGTGTTGGTCGCGTACGCCCGCGAGCCCACTTGCACGAGGCCGAGCTTCTTGCCCGTCTCGACGATCGTTTCCCGGACTTTCTCGCGCTGCGCGTAGGGACCCCAGATCTCCAACCCGGGGGCGCCCGCCATGCCGTGGCGCAACGTGCGAACCTTGCGTCCCGCGACGTTCATGTAGTCCATATGGAAGAATTTGAGCTCTTTGACGCGGCCGCCATGGACCTTCTCGATGACCTTCCACGCATTCGGGCCCTGTATCTGAAAGCGGTAAGACCTGCGCACGACGGCCTTCCCTTTGGGGTTACTAGGCGAGCGGTCGTCCTTTTCGATTTTCACCTTGTAGCCGCCCGTCGCGCCGTGGAATTCAATCCAATTGGCCGACGGCGCGCGGCCGACGAACACGAACTTGTTCCTGGCGAGGTAAAAGAGAATTCCATCGCCGATCACGTGGCCGTCGTAGCTGCACGGGATGAACTGCTTGGCCCTGTTGACGGTGAAATTGTCGAAGGTATTGACGGCCAAGCGCGAGAGGAGCGCGAGGGCATCGGGACCTTCGATATGGAGATCCACCATATGGTGGGACTGGTCGAAAAGGACCGCGGTCTCGCGCCAGGCACGTTGCTCGTCGCGCCAGTTCGAGAATTCGGCGGGGACGACGGGATAGACGTAGGCCCCGATCTCCGAATTGCGCAGCATTTGCGCCGTGTTCCCGGCGCTCCGTAACAAATCTTCCAAGCTCTTATGACTCATCGCTACCAAAAACCTCCAAGACGGGGTTAATAATCCGTTCCGACGCAAGCCGATGTGAATGATGGCCGCCGTTGCCGACTGCGGGCGCTTTTCGTGCGGCGGCCAAGTATAGCCCGAATTGCCGGGCCCGGGGAATTCGCCTACTCTTAATTCATCCCAACCGGAGAGCGTGATGGCCTATATCTTTCACCAGGAGCTCACAAACATGGACGACATGCTCGCCGGCGTTATGTACTACAAGGCCGGCGCCTCGTCGCCGTACCACCTCCACAAGAACGGCGAGCACTTCTATAAGAAAGAGCTCCAGCTCTGATTTCGCCCGCTCACCGTGCTCATCGCTGGTTGCTTGACGGCCGCACCGGGTAAATGTGATGGTGATAAAATTCCGCGCACGTCTCGGGAGAGCAGGATGACCAGCACGAAATCGACTAGGCTGCGAGTTGCCCTTGCCGTCGCGGTCCTCGTGCCCGCATACGCGTCGATGGCGCAGATGGATTTCACGGGCGAGTGGCCCGTAGTGCGCGCGCAGGACAACATCGACAACCCGCACCTAGGCGAGTATGTCGGCATTCCGCTGAGCCGGGAGGCCATCCGCCGCGCCGAGATCTGGGATGCCTCGATTCAGTCCCTGCCCGAATGGCAGTGCCGGCCGCACTCGGGGGCATACATCAAGCGCGGCCCTTCGAGTCTCAAGATTTGGAACGAAGTCGATCCGGCATCGCGCGCGATCGTCGCCATCCAGACCGAGTGGCTGCGCTCCGTGAACACGCCGATCTACATGGACGGCCGTCCCCATCCACCCGAGTACGCCGCCCATACTTGGGGCGGGTTCTCGACGGGTGTGTTCGAGGGAGACCGTCTCAAGGTGACGACCTCGCACCTCAAGGAGGATTACTACCGTCGTAACGGCGTGCCGCAAAGCGACCGAGCCACATTGACCGAGTACCTCATGCGCCGGCGCTTCCGCGACGAGGATTACCTGACGTGGCTCATCATCGCCTACGACCCCGTATACCTGACCGAGCCGCTCGCGCGCAGCACCGAGTACCGCTTGGACGTCGAGCAGCAGATCCCGCCTTATCCGTGCACGGTCGTGACGGAAGTCGTGAGGCCCGAAGGCTATGTGCCGCATTTTCTGCCGGGCGCCAATGATCAGATCTACAGCTTCTCCGATACCTATGGCCTGCCGCGCACCTTGTATTTCGACGGCGCCGAAACCATGTATCCGGAATACCACCTCAAGCTCGCGAGAGAGCTCGAAGCGGGTCCGAGCGAGTGAGCCTAAAGATGCCGAAGAGATCGCAGCGCGTAATTCTCGCCGCCACGGCGGCGGTCGCCGTCGGCGCGCTGTCCGAAGGTGCCGTCGCGCAGCGGGGCGCGGAGGAAGAGATCGGCACGGAGCCCAATTGGTGGCCGGTGCGCGAGAACATTTGGATGCTCGTCGGTGCGGGCACGAATATCACGGCTTCCGTCGGCCCGGACGGCGTCCTCCTCGTCAATGCAGGGGAGGCACGCGCCGGCGAGCGCGTTTACGCGGCGCTCGAGGAGCTCCAAGCGCAACTCAGCTCTTTCGGCGTTCTCGATGTCCTGACACCGGAAAGGGGCGGTGCCGAAACACGGTCGCGATTTCCCGTCAACTCGCACGCGCCGCCGAAGCCGATTCGCTACATCGTCAACACGAGCGCGCAGCCGCACAATGTCGGCGCCAACGAGCTCTTGGTCGGCATGGGCGTCACGTACACGGGCGGCAACGTGGCCGGCACGATATCGGACTCCGCCCTGGGCGCCGCCGTACTGGCGCATGAGAACGTGCTCGTCAGAATGGTATCGGATGGAGCGCCGTTCGACGCATTGCCGACCGAAACGTATTTTCTCGACGAGTACAAGCTCAGCACGTTTTTCAACGATGAGGGCATCCGCATCGTGCACATCCCGAACGCCACGACCGACGGCGACAGCATCGTGTACTTTCGCGGCTCGGACGTCATCGCGGCGGGCGATCTGTTCAATATGGACACGTTTCCGCTCATCGACGTCGACAAAGGCGGCAGCATCAACGGCGTCTTGCGCGGCTTGAATTACATCTTGAACCTCGCGATTCCCGAATTCCGCACCGAGGGCGGTACGATGGTCATCCCGGGCCACGGCCGCCTCGCCGACTCGGCCGACGTCGGCTACTACCGGGACATGCTCACGATCATCAGGGATCAAGTCCAAAACCTCATCGATCGAGGCATGACCGTCGACCAGGTCGTCGATATGCGCCCCACTTTCGGTTACGAAGGGCGTTTCGGCTCCGACGACGGCGCGTGGACCACGGAGATGTTCATCGAGGCCGTATACCGGAGCCTCGTAGAGGAACAGAATTGAAGAAGGACGCTGCATTGAGGAGAAAGATTATGAAGGTTAGAGCCATGTCGCTGGTTGCCGTGGGTGCGCTCATGAGCGCTTTCGGCGCGTCAGCCCACCACTCGTTCTCGGCGACCTACGACGAGAACAAGGACATCGAGATCGAAGGCACGCTCGTGCAGTTCATGTTCCGCAATCCGCATGCGTGGGTACACGTTATGGCGCCGGATGAGAACGGCGAGATGCAGCGCTGGGGTGTCGAGTGGGGCGGCGCGGGGCAGCTCGCGGGCCAGGGTGTCACGCGCGAATCGCTGAAAGCGGGCGACCATGTCATCATCCGCGGCAATCCGGGACGCAATGCCGTCGATCACCGCTTGCGCATGCGCAGCCTCCTGCGACCGTCCGACGGCTTCGGTTGGGGCCTCGAAGGGGAGTCGTTCGATTAACCCGCGATTCGGCGCGACTTCGATCGGGCTGCTACTCGCAGTCTCGGCGGGCGTGCCGGCGCAGCCCGGCGCGAACGCTCCGACCCCGACGTCCGCGCGTGCCGCCGCGCCGATCGACATCACGGGACACTGGGTCTCGCTGATCACGGATGATTGGGTGTACCGCATGATCACGCCGGCCAAAGGTGACTACTCTTACGTACCGCTCAACGCCGAAGGCCGGCGCGTGGCCGATACATGGGATCCGGTCCGCGACGAAGCGGCCGGCGAGCAGTGCAAAGGCTATGCCGCGCCGGCAATCATGCGCCTGCCGAGCCGCGTCGAGATCAGTTGGCAAGACGACGCTACACTCAAGCTCGACATCGATACGGGCATGCAAACACGCCTGTTTCATTTCGGCGAGCCCGAGCCGCAAGGCCCGAGAACCTGGCAAGGGTGGTCGTACGCCGAGTGGGAGCTCTCCGGCAACGTCGGCCGGCAGCTGGTCTTCGGCCGCACGCGCACGTCGCTCGAGGCGATTCCGCGCACCGGCAGCCTGCGCGTCGATACGAGCAATCTCCGTCCCGGCTACCTGCGCAAGAACGGTGTGCCGTTCAGCGCAGATGCGTTCATGACCGAGTACTACAATCTCGTCGTCGAGGACGACGGCAATCAATACCTCGTGATCCAAACGTTCGTCGAGGATCCGCGCTACTTGAACGGACACTTCGTGCGCACGATGCAGTTCAAGCGGGAGCCCGACGGCTCGAAGCGCGCGCCCATGGAGTGCTCGGCGACGTAGGAACGAGGTTTGGTTCTTCTTGTAGGAGCGAGCTTTGCTCGCGATCTTAAGACGAAGAATCGCGAGCAAAGC
>DATCIQ010000468.1:0-7656 GCA_036507635.1 Gammaproteobacteria bacterium
GGAGGTCACGGCGACGCATCTGCCTACGGGGCTCGCCGGTCCGTGCATGGATGCAGCGGCCGGAGACGCCGACGGCGACGGCGATCTCGACCTGGCGTTGGCGATGGAGTTTCAGCCGAACATCCTGCTCTTGAACGACGGCGCGGGCGTATTCACCAATGCCTCCGCAGAGCTGCCGCGTGCCGCCCACGACAGCGAGGACGTCGCGTTTGCCGACTTCGACGGGGACGGCGATCTCGATCTCGTGCTCGTGAGCGAGGATGACCGCACCGACGAGCTCTATTTGAACGACGGCAGCGGCCGGTTCACGGATGCGAGCGATCGACTTGCGACCGACGACGTTTCGAACGCTCTCGTCGTGCTCGACTTGAACGACGACGGCGCACCGGATCTCCTGACGGGGAATATCGGCCCGGATCGGGTGCTCATCAATGACGGGCAGGGCAACTTCCGCGACGAGACGGCGAGCCGCTGGCCGCAAGGCGGCGAGTCGCGTACGCAAGATCTCGAGCTCGGCGACGTCGACGGAGACGGCGACACCGACGTCGTCGTCGGCAACGAGGGCCAGAATGAATTGTTTCTCAATGACGGCGGACGGCTCGTCGACGCGACCGCCGGCCGCCTGCCTGTCCGCGAGGACGAGACCCGTGAGATCAAGGCGGCGGACGTCGACGACGACGGCGATCTCGATCTCGTCGTTGCGAACGTGCGTTTCGCGCTCGAGCAGTCGCCGCAGGATCGTTTGCTCCTGAACGACGGCACGGGCGTTTTCTCGGACGCGGGTCCCGAGGTTCTGCCCGAGGGCGAGCGGAACAACTTCACGATCCAGGTCGCCGATCTCGATCGCGACGGCGACGTGGACGTCCTCGCTCCTTCGACGGTGTTTCGCGGGAGCCGCGGCGACTACCTCGTATTACTCAACGACGGCTCGGGGCAATTCGCGCGCGCCTCCGCGGGCGCGATCTTGCCTGCCGGCGCCGACGGGAACGGCTTCGACGTCGAGGTCGCGGATTTCGACGCCGACGGCTACGACGATCTTTTTTTCTGCAATCGCGCGTCGAACGCCGCGCCGCGCGCTGCCGAGAGCTCGGGAGGCCGGCAACGACTACTGCTCCGAGGTGGAGGGCCCCGGGAGTAGGGCGGGCATTACTGTGACGCCGGTCGGCCCGCCGGCCACTTGTACAGCCTAAACTTCCATCCGAAGGGAGACCCGTGGCTGTCTGGAATCCGCTCTCGGGCGGGGAGGCCAAGCATATGCCCGGCAAAATCGCTCGCCCGTTCGCTGCGACCAAGCCGGCGTTGGCGTCCCTGATTCTCGCCTGTCTCGCGTCGCGAGCATACGGCGACGAGCTGACCCCAGATCAGTTGCTCGATTTCTCGCTCGAAGAGCTGATGCAACTCGAAGTCAGCGTTGCGTCGCGCATACCTACCGATACACTCAATGCGGCCTCCTCGGTGGAAGTGATCCCGGAAGCGATTTGGCAGCGCCGCGGGGCGCGCAGCATCTCCGAGGTTTTGGTGACAGTGCCGGGCGTCACGGTCGTGCCCGGTCTTGCGGGCGCGGACGCCTACGCCATTCGCGGGTACACACGCAGCACGTCGCTGCTCGGAGTGTTGCTGAGCTGGGACGGTGTGCCCCTCAATGATCTGTTCCGCGGCGCACCTACGGTGCTTCTGCCGGGACTCAATCTGGGCGCGATCGATGAGGTTCAGCTCATCGAAGGACCGGGCTCCGCTTTGTACGGCAGCGATGCGTTTCACGGTGTCGTGGCGCTTAGTGCATACGAAGCCGACAGCGACAGGCGGGAGGTGCACGCCGATGTCAGGGACAACGGTTTCTATTCGGCCGGTGCGCGCCTCGCCACGGCACTCGGCGAGCGAGCGCGAGTGAGCATGGCAATAGCCGCCGACGGTCAACCCGGCCAAGAGATGGCCTTCCGCTATGCGGACCCGCTCACCGGGGCGGCACGCTCGGGGGAGCGCGCGAATCGTTATGGAGCCCAATCGGTGAGCGTCAAGCTGCGCGGTGCTGCGAGTACCGGTACGAGCTGGTACGGCGGAGTCTTGCTCCATCACTACGACGGCGAAGATTTTCAGGGATTCGGGACGCGTCTCGCGGCCACCCGCGATGTCGGGGGTATCGACACCGATCTCTACTTGGCAAACGGCGGCATCAGGAAGGACCTAGCGCGAGACGACACCGCCGTCGGGCTCTCCGCCTACGCCTGGCACGCGAACAGCGTTTTGATTGCGGGCAGGGAGACGTTCGATTTCGAGTCCGCCAACACGCAAGAGCGATACGGCGTCCATGCCACGTATGAAAGCACACCGATGGCTCGGAATACGCAGTGGGCATTCGTGCTCGGCATCGAAGAGATGGTCGTGGAGGAGGCGAGAACGCGCAACTTCGACCTGACCGGTGCGCCCTTGCTCGAAGCAGTCAACCCGGCCGAGGATGCACGCCGACGAATCTACAGCGCCACGTTCGAGGGCACTACGCATTGGTCGGCCGAACGCTGGCGCCTGGTGTACGGGGCCCGTTTCGACCGCTACTCCGACTTCGGCAGTCAAGTCTCTCCGCGCGTCGGGCTGATTTGGCACCCGCAGGAGAAGAACGCCGTCAAGATCCTTTACGGCAACGCGTTTCGGGCTCCGACAGCCAACGATATGAGGGGAACCGTCGGCCTCATCGAAGCCAACGAAAACCTCGAGCCGGAAGACATCGATACTCTCGAGCTCGTGTTGATGCATCAAGAGGAGCAATGGTTCACGGAGCTCACGCTGTTCCACTCGCGCTGGCGCGACGGCATCGTTTCAGTGGCCAATAGCGGAGGAGCGGCGCCGTTCGTCTTCACGAACCTGGAAGAGAACAAAGCGCACGGCGTGACCTGGAAATTCGACTGGCAGGGAGATCCGTGGTTGCTGAACGTCGGCGCTTCTTGGGTGCGTAGCGAGAATGAAACGCTCGACGAGAGATACGGCGCGTTTCCGCGCTACACTTTGGACGCTGAAATCGCCTACTTCCACGCTCCGTGGAAAACGAATTTCTATTTGACGCAGCACTGGCAAATCGACACCGACGACGTCTATCCGCCGAGCGCGGGCTTCGGCGCTGCGCGCCTACCGGACTACTCACGCACCGATGTCGGCGCCGAGCGCCCGCTGAGCTCGCGGTGCAAGCTCATGTTCTCCGCGCGCAATCTGTTCGACCGTGAGAATTACTTCCCGTCCGGCGCCGGCTCGCGCGGCGGCATTCCGGACGAATCCCGCACGTTGAGCGCCGAGGTTCGTTTCGTTTTCTAGCCAGTTCGCGGGCGCGATATGTCCCCGGTTCGCTGCGTCGTCGGGCGAGCGCGCCTGCAACGAAACCCAGGCACCGCGCCGCAATTATCGGATGGATAATCTGTAATCAGAATTGCAACAGCATGCCGGTGCGGCGCGGGCGGAGCGCCGCCGCCTCGATGCTCTCCGTCGTCGCACCAAGTGGCATCAATCTTGCCTATCAGGTGTTGTCGACCGCCATACGGTCGTTGCTTGGAGACACACATGCTTTACTGGGCACTGATTTTCTTGGTGATTGCGCTGATCGCGGGCGCCCTAGGGTTTTCCGGCATCGCCGGCACTGCCACTAGCATGGCTTGGATACTTTTCGTGGTCGGCCTCGTCGTCGCGCTTGTGTTCTTCCTCAGAGGTCGAAGGCCTCCTCTTGCCTGACACGCGAGAAGGCTGCACCGGGGGCCGCCCATGAGCGCCGAAGTCGTCGGCGTTCTCGGCACGATTGCGGGAATCGTCGTTGCGGTGGGCATCTTCTTACTCGCGGCACGGTTCGTCGCCAGGGCGCGCGCGGGCACGCGCCGCTTGCGTCAGGCGCGGCACGATCCGCACGCGCCAACGGCTCGGCAACGACGGGCGAATGTCGGGCGCGACATCGACCAATAAAAGGACGCGCGCCACGATGCACGGTGGCCGGCGCGCGGGGCCCCCTTTGTTAGGTGGCGGGCTCGATCCTGAGCACGGCGCCTTCGTCCTCGTCGGTGAGCACGTAGATGAGCCCGTCGGGTCCTTGCGCGACGTCACGCATCCGCTGGCGCAAATCCGCAAGCAGCACCTCGCGGCGCAGCTCTTCCATGTTCTCGTTGACGAGAATGCGCTGCAGCTGACCCGTGCCCGGAATCTCGCCGTAGCGTAACCCCCCGACGAAGATGTCGCCCTTCCACTTCGGTAGCGCGTCGCCCGTGTAGAACTCGAGCCCGGCGACGGCGATCGCGGGCACCCAATAGACGATGGGCGCTTCGTAGTTTTCGTGCGTCGGGATCTTGGCTTGCCACGGTCCCGGATAAGTGCGCCCGAAGCTCACGAGTGGCCAGCCGTAGTTCAAGCCGGCGCGGATGACATTGAGCTCGTCGCCGCCGTTCGGGCCGTTCTCGCTCTGCCAAACGGCGCCCGTGGCCGGGTGGACTGCGAGCCCCAAGGAGCTACGATGCCCGAGCGTGTAGATCTCGGGCAGGTAACCTTCGCGTCCCACGAACGGGTTGTCGCTCGGCACGTTGCCGTCATCGTTGAGGCGCAGCGTCTTGCCGCTATGCGACATCGGGTCTTGCGGGGCTTGCGCCTCGCCGCCGCTCGTCGCGGCATAGAGCTTGCCGTCGCGGCCGAAAATGATCGGCGTCGCGCCGCCCGTGCGCGGCTGCATGACGAAAACGTCGCTGAAGTCGTTGAGCTTACGGCCGTCCCAACGGCCGCGGCCGATTGCGACCGTGGTGATGTTGTTGCCGAGCGGTTTCGTGTAGCTCAAATAGATGAGGCTGTTCGTGGCGAATTGAGGATGCAATGCGATGTTCATGTAGCCGTGGACGGCGCCCGGAAGACCCGATTCGCCGGCCGAGAAGGCCGTCGGCCCCCCCGCGACGGGATTCGGATCGAGCGTGCCGTCGCGAATGACGCGCAGGCGGCCGGCGCGCTCGGTCACGAGCAACGTGCCGTCGGGCAGAAACTCGAGGCTGTATGGAAACTCGAGTGCCTTCGTGACGACGACGACGCGGATGTCCTGCCCTTCAGCCGTCGCATACTCGAACGGGCCGTCTCCGAGCGGCTTGTTGGCGACGCCTTGCGGCGCGACAGGAATGCCGAACTGAAACGGGACGGACTGTTGAGCGGAGGCGAGCTCCGCGCCCGCTGCAGATACAAGAAGGATAACGGCCGCGAATCGGATCCGCCGGCGGCCTTGAGCAATACTCATCGACACGAGAACCTCCCCCAATCGAGTTTTTCAAGCCGGCGGTCTACGCCAGCACTTCTTCCAAGAAATTCTTCATGGCCGCCCACGAGCGCCGGTCGGCCGCGGCGTTGTACAAAAGCCCATGCTCAGGTGAGTTCGCCTCGGGATTGGTGAACGCGTGGGACGTGCGTCCGTACGCGTGCAATTGCCAATCCGCCTGGGCGTCCGTGAGCTCGCGCGCGATCGCCATCACGTGCTCCGGTGTCGCCATGGGGTCGTCGTAGCCGTGCAGCATGAGCACTTTGGCCTTGATTGGGGCCTGCGCGCCGAGCTTCGGCGGATGGAAGAGCCCGTGAAAGCTCACGACGCCCTTGAGGCCCGCCGGCACACTGCGCGCCAAGTCGAGCACGCAAAGACCGCCGAAACAGAAGCCGATCGCGGCCGTGCGCTCCGCGTCGACGGCCGGATGTTTCTTGAGCGCGTCGAGCGCCGCCGTCATGCGCCGGCGGAGCATGGCGCGATCGTCGAGAAAGGGCTGCATGAGCTTCGCATTCTGCTCCATGGTGCCGCCGCGCTTGCCTTTGCCGTATAGATCGAGCGCGAAGCCGACATAGCCCAGGCTCGCGAGCTTATCTGCCTTGTCGCGCTCGAAGTGGTTTTGACCGCCCCAGGCGTGGCTCACGAGGACGCCGGGCCGTTTACCTTTCTTGGCGTCGTCGTACGCGGCGTAGCCTTCGCAGGTGACGGAACCGTCCGCGTAGTCAAAGTAGTCGGTCTTCATGGCGACGAGCTTAACCGCTTGAAAGAGCCGCTGCCAGCCAGCAAGGTAAGAGCGGTCTCCGGCGCGCCCGGTGTGGGAGCGATCTTCCTTGTTGGAGCGAGCTTTGCTCGCGATTAAGACAAGATCGCGAGCGAAGCTCGCTCCTACAAGAACTACCAGCTGATGCGAAAGCCCGTGGTCCAGGACCAGCCGCTGAACGCGCCGCCGTCGCCGGCTCGGTCGTCCATGTCCACGTACTGCAACCCGGACTGGAGCTTGAGCTTGTGGCCGTACCAAAAGTGATTCACGCCGAAATAGACCTCGCGATAGTCGTCGCCGCGGCCGCTCTCGAGCTCGCGCTCGTACCGCCCGAAGCGCACGCCGTTCGGCTCGTCGCTGTCGACATACGTATAGCGCCACACGAGCTGATTCGAATTGCGGAGATTCCAGTACGGCATGACCATGACGGCAGTGAGATCGCTCTGGCCGAGATAGCCGTGGGCCGTCGAGATGTCGGTCCGCAATCCAAAGCGGTCTTTGGCAAAGTCGAAATTGACCGAAACGACCTGCTCGAGCGGCCGTGTGAAGCCGTTGTTCGGGTCTGGGTCGTTGTCGACGTAGTTGACGTTGAGCTGCGCCTTCTCGGCGCCGAATCGCGATGCGAAATCGTAGCCGACGGTGCCGAGAAAGAACTCGCCGCCGTTCGAGTCCCCGAAGCCGCGGTCGATGTCGCCGGATGAGAAGACGCCTGCGTTGTACGTGATCTTGCCGACCGCGCCGCCGACGCTGATGCCCGGAATGTATTCCTCGGTAAACCAGATATTGTTCGCGAGGTTGCTGCGATCGATCGTGATGAGGTTTTTCGACGACGTCATGCCGTCCATGGTGAACGGTGCGCCGTGCTTGCCGACTGTAATCTCCACCGCGTCGTTCGGGCTCCACGCGACATAGGTATCGGTGAGGCGCTGATAAACGGGCTCGCCGTCCTGCGGATCGTATTCCGCTTCGGCGTGCAGCAAGAAGTGCTCGAGGAAGGCAACCTTGACCCCGAGACGCATGCGCCTCAAGTTCGTTTCCGAGTGTTCCTCGTCGCCGGAATCGACGTAGGCTTGGTCGACCTGAAAGCGGCCGCTCAATTGCACGCTCTTGATGAACGAATCGGCATCGCCCGTATAGAGCCGAGCCCGCGACCAGAGCGCGTCGAAGCGCTCGGTGGTCGACTGCGCATTCGCGGTTGCACCGATCATCGTAAGCACAATGAGCGCCGCAATCCGACTCTTGATCGCCGATGCACGCTCCGACCGGAAGCCATTTCGCATGGCACGGGTTCCTTGCGTTGCGGTCATGTTACGAAACCGTTGCGCAAGTATTACGGCGTTCTATGACGGAAATATGACAGCGCCGCGGAGCAAGCGCTGCGGCGAATGTGGGTTGGGGGATTTCGAATCGACCGAATTCCCGAGTGCGGTATGAAGCCGGCGCCTGCTAAAGGCCGTACATGATCGGCAGGACGATCGCCATGCCGGGAACCATGATAAGCTGCAGCGGCACGCCGATGCGCACAAAGTCGGAGAATTTGTAGCCGCCCGCGCTCATGACGAGCAGATGGGTCTGGTACCCGATGGGCGAGACGAACCCCATGTTCGCGCCGTAAAGGACCGCGAGCACGAACGGCTCG
>DATCIQ010000469.1:0-2875 GCA_036507635.1 Gammaproteobacteria bacterium
AATGAGCGTTCAAAGGGCGATCACCGTCATATCGGGGATCGGGAGCAACCATACGATTTCAAGGATGTGGAGACGTTGGTGCGCGACTTTTTCTCGGATATCGAGCGATGGAGGTCGAAATGAAGAAAGCGACGATTCGAATTCAAAAGAATGCGGATGTCGCGCTCGAGAAGATGGGCGAGCGCTTCGTCAAGGCGTGGAAGACGGGCAAGTCGGCGGGCGACACTTTGGAATTCGAGTCTCCTGCGGCGCTGTTTCGTGTGCTGACCCCCAAGCGTTGGGAGCTGATCGAGCGATTGCAGGAACTCGGACCCAGCAGCGTCCGGGGGTTGGCGCGTGAGCTCGAGCGGGACGTCAAGCGAGTTCATGAAGATGTAGGCGTGTTGATCGAATGCGGGCTTGTTGCTCGCACCGCGGATGGAAAATTCAACGTCCCTTACGACGTAATTCGCGCCGAGTTCGACCTGCACGCCGTTGCCTGAATGTGTGAAGTGCGCGGGTCTGTCAGCGCCTGCCGACATGCTCATGGTGACGGCTCCCGGGTTGGTAGGCGAATTGCGCTTCAAGGTAGTCGTTCCAACCCGCCAGAGTTTCGAGGAGAGAGTTCGAAGTTTGTCCTTTCGGGCGCGCCATCACCCCTCGGGGAGCATGCAGAATTTAAAACTCCTTGACGAAGTCGATGCCCCAGCGGCGCGGCTTGCCCTTGAACACGAATCCGCCCGGCGAGAACTCCGCGTTGTACTGCACGTCGTTAAAGTTTCGCTGCCAACCGACGAGCGACCAGGACTCTCCCTCGATGCCGATGCGCCAGTCGAGCAGGTTGACCGGATCGCGCACGGTGGAGTTCGAGGGATCCCAGTAGGTGTCGCCGATACGGTGGTAGTCCGCGCGCGCGAAGAAATTGAGCCCCGAGCCGCCGAAGGGCCGCCGGTACTGGATGCCGGCGTTGGTCGTATTCTCCGATACGAGCGGCGCCTTGTTGCCGACGTCGGCGGGCACCGGCGCCGCTTTGATCTCGCTGTCGGTAGAGCCGTAACCTAAGAAGACGTCGAATGACTCGCCGAGCCGCGCGGTCACATCGAACTCGAAGCCCTGGTAGTCGACTTCGCCGAGGCTGCCGAGATTCTGCGTGGAGCTGGTGGGAAGGAAGACGAAGAAGTACGAGCCCTCGGACTCCGTGTCGAACACGCTGAAGTTGAGACTCACGCGGTCGCCGAGCTGGCTCTTCAAGCCAAACTCGAGCGTGTCGGCGACCTCGGCATCGAAGAGGTCGACAACACCGAGAGCCTGCGCGATCGGGTCCGAACCCACCCCGGTCTGATTGAACCCGCCGCTGCGGAAGCCGCGACCCAGGCTGCCATAGAGCGTGACGTTGTCGGACGGCTGGTAGCGCAGCGTCAGGCGCGGTTGCAGCTCATCCCAGGTCTCTTCGCGGACCTCGCCCGTCGACGCGTCCGCGGTCGGCAGGAAAGCCGTGGGTGTCAGCGTCGTGTTCTCGCGCGTGTCTTCATCGTAGCGCAAGGCGAACGAGAGTTCCGTGCGCTCGCCGAGATCGGTCGCGAGTTCCCCGAAGACGGCCCAAGCGAAGTTGTCTTGGCCGTCCGCCAAAAAAGTAGTCTGTGGGCCAACCGGGTAAGAGGCGAAGTCGAATGGGAAGTTTCCGCGCGGCGTCTCGTAGACAGGGAACGCCCCGTCGCCCACATCGACAATATTACCGGTGGAGATGAAGCGATCTGTAGTGGTCATGTAGGCGCCGGCGATCCATCGGACGCGGCGGTCCTCGTTAGACGTGAAGCGGAATTCTTGGCTCACCGTTTCGACATCGAGGAATTGGCTCTGCGCGATATCGATGAAGAAGCCAAGAAAGTCGTAAACAAAGGACTCTTGGATCGGCAGGAAGTCGAACTGGTCTCCGGTCAGGATCTCCTCGATGGAATCGAACGAGGTGATCGACGTAAACGTTGCTGAATCGAGCTCGTAGTCCAGCTTGAACGAGAGTTGCGAGAGCTCGCGGTCGTTGATGCCGTCGTTGTTGACGCGTACGGGCAGGCTCGTGTCGTTTACATCCAGCGGCACCGCGGACGGAAAGCCGACGATGTTGAAGTAGAGAGCCTGTGTATTGACCTCCGAGTAATACAGCCGCGCGTCCGTCGTCAGCCTGTCGCTCGGTTCCCATAAGAGCCGCAGGCGCACCGATTGGTCTTTGAACGGATCCGCTTCCTCACCGCGATAGGGATTGTCGATGTAGCCGTCCGTGTCGAAGTACGAAAGCGCCGCGTGATACTTGAGCGTATCGGAATCGCCGAGCGGACCGCCGCCCATGATCTGCGCTTTCGCCCCGGGGCCGGAGTCGTAGCCGAGCCTGAAGCGCCCTTCGGACTCCTCGCCCGGCTCCCGGGTCGTGATCAGGATCGCGCCGCCGATCGCGTTGCGGCCGTAGACGGCTCCCTGCGGGCCCTTGAGCACCTCGATGCTCTGCACGTCGAAGAGCTCCTGCGTGAGCTGCGCGGGATTCGTGAGCAGAACGCCGTCGACGAGAATCGCCGCCGACGGCTCGCTGTTGCGCGCTTGCGAAATGCCGCGGATCGTCAGGAACGAAGTACCCTGATTCTGCGTCTCGACGAGCGTGACGTTCGGCGTCAGCGAGACGAAATCCTGCGGACGCTCGATGCCGGCCGACCGGATGTCTTCCGCATCGAACGCCGTGATCGTCACGGGCACGTCTTGGAACGACTCCGAGCGCCGGCGCGCCTGCACGATGATTTCCTCGAGCAGGTTTTGTTGCGCTTGCACTACGGATACATCGAGTGCAAGACAAACGCCGAGAGCAAGCAGAGCGCTTACACGATGTCGATCGATGGTCGCCATTGTTGGA
>DATCIQ010000470.1:0-15870 GCA_036507635.1 Gammaproteobacteria bacterium
GAGCGGCAAGCGGACCTCACGTTCCCCGGCATGATCGAAATGCCCTTGAGCGTGAGCGGCATGATCGAGCAGATCGAGCAGGCCACGATCGAGGACACCGGCCGCTTCATCCAATACGACGGCACGACCGCGCCGTGGTAGCCGCGCAGGAATGAAAACGACTCTCGCAATCGTCGGATTGTTCGCGGCGGCGACGCTTATGGCGTGTGGCGCGAGCGAATCGCCGCGGCCTTCGCAACTAGTCATTGACAATTAGATTATTTTGAGCTTGTCAATTTATTGACAATTCCCCCGACTTCGAGCAAAGTGCCTTGATAATTGCATGGCACGTTGCTTGCTAATTCTTGGCGGATTCCATAATTATGGCCGGTTCCAGGACGCGCGAAGCGATTTTCGACCACATCAAGGCCAAGGGTTCGGCGACCAGCACCGACCTCGCCGAACGTCTCAAAATGAGTCGTCAAGCCGTCAACCTGCATCTCAAGCGACTCCTCGATTCCGGCCGAATCGTCAAAACCGGCAGCACGCGGGCGGCGCGCTATTTCCCCGCCGAGAAGGCGTCCGCGCCCGAAACGTTTGCCAGGCAATTCACGCTCGAGGGTCTCGACGAGGCCAAAGTCTATGAGCACGTTGCGATCGTGCTGAATCTCCGACAGCAGCTGCGCCCGAATGTCGAGAGCATCGTCCACTACGCTTTCACGGAAATGCTCAACAACGCCATCGATCACTCGAAAGCCGGCCACTGCCGCGTCAAGGTCCGGCTCGACGCCGCCAAGCTCGCTTTCGAGATCAAGGACGGCGGCCTCGGCGTGTTTCACTCGATCGCCGACAAACACGGCTTGCCCGACGAGCAAGCGGCCATGATCGAGCACATCAAGGGCAAGATCACGACGATGCCCGAAGCGCATTCCGGAGAAGGAATCTTCTTCACGTCCCGAGCAGCCGATCGGCTGGTTCTACGTTCGCACAAGACGCAAATCGAATGGAACCGCGTGCTTGACGACGTCTTCGTATCTGTTCCGCGCTCCACGCGGGGAACGACGGTCGAGTGCGAGATACGCCGTGGCTCGCGCTTGAACCTCAAGGACGTGTTCGGCGAATTTGCCCCGGAAGAGTTCGACTTTGAGTTCCAGAAGACGTGCGTGCTCGTGAAGCTGCTCGGCGGCGATTATGTGTCACGCTCGGAAGCCAAGCGCCTCCTGCTCAACCTCGAGAAGTTCGTCGAGATCGAGCTCGACATGCGAGGCGTCAGGCAATTGGGGCAGGGGTTCGCGGACGAGGTTTTCCGTGTCTTCGCCTCGAAGCATCCGGACATACGGCTGCGCGTGCTGAACGCGGACGCCAACGTCGCGGCCATGGTCCGGCACGCTGGCGGCACCACGACGTGAACGTGCGGCCGCCTTGGATTATTCTTCACATATGCCGTTCGCCCATTTTCACCCTGCTGTGCACCGTTGGTTCGCGGGCACGTTCCCCGGCCCGACGCCCGTGCAGCTCAAGGCGTGGGAAGCCATTGCGTCGCGCCGCAACACGCTGATCAGCGCGCCGACGGGGTCCGGCAAGACGCTCGCGGCGTTTCTCGCGGCCATCGACGATCTCGTCAAGCAGGCCGTCGACGGGCGCCTTAACGATGCGACACAAGTGTTGTACGTCTCGCCGCTCAAAGCGCTGTCGAATGACGTGCAGAAGAACCTGCAAATACCGCTCGAAGGCATTCGCCGCGAATGCTTGCTCGATCCGTTTCAGGATGCGCCGATCCGCGCGATGGTTCGCAGCGGGGATACGCCGCAGAGCGAGCGCACGCGCATGCGGCGGCTGTCGCCGCACATTCTCGTGACGACTCCGGAGTCGCTCTACATTCTTCTGACTTCGAGCTCGGGCCGCAAAATGCTGTCGACCGTGCGCACGGTGATCGTCGACGAGATTCATGCCGTCGCCGGCAACAAGCGCGGCGCACACTTGAGCTTGTCGCTCGAGCGGCTCGCCGGCCTATGCGGGGAGCCGCTCACGCGCATCGGCATCTCCGCGACGACGAATCCGCTCGCAGCGATGGCGGAGTTCCTGACCGGCACGTCCAACCCCGACTGCGTCATCGTCGATGAAGGGCACGTCAGGGAGCGCGACATCGCGCTCGAGCTGCCGCAATCGCCGCTCGAGGCGATCATGGGGAACGAAGTGTGGACCGAGATCTACGACCGGCTCGCCGACCTCATTCGTGCTCATAAGACGACGCTCGTATTCGTGAATACGCGGCGCCTCGCTGAGCGCGCCGCGCGGCACCTTGCGGAAAGGCTCGGCGAGGAAGCGGTCACCTCGCATCACGGCAGCCTTGCCAAGGAACACCGTCTGGATGCGGAATCCCGGCTGAAGGCCGGCCGGCTGCGCGCCTTGGTGGCTACGGCATCGCTCGAGCTCGGCATCGACATCGGCGACATCGATCTCGTGTGCCAATTGGGCTCGCCGCACGCGATCGCGACGTTCTTGCAGCGCGTGGGTCGCTCGGGACACGGGCTCGAGCGCGTGCCGAAGGGCCGGCTCTTCCCGCTGTCGCGCGACGAGCTCGTCGAATGCACGGCGTTGCTCGACAGCGTCAAGCGCGGCGAGCTCGATCGCGTGCGCATGTGTACGGAGCCGCTCGACGTGCTGGCGCAACAGATCGTCGCCGAGGTCAGTCAGCAAGAGCATCGAGCCGTTGATTTGCTCGCGCAGATCCGCCGCGCGGCGTGCTATCGGAATTTGAGCGCTGACAAGTTCGAGTCGATTCTCACGATGCTCGCCGAAGGTTTCAGCACGCACCGTGGACGACGCAGCGCCCACCTCCATTTCGATCGCGTCAACGGCATGTTGCGTGGACGGCGCGGCGCGGCGCTGACGGCTATCACGAACGGTGGCGCGATTCCGGATCAATTCGACTACGACGTTGTGATGTTGCCGGCGGAGCATCCGATCGGCACGGTCAACGAGGATTTTGCATTCGAGAGCATGCCCGGCGACATCTTTCAGCTCGGCAACACGTCGTATCGAATCCTCAAGGTGCAAACGGGCAAGGTCTACGTCGAGGACGCGCAAGGCAAGCCGCCGAACATTCCGTTTTGGTTCGGCGAGGCGCCTGGCCGGAGCAATGAGCTCTCGCACGCGGTATCGGAGCTCCGCGCATCCGTCGATGTCGCGCTCGAGGCGTCGTCCGTTCCGGAAGTTGCGGCGGCGTTTGCGAGGTCGCACGGAATCGGCGAGTCGGCCTCGCAACAGCTCATCGAATATCTCGCAGCCGCGCGGCTTGCGCTCGAAGCGTTGCCGACATCCGACAAGATCGTTTTCGAGCGCTTCTTCGACGAGGTCGGCGACACGCATCTCGTCATCCATTCGCCGCTCGGCTCGCGCATCAATCGTGCGTGGGGCCTTGCTTTGCGCAAGCGCTTCTGCCGGAGATTCAATTTCGAATTGCAGGCCGCGGCGCTCGAAGACTCGATCGTGTTGTCGCTCGGCGCCGTGCACAGCTTCGCGCTCAAGGACGTGATCTCGTATCTCACGAGCGGCACGGCCCGTGCGGTGCTCCGCCAGGCCGTTCTCAATGCACCGATCTTCGGAACGTATTGGCGTTGGAACGCGACGACGGCGCTCGGCGTGCGGCGCTTCCGCAACGGCAAGCGCGCGCCGCCGCAGTTTCAGCGTTCCGATGCCGAAGACTTGCTGGCGACGGTATTTCCGGATCAGCTCGCGTGCGCCGAGAATTTGCCGGGCGGCGACATCCCCATTCCCGACCATCCGCTCGTCGAGCAAACCCTCTACGATTGCATGCATCGGGCCATGGATGTCGAAGGCCTCGAAGCATTGCTTAAACGTATCGAGACCGGTCGAACCCAAGTGCTCTGCCGCGATCTCGCGAGCCCTTCGCCGCTCGCGCAGGAGATTCTCGGCGCGAAACCATACGCGTTTCTTGACGACGCGCCGGCCGAGGAGCGCCGCACGCTCGCGGTGCAAGCGCGCCGCTATTTGAGTCCCGAGCAGGCCGCCGACTTGGGCCGGCTAGATCCCGAGGCGATTCGACGCGTGCGCGACGAGGCTTGGCCCGACGCGCGCAACGCCGACGAGCTTCTCGATGGGCTCGTGTTGCTCGGCTTCATGACGGCGGCCGAGGGAACCGCAGCACGCGGGACCGAGGGGACGGAAGCGGAGGGGAATGCTGATGCCGCCGGCGCGTGGCCCGCGTTTTTCGCGACGCTCAGTGCCGAAAGGCGAGCGACAGAGTACCGCCTGCCCTCGGGCGAAGTGTTATGGGTGAGCGCCGAGCGGCTCGAGGAAGTGAGACTGGCGCTACCTGTCGGCACCGCCGCGCCCGGTGCGCGGTCTCTCTCAGGGCGCTCTGCCGATCCGGACACGGCGCTGCGCGAGGTCGTACGGAGCCGTCTCGAGGGGTTGGGTCCCTCCACCGCCGCGGCACTCGCCCGGCCGTTCGGGCTCACGGCCGAAGAGCTCGCAGTGCCTTTGCTCGCGCTCGAGCAACAAGGTGTCGTCATGCGCGGCCGCTTCACGCGTGCGGGCGACGAAGAATGGTGCGAGCGCCGGTTGCTCGCGCGCATTCATCGCTACACGCTGAAGCGTTTGCGCAACGAGATCGAGCCGGTCTCGCCTGCGGATTACCAACGATTTCTGTTCGACTGGCAGGGACTCGGAGATGGTCGACGCGAAGGGCGCGAAGCTTTGCGCGCCGTGCTCGCGGAGCTCCAAGGATTGACGCTCGCCGCATCGGTCTGGGAGCGCGACGTGCTGCCGGCACGCATTGCGGACTACCGTCCGGGCCTCATCGACGAGCTCTGTGCGAGCGGCGAGATCGTTTGGTGGCGGCCTCGCCCGAGCACGGCGCCCGAAGGGACGCGCGTCGTCACCGTGGCCGCATCGCCGATCGCCATCGTGCCGCGCGAGACTTTCGGGCATTGGCGGTCATTCGGCGAGCCCGGGCCGGCTCCTGCCGAGAACGGCGGTAACGTGTCCGCAAGCGCACAACGTGTGTCGGCGGCCCTCGCAGCGCGAGGAGCTTTGTTCTTCATCGAGCTCGTGCAACATACGGGGTTATTGCGTGTGCAGGTCGAGGATGCCCTAGGCGAGCTCGTCGCGCGCGGTCTCGTCACGGCCGATGCCTTCAACGGCTTGCGAGCCCTGCTGACGCCGCAACGACATCGGCAGCATTTTGCGAATCGCAGCCGGCGCCGTCCTTTTGCAAGCTTCGATGCAGCCGGCCGATGGACGTTGCTCGGCGCCGTTCCGGCGCAAGCGGACGCCGTTACCAGGCAAGCGGCCGTCGAGCATGCGGCCCGCGTGCTGTTGCGCCGCTACGGCGTCGTTACCCGCGCAGTTTTGGCCCGCGAGATGCTGCTGCCGAGCTGGCGCGAGCTGCTCGAAACGTGGCGCCGGCTCGAGGCGCGCGGCGAGATTCGCGGCGGCCGCTTCGTCGCGGCGCTCGGCGGTGAGCAGTTCGCGCTGACGGAGGCCGTCGAGAGCTTGCGGCGCGTGCGGCGCGACGACAACCGCGCCCAATGGGTCACGATCTCGGCCGCCGATCCGCTCCATTTGCCCGCGATCGCCGGGCCGGGGAAGCGCGTGCCGGCCGTCAACAGTCAACGCGTGGTCTATCGCGACGGCGTGCTCGTCGCCGCGCGGAGCGCCGCCGGCGTCGAGTGCCTCGTGCCGCTCGCCGAAACCGATCGCCGGCGCGCCGCTGCTGCCTTGTAAATCGGGCTATCTTTATTTTGGGATTCGAAGAATCGCGAGCGAAGCTCGCTCCTACTGGACGCGCACCGGCCCGTTGTAGACGATCGCGGCCAAATCGCTTTGTCGCGAGACGCCGAGCTTCACGTAAGCGCGTTGCCGGTAGGTGATGACGCTCGTCCTCCGGATATCGAGCTCGAGCGCCGTGTCCTCGATCGTCTTGCCTGCCGCGGCGCGCGCGCAAACTTCGCGCTCTCGCTTGCTCAATCGCGTAGGAAGCTCCTTGAGGCGATCCTCGATCGCTTCGATATCCAGGTGGGGAACATTCGCCCAGGATCTTTCGCACAACGCCTCGTGCTTCGACGCAGTGGCAACGATGAGTCTCGCGAGCGTCGCAAAAAGCCGCGTTTCCGTAGGCGAAAAAGTGTGCCGCGGCGCCGCGTGGTAGACGCAAAGCTGGTACAAATCGAGATCGCGAGTCGCGAAGAAGCTCAAGCGTTCCCGCACGTTCGTGACTTCGAAGCAGTGACGATACTGCCGGTCGTAAATGTCCCCGATGCCCATCTTGACGATGCAGGGACTTTGCGGGTGTCGTTTGTACGCAATCAGGGATGGATCGAATCTATAGCAGCGGTTGACGAAGAAACTGACGTTCTTTTCGGCCGCGGCCTGGTATGCCCGGCTCGCCATCGCTACGGCTTTGACCGCATCGCCCGCCCGGTAACGAAACAGGGCCCAATGGTCGACGTCGAGGACCTGCTCCAAGACTCGGAAACATGCTCGGCCGTAGCCTGCCGTACCGACGGCATGGACGGCCTCTGCGAAGGTATCAGCGCGTAAGGCCACGCGCGTGTCGCAGCGCACCGGAGATACGACCATCATGGTATTGCCCCCTGAGTAGACGGCCAATTCGGCCTACTCGATGGCTTCGACGATAAGTCGTAGGTGGGGCGAGATCAAGCGCTCATGCGCCGGCCGGGCGCGGCCCGCAAACACAGCGAGCGCGCACTTTCCGAGCCGCGCGGTTAGCGCCTGCTACGCTCAAATCTCGCGCGCGGTTTCGACCATCAAACCGAGCTTCGCGAACTGCTCGTCCTCCGTGAGCAGGTTGCCCTGTAGCGTCGAGGCGAAACCGCATTGCGGCGAAAGACACAGCTGGTCGAGTGGAACGTACCGTGCGGCTTCGTCGACACGCCGCTTGAGATCGTCCTTGCTCTCGAGCCGGCCGCTCTTCGTCGTGACGAGACCGAGCACGATGGTTTTGTCCTTCGGCACGAACCTGAGCGGCTCGAACGATCCGGAACGCGCATCGTCGTACTCGAGGAAGAAACCGTCGACCTTGAGCTCGTTGAAGACGGCTTCCGCGACCGCGTCGTAACCGCCGGACGCAATCCATGCCGAGCGATGATTGCCTCGGCACGTATGGACACACACCGTCATGCTCGGCGGCTTCCGTTCAAGCACGGCGTTCATGAGACCGATGAATGTCGAGAGCGGAGTGTCCGCCGTGCGGGCCGCGGCCGTCCCTTCGTTGCGGAAGGTCGCATGACCGAGCGTCGCGAACGTCGTGTCGTCGATTTGCAGATACCTGCATCCGAGCAGTTCCAGACGGCGCATCTGCTCGGCATAAACATCAACGAGATCTCGAAGCTCGAGCTCGATGTCGGGGTAGACGTCGGGGTTTTCCACCTCACCCAGACCGTACAGCATGTTGGGCGACGGAATCGTCAACTTCGGCACGGCCGCCGTGTGGGCTTTGAGAAAGACGAAGTCCTCGCCGAAAATCGTGCGCTCTAGATGAAGACGGTCCGTGACTTTGGGGATCACGATCTCGTTCAGCACGTCGCCGGTTTCGTTGCGAAACGGTCTGCGCTGAATGCCTCGGGCCGTGACTCCGCCGATCTGGCACAGGAAATCCATGTGCCAAGTGCCACGGCGAATCTCGCCGTCGGTCGCGACTTCGAGCCCTATGTCCTGTTGCCGCTTGACGAGACGCCGAATCGTATGGTCTTCGATCCGCCGTAGCGCCGCTCTCGAGATCCTCCCAGCCTCGGCATCCTTGCGCGCTGCGAGCACGGCGGCCGGCCGAAGCAAGCTTCCCACGTGCTCCGCGCGAAACGGCGGGTTGCGCGCGACGGTCGGTTTGCGCGCGATGCCTTCGGCGTTTACGGTGGCGGTCTGCATGGCCGAAGAGCGTAGCAGCGCACCGGCGGCAGGCATGTCCTAAGCGTTGCCGACACGGCGCGGAGCGCCCTTCGCTATCGTTGCGGCACGCGGAGAGGAACGATGATCGATATAACGATGGGTGCCGGCGCAGGTGGCTTCAATTGGCTGCCCGTGCTCGTGGCGGAGAGGAGAGGCATTTTCGAGCGCCGTGGTGTCAACGTTTCGCGCCGGCGCATGGGTACAGTCGACAAAGCGACCGCGGCCGTAAAAACCGGCGAGCTCGAGCTCGCGATCACGCCGCCCGAGGGCGCGATCAAGGACTGCGCGGGCGGTGGAGTCTTGCGCATCATCGCCGGCAACTTGAATGGTTTGCCGCTGTCGCTCGTCGCGAACCCGCGCTTTCGCCGCATCGAGGATTTGAAAGGCGCGAAGCTCGGCACGTCTTCCCTGACGGAAGGCACCGCGATCTACACGATGGAGATGCTGGCCAAGCACGGGCTCAAATATCCCGGCGACTACGAGCTCGTTCTCGCCGGCGTGCATCCGGCACGCTGGAAGGCGCTTCAGGACGGCACGATCGACGCAGCGCTCCAGCCGATTCCTTTCAACTTCATGGCGTTCGACGCGGGCTACTCGAACTTGGGCGAAGCCTGCGACTACATTCCGGAGATCGTATTCACGGCCATGTTGGTGGATCGCCGGTGGGCGGACGAGAATCGCGGGGCTGTCGTGTCGCTTCTCGCTGCTCTGATCGAAGCAACGGACTTGGTCTATGATTCACAGAACGATGCGATGCTACTCGAGCTCGCCATGGAGCTCACGGAAAGTAGTGCAGGGCACGCATCGCGCGCGCTTGCGTATGCAAGGGACACGGCCATGTTTCCGCGCGACCTATCGATTCCCGACGTCGCGTTTAGGAAGTCGCTCGAGCTCATGCGCAAAGCCAAGCTCGCCGACGACTCCGTCATGGCGAAAGCTCGAGCCGTGCTCGACGATAGCTTCCGCGCGGCAGCCGTAACGATGGCGCACTGAGGACGCCCGGCCGTCGAAACGCCCGAGATTCTCGCTTCACTCGATGCCGTGACGGTGCTGCGCGTGTTGTGCGGAGCTTTTCTGCTGCCTCACACGTTTCTGAAGCTCAGGCACATGGACAAGGCGGTAGAGTTCTTCGACAAGATTCGTTTTCGCCCGCCGCGCTCCTTCGTCTGCCTCACGGCGACCATGGAAGCGATCGCCGCGGTCAGTCTCATCTTCAATCTCTACCCAGCGTTTGGCGCTTTGATCGCCGCGACGATCCTGTCCGTCGCTGCCTGGGCGCAAGCCAAGGTCAACGGCTTGAGCTGGCGGTGGCAGTTCAAGGGCGTCGAGTACATGCTGTTTTGGGCATTCGCAAGCCTTGCGGTCGGATTCTTGGGCTGAGTCAGTTCAACGAATAGCCGGGGTTGCAGTCGAACGGATAGACGTAACCCCCCTCGGGCACCTTGGTGTAAGCCATATACCGCGCGGCGAGGCCTTCGAAGGTCGCGGGATCGTCGTAGACCTGAGTGATCCAAAGCGTCGTTCCGTCGGGGCTCAGCCGGAACCGCTCGACGACGTGCATGTCGTCGGAGTGATTGAAGCCGTTGTTCATGAACGTAGCGGCCGCGACCCGCGTCGTATCGACTACCAGAGTATCTCCTTCCCAATGGCCCACGGAGTGACCGGACTTCGTGTGCGGGTTATCCGCCGGGTGTTCTCGTCCGTCGAGAAAGATGATGCGCACCAAGTCGTAGTACTCCATCTTGAGCACGATCATCTCGGGGCTCGTGTGGACCTCCATCGGAAACGGCGCTTGCATGAAGTACACCAACGACGGCGGGACGCACGCTTCCGACGGCCCGCGCTGAGCGGCGGGATCGAACGCCTCGACTTGCGCGAGGGCTTCAGGCGTGAGCTTGAGTCCCCCGAAGTCGCCGAGGGCGAGCTCGGGCACTGTGCCGGTATCGGTAAGCAAGTGAGTGCCCCTGGGCAGCGCATCGATCATGGTTTTCTCGTATGGCTCGAGATCAAAGCGAGTGACCCAAAAGCCGGAGAGCCTGTCGAGCTCGCGATCCCGTGCGCTCTCCGGTGTCTGTGCGCTCACTGGTATGAGCGAGGTCGCGAAAATCCCTGCAAGGAGGGTGCGCACAAAGGGCCGACGCATAGCGTTCACTCCTCGAGGATCTCGGATTCCGCGGGGGCTACGCCCGAGCCGCCGCCGATCGGCGGCCGTCCGTCGGCAAACGTCATCATTCTGAGTAGCAGCGTTTTCGAGCCGTCGCGCGCGGGGCTGCCGGCGATCGTGACTCTATCCCCGGGCTTGATCGAGTTTCCCTGCATTCCAATCCGGCGCAGCACGCTCGCGGGCGCCCATTCGGCGACCCACACGGCCTCGACTCCCTGCTCGTCCGTCACGCGGACGAAAACCACGGAATGCGGATTCTGGATGCGGAATTCCTCCACGGCTCCGGATACGGAAACGGTCTCGTCCGTGACGAAGTGGACGGCCGCCGAGTGATGCGCCCGAGCCGCAGCTGCGAAGAGCAACGCGGTCGCAAGCAGACAAAGTTTGGTCATTGCGTAGGCGACCCCCTGCTCAATTCCGCCGGTCTGCCACGCGTCATGTTAGGGGAATCGCGCGACTCGCGGCTGTCCTAAGGACTGATGACGCTTGCGCCGCTTTTCCTGCCGAATCGGGCCACTGCCGTGTATTCTCTGCCCGATATGGAGGCCGACACTCTCATTCTCGACATCGATTGGCTGATCACAGTCGACGGCGAACGCCGAGTCATCCGCGACGCCGGGATCGCGATCGCGGGCGGAAAGTTTCAGGCGGTCGGCAAATCGGCGGACATCGTGCGGGCGTGGACGGCCAAGGCGACGCTCAACGCTCGGAGTCGCGTCGCGCTTCCCGGGCTCATCGACAGCCACCTGCACTCGTCGTTTCAACTGGCCCGCGGTTTGGCGGATGAAGTCGGAACGCGCCCGTTTCTGTTCGAGCACATGTTTCCCTACGAAGGCGCCATGACCGAAGAGGACGTCCACGTGAGCGCGCTCTTTGCCGCGATGTCGCTCTTACGCTGCGGCGTGACGTGCTTCATCGATCCGGGCAACTACCATCCTGCCGCGACGGGACGCGCGGCGCTCGCGGCGGGCATGCGCGCCGTGCTTGGGCGGAGCGCCTTCGACATGACGAAGGCGGTTCTAGGCATCTTGCCGCCGGTCATGATCGAAACCACGGGCGAAGCCCTCGAACGCTCGAGCGCGCTGCTCGATTGGGTGGCGGCGCAGAAGAACCCGCGTCTTCGCGCCAATGTCTCGTTTCGCGGCTTGAGTAACTCGAGCGACAAGCTCATCGAGGGCTGCAAGGAGCTCGCGCAAAAACACGGGTGCATGCTGCAGACACACGCCTGCTTCAACTACTCGACCCATGACGACAGCCTCGCGAACTTCGGCGTTCCGGAAATCGAGCGGCTCGAACGACTCGGCGTGCTCGACGAGCAGACGCTGCTCGTACATTCCGGTTGGCTCGAGCCGCGCGAGGTCGAGATCGTCGCCCGCCGAAGGCCATGCCTCGTCGCGGCGCCGAGCTCGAGCCTGCACAACGGTTACGGCAACTTCGCGCGCGGCCGCCTCCCGGAGCTCATGGAGCGCGGCGTCAATGTAGGCATCGGCTCCGACCACGCGTGCTCGGGCATCACGGACCTCGTCCAAGAAATGTTCCTGTTCGCCGGAACCTACAAAGAGATTCATATGAACCCACGCGTCGTGCCTCCCGAGCAGGTCGTCGAGATGGCGACGATCAACGGCGCGCGTTGCGCAGGTATGGCGGCAGAGATCGGCAGCGTCGAAGCCGGGAAGAATGCGGACCTCGTGCTGTTCGATGCGACGTACCCTGAGTGGCAGCCGCTCTTCAACCCGGTTTCGAACTTGGTGTACTCGGCGACCGGAAACTCGGTGGCCGATGTTTTCGTCGGCGGCGATCGAGTCGTGCGCGACGGCCGCCTCACGAAGCTCGACGAGACCGAGGTGCTCGAGCAGGTCGCCGCAACCATGGGACGCATCGCGAGCAAGCTCGATATTCCCAAGCTCGTGAAGTTGCGTTGGCCGGTGAGCTGACATGAAAGCAACGCTCAAGCGCGAGCCGCGATGAAGATCGACCTTTTCACGCACTTCGTCCCTCCTGCGTTTTCCGATTTCTTGCAGCGCTACGAGCTCGGGCGCATGGCTGTGCCGCGTTGGCGCCGAATCCCGACGCTCGTCGATCCCGATACGCATTTCCGGCTCATGGATCGATTCGACGATTACGTGCAGGTGCCGTCGTTGGCGAATCCGCCGATCGAAGCCTATGGATCCCCCGCGGAGACGCCCGAAATCGCGCGCGTCGCGAACGACAGCATGGCCGAGCTCTGCGCTCGCCATCGCGACCGATTTCCCACCTTCGTCGCGAATCTGCCGATGAACAATCCGGACGCTGCGGTCGCCGAGGCGGAGCGCGCCGTCACGGAGCTCGGCGCGGCCGGCTGCTTGATCTACACGAACGTGCTCGGCGCTCCCTTGAGCGCTCCCGGGCTCTTTCCGTTGTTCGCGAAGCTTGCCGAGCTCGATCATCCGCTCTGGCTGCATCCGATCCGCGGGCCCGAGCACGCGGACTATCGGGCCGAGCAGCGGTCGGAGCACGAGCTCTGGTTCACGTTCGGGTGGCCGTACGAGACGGCGGTCGCCATGGGGCGGCTCGTTTACTCGGGGCTCTTCGACAAGTTACCCGGCCTGAAGATCATCACACACCATCTCGGCGGCTTGGTCCCCTACCTCGAAGGGAAAATCGCGATCGGCTTTCGCCAGGCCGCGGAGGGGACGCTCGACGAAAACCCCGTGGCTCGCGAGGCGGGCCTCGAACGTTCGCCGGTCGACTACTTTCGGATGTTCTACGGCGATACGGCCGTCAATGGCGTCGCGAAGGCGCTCGAGTGCGGGCTCGCGTTCTTCGGCGCGAAGCATTGCCTTTTCGCGTCCGACGCGCCGTTCGATCCGACCGGAGGAGCACATTTGATTCGCCGCTCCATGGAGCTCATCGACTCGCTCGACCGTGCGACTCGCGACAAGATCTATTACGGCAACGCGCGCGACTTGATACCGGCCTTGGCTCAGCGCGTTTAGCCGACCGCGCCCGGTGACGCGAGCAGAGTCGATGCAGCGAACCCACGAGATCGGACGGCTCATCGACGAAGGCGCACTATCTCGGCAACAAATCGTCGTGATCGTTCTCTGCGGGTTGGCTACGCTGCTCGACGGCTACGACATTCAAACCATGGCGCTCGCCGTGCCCTCGCTGACCGACGAATGGAGCACCGAAGCCGCCGCTTTTTCTTTCGCTCTTTCGGCGTCGGTCTTGGGCATGCTCGTCGGCACGTCGGCTGTGGCTCCGCTCGGCGACAAGGTCGGGCGGAGGCCCATCTTGATTTGGGGCATGTTGACCGTAGGCCTCGCGTCGCTCGCAACCGCGTACGCGGCGACGCCGACGGAGCTCGTGATCTGGCGACTTCTGACCGGCATCGGTCTTGGCATGAGTCTCCCGAACGCGACGGCACTAACCTCGGAATACGTGCCGCTCAAGAACCGCGCCTTCTTGATTTCGGTCATGTACGTTTGCGTGCCGCTCGGGGCGCTCGTCGCCGGGCTCGTCGCACCGCCCTTGATCGAGGCCATGAGCTGGCGCGCTATCTTTCTCGTCGGCGGCGCACTGCCGCTATGCTTGGCGATCGTGCTCGCGGCCTACGCTCCGGAATCGGTGCGACTGCTCGCCGCACAGCGGCCGAGCGATCCGCGCATCTCCCTGCTCTTGCGGCGCTTCTTACCGAATGTCGATCCCGCCACCGCGTACGCGCGCGCCGAGGACCGCATCGCGAGACAAGGCGTCCTTGCGCTCTTCGCGCCGCAGTTTTGGGCGCGAACGACGCTCTTGTGGTGCATCTATGCGCTCAATCTCTTCGTCTTGTTCGTTCTCATCAGCTGGTTGCCGACGATCTTGAGCGATGCCGGTTGGACGCGCCCGCAAGCCTTGCGCGGTGCCGTCATGATCCAGGCGGGCGGCATCGTCGGCGGTCTCGTCATCGCGAAGCTCGTCGACGTCGGGCGCACCGTGCTCGTGATGGCAAGCGGGTACGCGATCGTTGCCGTCAGCTTCTTGTTGTTCCTTGTCGTTCCCGGCACGGTGCCGGCATGGACGCTGCTCTTGCTCATCATCGGCGCCGGCGTTTCCGGCGCGCAAGCGGCGCTCAACGCGCTTTCGGCCATCTTCTACCCGCCGAGCTTGCGGGCCACGGGCGCGGGATGGGCGAGCGCCTGCGGCCGCGCGGGCGCGGTCGTGGCGCCGCTCGCGGGCGGGCTCGTGCTCCGCTACTTCGATCTCGAGCCGGAGCAGCACCTCATGCTGTTGATCCCGCCGATGCTGGTCTGCGGTCTGTGTGTGCTGCTGTTGCCCTATGCATGGCAAGAATCGCGAGCGAAGCTCGCTCCTACATTGTAGGAGCGACGTCTCGTCGCGATTCTTTCGCGGCCTTAAGGCTGCCTTAAGGCCGCTCCTACCATTCGAACGTCGCCTTCGCGTAGAGCAAGCGTCCGCGCGGGTCGTGGACTTTCGAGTCATAGCCGCCGTTGGTCGCCACGCGCGGGGGATCCTCGTCGAACACGTTGACGGCGCCAAACGCGAGCACGAGCCCTTCGTCCTCGCGCAGCCGTATCGTGTACTGCGCGTCCACCGTCGTATGGCTTTCGATCGGCGTGAAGAACGAAGGCCCTTGACCGAGCTCGACCTCGTCGTCGACGTAGCTGTCGATATGGCGGACGAACACGTCGACGCCGTGCCTGCGCAGGGCCCAATCGACGAACGCGTTGGCGCGAAGCTCCGGCGTCGAGGTCGCGAAGTTCGCGAAATTGCGCCGGCCGAGACCGTCGACGCTGCCCGCCTGCGGATCGACCAAATCGTAGCTCGTGATCAAGGTCGCGTCGGTGCCGATGCGCAAGCGTGCGCCGTTCGACAGCTCGCGCGAATACGCGACGGCAACGTCAAAGCCGTCGGTGTCGAGTGAGGAAGCGTTCGCAAAATACGAATCGACGCGCAACAGCAGCCCGCTCGCCGGATCGCGGATGACTTGCGCCAACGCTTGCGGATCGCCGAGCGCCGCGGCATTGAGAATAGCCTGCGGGTTCTGTTGGATGATGACCTGGTTGTAGTCGAACGACCAGTAATCGATACCGAGCTCGATGCTGTCGGTGATCGACCAACTGACGCCGACGTTGAAGACGTCGGCCTCTTCGGGATTCAGCGGCCCGCCGTCGGGATTGGCCTGGGTGCGCACCGGAAAGAACTGTGGAATCCCGACGCCGGGATCGATGAGCTCGTTGAGCGTCGTCTGCACGCCGAAGTCCTGAAAGAGCGACGGCGCGCGAAACGACGTTCCCGCGGAAGCGCGCACGGACACGTCCAGCGTCGGACGCCACAAGAGAGCGACCTTGGGGTCCGTGGAATCGATACCGCCGCCGTAGTCCTCGTAGCGCACCGCGAGCTGAAGATCGAGCGTGTCGCTCAACGGCAGCGCAAGCTCGGTGAATACGGCGCGCACGTCGCGATCGCCGGCGAAATCGGGATTGGCGGCGAAGAAGAGGAAATTGCCGGCGTTGGAATTCGCATCGTAGTCGTAGGCGATGTCCTCGTTGCGCAATTGCAAGCCGATGGCGATACCGGTGGGGCCGCCGCCGAGATCGCCGAGCTGGCCCGTCACGACGCCGTCGATCGTGAGAAGCTCGCTGTCGGCGGCTTGCGTGAAATCGCCGAAGAGATCCTCGAACAAAGCCGCTGAGTTTTGCGTGCCCGCGCCCGTCAGCGCGGTCCCAAAGGGATTGAAGTATTGGCAATTGCCGACGCCCGGTCCCGGGTTGACGGAACCGCACGCCGCACCGCCGAATCCTTGAATCGCG
>DATCIQ010000471.1:0-3134 GCA_036507635.1 Gammaproteobacteria bacterium
CGTGGCAGGCGGGATTCACACGCGAAGGGTTCGAGGACCCCATCGTCTATTGGATGCCGGCGATCGCGGTCTCCGGCATGACGTTCTATACGGGCGACAAGCTGCCGAACTGGAAGGGCGACGTCTTCGTCGGCGGCTTACGCACGGGCGAGATCCCGGGCACAGGCCACCTCGAGCGCATCCTGTTCAACGAGAACACCGAGGAGCTCCGCCGCGAATCGCTGCTCGTCGATTTGAGGCAGCGCATCCGCGACGTCCGCATGGGCCCCGACGAGCTTCTCTACGTCCTCACCGACGAAACCGCCGGCGCGATTCTCCGCATCGAACCCCTGACTCTTCCGTAGGAGCGGCGTCCCGCCGCGATCTTCGCATTCGCGGCGGGGACGCCGCTCCTACGCGATTGACATCCTGACGTCGAGATTTCTACACCGCTCGCATCGATTCGGGGGAGGACCCGCGCGGGCGACGTGAGCGACAATCGGTGTCAGTTTGTGGCTGTACACAGATAAGTGTATGATTGTGTGAAACGGCGGGAACTGGAGGAAAGGTTGAGCAGTGCGGTTCCACGGCAGACTTTGCAAAGACGGGAAGCATTGGCTGGCCGACGTACCGATGTTCGACGCGATGACTCAGGGACGGACGCGGGATGAGGCGCTCGCGATGATCGAGGACTGGTTCGTCGCTATGGTGGACCAGCCGGGCTTTTCAGTGCGCACGCACGCCGTGGGCCGAGCGGAATTCGAAGTAGCTGCCGACGATGCGCGTCCGATGATCAGCCTCCTGTTGCGAAGACAGCGGCACAAGAGCGGCCTATCTCTGACGCAAGCTGCTGAACGGCTCGGCGCGAAGTCCCGCAACGCCTACGCCCGCTACGAGCAGGGCTGTGCGATCCCCACGGTCACAAAGCTCGATGAGCTGCTCAGAGCGGTTGCGCCCGATCGCGACATCGTCGTCAGTCAGAGCGACGCGGCATAGGTCATGCGAACGCGTCGGCGGCAAGCCGGCGCACTCGCGATGCGACTTCTTGGAGGACTTGCGTGGCAATCGAGGTGCCGTCATAGCGCCGCGAAGAACGCTCTGAGCCGCCGCGCGTTCGTCCCCGCATCGCCTCCGCCGACGCGCGACAACGACCGCGCATCGACGATCGAGCCGCTGCCGGACGGGCGAATGCGAATCACGATGTCGTCCTTGAATCGAAACCAGAACGTCGTATCCGTCGCCTCGATGCGACCTTCCTCGGGCACCGCCGCCACGAGCTCCCAGGCGAGCTCCTCGACGGCCGCGAGCGCGCGCGCGAACACTTGCTCTGGCGGCTCGGCAACGCTGAGCGTCTTCAAGTCCGGGAACGCTTCCGTTTGCAGCTGCGCGAGGCGCTCGTGCGTCATTCCCGGAGAGCCGCCGTAGACGGTCGTATTCGGCGCGTCGGCACGCAGCGGTAGCACGGCGACGTATTCGGGCGGATTCACGGTATCCGTCGAGACGTCATGAATCGGCGGCGTCCCTTCCGGTGGCCGGTATGACTCGGGGACGAAGTAGCCGAGCGCCGCGGCGAGCGCGCCGATCGCGGCGAGGCTCGAGAGTCTGGCGCCATGGCCGATTTTGAACACGGCGCTCGATACCGCGAGGCCGATCGTAACGATGGCGGCAACGAGCGCAATCCAATCGGCATACGTATTGGCGAATTGCAGCAGCGTGAAGCCGCGGCGGAAATCCCACGCACCGAGCCATATGCCCATCGCTGCGGCGAGCGCCACGGCCCCGATGCCGACTCCGGCGACGAGCGTCAGTACGGCGATCGCCGTCATCCAAGGCTTGGTGGTAGTGTTCATTGCCGTAATTTATACCTCACGAGGGCTCGTTATGGACATGAAGCTGCTATTGACGGTCGCCGGCACGGTGTTTCTCGCCGAGCTCGGCGACAAGACTCAGCTCGCGACGCTCGCGTTCGCATCGAAATCGCCGGGCGGCCTTTTGACGGTGTTCATCGGCGCCTCGCTCGCGCTGATTCTGACCTCGGCGATCGGCGTGCTCGCGGGCGGCCTCGTCGCGCAGTACGTGAATCCCAAGTATTTAGCGTACACGGCCGGGATCGCCTTCATCGCGATCGGGGTCTGGACGATCGCGCAAGCGTGAATAAATTCAATAGGTTGTAGGCTTAGACTAACTCTATAGTCCACGATCCAAGAACGTCTTGAATCGGATAGGGCTAGACACGCGACATAACTCTGATGTAGTGTCAAACAAGACACTCTGATCCGGTCCAATAAGAAAAAGAATTCGGGGGTGCCTACCATGCTGCCCGCGCTTCTTGGACGTTCTTGCACGCGTCGGTTACTGTCTTCCGCGCTCATCCTCGCGATCCTCACGATCCCGCGCTTTGCGTCGTCGGCTGTTCTCCCCGGTGCGGTTCCCGGGAACTTCGGAGTCGGCGATCAGGGCAACGCGACGTATACGATCCCGATCGCCGCGCCGGCGGCGACGGGTGGTCTCAAGCCCAATCTTGCGCTCTCGTACAACCACTTGGCCGGCAACGGCTTGGCGGGAATGCGCTGGAACTTGCGCGGTATCTCCGCGATCACGCGTTGCCCGCAAACCTATGCCCAAGACGGCGCGGTCTATGGCATCAACTACACGAGCACGGATCGGTTCTGCCTTGACGGGCAGCGCCTCGTGAATTTTTCCGGGACCTACGGGGCGCATCTCACCGAATACCGCACTGAGCTCGAGACGTTCCAGAAGATAGTGCAGGAAAGCACGCAGGGCAGCGGCCCGATGTACTTCCGCGTCGACCACGGCAACGGGCTCAGGTCGTACTACGGCTACACGGCGGATTCACGCATGGAAGCGTCGAACGGCAGCTCCGTCCGCACTTGGTACATCTCCTATACAGAAGACCAGTTCCAGAATCGCATCAGTTATACCTATAGCGAGAACACTTCGACTGGGGAAACCGTTCCGACCGAGGTCTCGTGGACGTCGAATGCGGCGCAAGGCTTGGCGGCGCGCTACACGGTTGTCATCACGTATGAGACGCGCCCGGCCGAGGACCAGCGCACCGGCTACGACGCCGGTGGAGCGCTCTGGTCGAACACGAAACGCATCGACAAGATCGACGTGATCTACAATACGACGCA
>DATCIQ010000472.1:0-3744 GCA_036507635.1 Gammaproteobacteria bacterium
GGCGTCGTGAACGCATACGCGCGCCCGTGGCCGAGATCGCCGTCGGTCCAGCCCTTCCCGAATCCGGAGGCTTCGATCACGCGCACGCGGCGCTCCAATGCCTCGGGGCTGCTCGCACGGTACGCGAAATGCCCCATCCCGGCGATCCGTGACGCGGTCAGCTTGAGCGTGTGATGCTCGTAGTCGTCCCAGCCGCGCAGGTACACGGACTCGCCGCGCCGCCCCGTCTCCGTCATGCCGAACACGTCGGCAAAGAAGCGGAGGCTTTCGTCGGGTGCCGGCGTCAACAGCTCGACATGGGCGAGGTGCGCCAGGTCGCACGACCGGATGGTGGACTGCATTAATCTACCCGTGCGCGCGAAGCCTAACGTAGAATCCGCAACTATCCAAGGGGGAGCCGTGACGAGAGATACAACCACCGACGTCGGCGCGCTCCTCGACGAGGGAGGCTGGAGCGGGTATCAGAAGCTCCTGGTCGCCGCCACCGCGTTGACAATCATCTTCGACGGCCTCGACAATCAGCTGCTCGGCGCCGCGATTCCCTCGATGATGCGCGAGTGGTCGCTGCCCCGTCCCGCGTTCGCGGCGGTCCTGGCGGCTGCGCTCTTCGGGATGATGATCGGCGGGTTCATCGGCGGCTACATCGGCGATCGGTTCGGCCGCCGCGTGGCGCTGCTCGGCAGCGTCATCTCGTTTGGGGTGTTGACCGTCCTGATGTCGTTTGCCGACGACGTCGGGACGCTGATGGCGCTCCGCTTTGCCGCAGGGCTCGGCCTCGGCGGCGCGATGCCGAATGCCGCGGCGCTGGCGTCGGAGTACGTCCCGCTGCGCCGCCGGCCGTTCGCCGTTACGTTGACGGTTGTGTGCATTCCGCTCGGAGGCACGCTCGCCGGCCTCACGGGCGCCGTGATTCTGCCCGCCTACGGGTGGCGCGCGCTCTTCTTCGTCGGCGGCGCGCTTCCGCTCGTCCTGGCGGCGCTGCTCTGGAAGGTGCTCCCGGAATCGCCGCGGTATCTCGCCCGCGATCGTTCGCGGTGGCCCGAGCTCGCCAGGCTCCTGCAACGCCTCGGACATGACGTGCCGGCGGGCGCGGCGTTCGTCGATTCGCACGAACGGGCCGTCGCACGCGCGTCGGTCGGGTCGCTCTTCGCACCGGAGTTCCGCCGCGACACGCTGGCGCTCTGCGCGGCGTTCTTCTTTTGCCTGCTGTCTGCGTACACCGGCGTCAACTGGGTGCCCTCGCTCCTGACGAGCGCCGGATTCGACGTGGCGATTGCAAACTATGGACTCACGGCGTTCAACCTCGGCGGCGTCGTCGGCGCCGTGGGCGGCGCGATCGTTTTTGCACGCCTGGGGTCGCGCGTCACAATGCTCACGATGACCGCCGGTGCCATCGGCGGATGCCTGCTGCTGGCCAGCGTCCCCATCGGGGCACAGTCGACCGTCGCCGTGCTGGCCATGCTCGCGTGGACCGGCGGCCTCATCAACGCCGTGCAGACGACGATGTATGCCCTGGCGACGCACGTGTATCCCGCGGGAATTCGCGCGACGGGCGTCGGCACAGCGGTCGCGGTCGGCCGGGTCGGCGGCATCGGCTCGTCGTACGCGGGCGCGTGGGCGCTCGAATCCGGCCCCTCGCAGATGTTCGCGGTGATCGCAGGGGCGCTCACGATCGTGTTCGCGGCGCTGGCGTCGGTGCGGAACCACATTCCATCGAACGTCGCCGTCCGCGCCGCGCGGTCGGTGGCGGCGGCAGGACGATAGCAAGCGGGGATCCGGAAATCGCCCCGATCTCCGCGCGAGAGTCGAGGCGCCTCTCCTAGGAGCGATTGTCGTCGCGGAGCCCGGTATGTCGCTCCGCAAAACCGGCTTCACTGGGAGATACTCAGCGTCCGCCGCCGACGGCCTGGCGTATGCCAGCTTCGCGATGACTACGGTTTTGCTCCGGACATACCGTGCTCCACAACGACATTGAGGACGGCGACCACTCGAGGCTTCAAGTAGCAATCGTTTGCTAATCGCTTGGTGGGGCTTCCGGTCGAGTAAAGCGCGAGGGGACACGCCTGCATCTCATCGACGTGCATCGCATGCGCGGGAACATCTTCGATATGCCCTTTGCGATTCTGTGAACGACTTCGATTCTCTTCCGCTGCCACTTCAGCGTGCGATTGCCGCGCGCGACGCCGCGGTGAAGCCGTTTCATCCGACGATCGAGTCTCTTGACGTCAGTTGGACGATTGTTGAGGGCAATCTCAGAGAGTTACTCAGCACGATCGAGATGTTCGATACCAACGACCAAGCGAAGGCGGTGGCGCTATGGAAGCAGAAGCCGCCTGTCAAACACCGGTATCACCTCGACATCGTCCGACGGTTCCACAATGTCCTGAGTGCGGCGGTGGCCCACCTCGACCATTCCCGACGAGCGGCGGCGCTCCTAAGGCGTCTCGCGCCGGACAGCTATCTCGCGTGCTGTGAATGGCAAGATCGTCTAGACGAGCGTTTGGACTTCCTCATTGCGATCCGAGACTTCAGCCTTCATGCAGGAACACACGCGTCGGTGCTCACACTGCACGGCACGGAAGCCGGCACCTTCATCGGCCGAGTGAGATTCAGCGTAGGCCCGATGCTTGCCGAACAGGAGACGAGACTCGCTTCGGCCCGTACTAAGCGTGAAAAAGAGGCCGCAACCGCCGCAATCAGTCGCTTGAAGACGGCCGGATCAACCGTCGAAATGCGGCCACTCATTACTGACTACTACGCGCAGGTGAAGGAGCATCGGTCGTGGTTTCGGAAGGAATTGATCAACGTGCATGCGCGACTGAGCGCCGATCTCGCGCGGTGGGCATCTCCCGACGATCGGGCGGCGGTCGTGCAGTATTTCATCGACCATCCGATCCCTGTTTATGGGAGCGGGAGCGGATCGCCACGCGTGAGCAGGCAAGGCGCTTTCTGCTCGACACGCCTGGGCAATTCGAGAGATTTCGCCGTGAGTATTTCTTCATCGATCGCTTTCCCGAAAACGACGAGCGCTTTCCGCTCACGCTTGAAGCCTGTCGCTCAATCGAGGACCTTGTGAGCAAGGATTAACGTGCCGAATGAGCGCGTACGTCAACGAGACGACGGCACGGACGGTCATGAGGGTCGGCGTCCACTTGCTCGTTAGCCCGCCGCTGTAAGTCGTAGCTCGCCGCGACCGATACCGCGCCGAACCGCTGCGGCGTGCCGTGCTTGCTGCGTCGTGATCAGCCTGCACGATGAGCATCCAGGCATCTGCGCGAGCCTCGCGCACGCGAGCACGGCCGCGCGAACACGCCCGAAAACCGGCGTCCGTGGTGGCCGTCAATCAAGGCCAGCGTTTCCGGACCGCGCCGGGGTGGAATGCGGGCGTGTCATTTCAGACCCCTGTCTTGCGAGGGCCACGATTTCCTTTTTCGGGGTTTCTCTTAGCCGGTTGCGCGTTCGACCCGACATCCGACACTTTAGGGAACCAAGTGTTCTCCGGCGGCGTCTTGCTGTCAGGAGAGCAGGTTGCGAATTGAGTCAGAGACGCACTGTAATGGCCGCAGATGGGCAGTCCGCCGCTGGTTCGTGCCATGCGCCTGGATGCGGTAGCAGGTGCCCTCCCGGTCATGGAGGACGCACTCCGCCGCGAGTTCGAAGCTCGATTGGCGGATTCCTCCACACTGGCCATTCGCGTGGCGTTCAGCGTCCTGCGACAACGAGAAGATGCGGAAGATGTGGCGC
>DATCIQ010000473.1:0-11932 GCA_036507635.1 Gammaproteobacteria bacterium
GCCGGATTCGGCGGGTTCGGGGGATTGGTGCCGGAGTCGTCATCGGACGAGCCGTGGCAGCCGGCGGCCGTCAAAAGAATCAAGATGGCGGGTATCCGCATACTCATGGGTCCATCCATGATGAAGATTCGCGGCCTTAAAGGCCGCTCCTACACGGCGGTCATGCTGACACCGCAGGCGCGAAAGACAAGCGCCAGTGTGTCGCCCTTCAACGACAGGCAAGCGCCGAGCTCGCGCCGGCAGCGCGGCAAGCCTTTACCCGATGCGCAGTGGCAGCCGAATGATCTTATGATATGTCGAGCGCGCAGACGTGCGTGCGGAGCATCTTTATGAATCGTATCGTCGGCATGATTCTCGCGACGGCCGCGCTCGCGGGGTGCACGATCAACCCCGTGACGGGGGAGCGTGAGCTCGCGCTCGTGTCGGCAACCGACGAAGTGGCGATCGGACAGGCGCAGTATTTTCCGTCGCAGCAAATGCAAGGCGGCGACTACGTTCGCGACCCCGCCCTCACGCAGTACGTCAACGAGGTCGGGCAGAAGCTCGCCGCCGTCAGCGACCGCGCATTACCGTACGAATTCGTCGTGCTCAACAGCTCCGTGCCGAACGCCTGGGCACTGCCCGGCGGCAAGATAGCGGTCAATCGCGGCTTGCTCGTCGAGCTCGAATCCGAAGCGGAGCTCGCCGCCGTTCTCGGCCACGAGATCGTGCATGCCGCGGCCCGCCACGGCGCGCAGGCCATGCAGCGCGGCCTGCTGTTGCAGGGCGCCGTGCTCATCGCGGCGACCGCGACGCGCAACGACGACTATTCGGGGCTGGCCGTCGGAGCGGCCGGGATCGGCGCACAGCTCATCAATCAGCGCAACGGTCGCGAGGCGGAGCTCGAAGCGGATTTGTACGGGATGCGGTACATGTCGAGGGCCGGCTACGATCCGCAAGCCGCGGTCTCGCTGCAAGAGACGTTCGTGCGTCTGTCGAAGAGCAACGCCGAGCAGGGGTGGCTCGCCGGTTTGTTCGCGAGCCATCCGCCGTCGGACGAGCGCGTCGCGCGCAATCGGGAGACGGCGGCGACGCTGCCGCGCGCGGGCGAGCTCGGGCAAGAGCGATATGCGGCCGCGACCGCGCCGTTACGCCGCGCTCAAGGCGCGTATGAGACTTACGACCGCGCGCGCATGGCGCTCATGGAAGACGACGTCGCGAATGCGGAAAGTCTCGCGCGCGAGGCGGCCGGTCTCGTCCCCAACGAGGGGCATTTCCATGCGCTGCTCGGCGACATCGACTTCGAGCGAGATCGATTCGCCGATGCCGTAAACCACTATCAAGACGCGATCGCAAGCAACGGCCGATATTTCTACTATCGGTTGCGCAAGGGCATGGCGCACCAGCGCTTGAACCAATGGGACGAGGCGCAATCGAGCTTACAGGCGAGCCTCGACTTGTTGCCGACCGCCGACGCTTACTACGGGCTCGGCGTGATCGCGGAGCGCCGCGGTGATCGCGCGGGCGCGCTCGAGAGCTACCGGCAGGCCGCGACGTCGGCTGGCCCGGCCGGTCAAGCCGCGCAAGAAGCCGTCGTGCGTCTCGACTTGCCCGCCAATCCCGGCCAGTACGTGGCCCTTAGAACCGGCGTCGATGCCGCCGGACAGCTCATCGTCGAGGTCGGCAATCCAACCCGCGTGCCGATTGCCGACATCGCCGTCATCGTCAGATACACCGATCCGCAAGGCACGGTGCGCCAGACGCGCCGCGTGTTGCCGGGACCGCTGCCGCCGGACGGCGCGCAACGGTGGGCGACGGGCCTCGGCCCATTCGCGTCGTCGCAATCCTACGAGGCAGCGATCGAGTCGGCGCGCGCCGTCAGCCAGTAGAAGACTGCACCGACGCGCTAGCGGCCTAATAGGCCGCGTCGAGCTGGTACATGTAGCTGCGGCAACCGGGACGCACCCCGGTACCCCCGGGGAAATAACGCGAGCGATAAAGAGCGACCATCGTCGGGTAACGGAACACTTCGTCGCTGAGCTCGAGAATCTCCGGCTCGAGGATGGTCCCGCTTGCGTCCACCAGGAAGCAAGCGACGGCACGGCCTTCCTTCGCGTCGCGAATGGCTTGCCGCGGATAAGTCGGCGTCGCGCTGATGTCCGGAATGAGCGGCGGCACGAAGAACTCGGCGGCGGACGTGTACGGACCGCGAGTTTCGGCCGCGACCGCGTCCTCGCGCCGCACGCACCACCAGCCGCCCGTGGCCGTACCGGACCTCCACAGGCCGCCGAGCGTCGCGCGCGTCAAAGGCGCCGCGAATTCGCGGCCGCCGGTAAAATCCGTGAATGTGATCCGCCCGTCGTCGGCGACCCAATCCGAGATGGCAGCCCACCGACCCATGCTCGTCGCATATTGCCGCGCCCAGAGCGTCCGGCCGGCCGGCGTCAAGTGCAGCGCGAAGCGTTGGTCTTCGAGAATTCGGTTGGCGTACGCGACGCATGCCCAGATTCCGCTGGGATCGAGTCGCGATTCTTCGCGTGCGGCGATCAACGGACCGAAAGGTGCGCATGCCAGCAACAGGATGCCGGCAGCCGCGCAAGACCCACGTCCGAACGTTGCTATTGGTGCTCCTCCAATGTGATGCGCGGCCGCAACGTCGCTTCGTTGATCATCGCCCGGATCTGCGCGACTTGTTCCGCACGCGGACTCAACGCGGCCGCGGCGTTGAGGTCGACGCTCGCTTCCGCGAACATACCCTTGAGCCAATAGGCGTAAGCGCGATTGCTGAACGCGCGCCAGTTGCTCGGGTTGACGGCCAGCGACTCCGTGCAGTGGCCGATCGCGGTATCGGGCTCTCGTTTCGCTGCGTAGGCCGCACAGAGATTCGAGAGCGCGGCGGCGCGGTCGCGATCGGTGTTGTCCCGTCGCTCCAAGCCTAGGCTGGTCAGGCGAATGCCCTCGTCGTAGAAGCCCGCCCGGATCGCGTCCGCGCCCGATGACAGCAGCTGATTGCCGCCGCCGATCACCGTTCGATTGTCCGGCTGCGCGTCGATCTGCGCCCAAACGGGGCCGCCGATGAGACACGTGGCCAGGCCGCTCAGAATGGCGCGACCCATAGGGGCTTCCTCGTTGGTTACTATACGGCTCCATGACCGCGAGCGTTTTTCGAGTATAGCGCATGACCGAAGTCGCCGAAGCCGAGTCATTGATCCTCGAGCGCATGCCGGCATGGCCGCCGCGCGCCGTCGCCATCGGCGATTCCATCAGTCGCGTGCTCGCCGAAACGGTGCGCGCGGAGCGCGATCAGCCCCCGTTCGATCGCGTCACGATGGACGGGATCGCGATCGCCCACGCCGACTGGGCGGCGGGCCGGCGCCGCTTCCGCGTAACCGGCACTCAAGCCGCAGGCACGGCGGCGCTCGAGCTCGGGAAACGCGGCGACTGCATCCGCGTCATGACGGGCGCGCCCTGTCCCGACGGCGCGGATACGGTCATTCCCGTCGAACGACTCGAGGTCTCGGGGGACGACGTCACCGTTGCCGCCGACGCGGTCGTCGCGACCCTGCAATTCGTGCATCGCCGCGGCAGCGATCGACGCGCAGGCGACGTGCTGCTCGAGCCCGGTGTGCGGCTCGGGCCTGCCGAAATCGCCGTGCTCGCGAGCGCCGGCAAGGCGCGTGTCGAGGTCGCGGGGCGCCCGCGCGTAGCCGCCGTTTCGACGGGCGACGAGCTCGTCGGCGTCGACGAGCCGCTCGAGCCGTTTCAAATCCGTTCGTGCAATGATTTTGCGATCGAAGCGAGCTTGCGTCGCATGGACCTCGCCGAGGTCACACGCGCGCGTCTCAAGGACGATCCGGAGGCGATGCTCGCCGCGATCCGGCGCTTACACGAGTCGCACGACGTCTTGGTATTGAGCGGCGGCGTCTCCATGGGGCAGTTCGATTTCGTGCCGGCGGTGCTCGAAAGCCTCGGCGCCGAGATCGTTTTTCACCGCATCAATCAGAAGCCGGGCCGGCCGATGTGGTTCGGGTTGAGCAGTGGCGGCAAGCCCGTGTTCGCGCTGCCCGGCAACCCGGTGTCGACGCTCGTCTGCACGACTCGCTACGTGCTGCCCGCGCTGCGCCGCGCGGCGGGGCTCGATGACGCCCCTCCCGAACGCGTGCGGCTCGCGGGCGACGTCGCCGCACCCGCAAGCATGACGTACTTCTTGCCCGTCAAGCTGTCGTCGTCGGACGAAGGCGTGGCGGTCGCCGAGCCGCGCCCGACGAATACCTCGGGGGACTTCGTATCGCTCGCCTACACGGACGGATTTGTCGAGCTGCCGCCGGGGCCGCGCGTGCACGCCGCCGGCACGGTGGCACGCCTGTTTCGCTGGTAACCGCCTTTCTTTCGTAGGAGCGAGCTTCGCTCGCGATTCTTAATCTTGAAAATCGCGAGCAAAGCTCGCTCCTACAGGAGATCGTGCGGGTCTACAGCCAGAAGGAGACGAATACTTGGAGCACGTCGGCGCCGAAGTTGTAGAGCGGCTCCTGGCCCGGCAACGGGGCGGCCTGCGTGAGATCGCGAAAGTCGTCGTATTCGAACTCGATGCGGTCGTAGAAAACGCTCACGGTGCCCCGCTCGACGAACTTCCACCCACCGCGCAGGATGTCGTAAGTCATGCCGAGCCTGAGCGTTTGGCTCGAGAAAGTGCTGAGCTCCTTGTCGCGCGCGAGGAAGTTCTGATATTCGGCATACGCGAACAAGTCGCTGAAGAAATCAGCTTTCTCCTGCGAATAGACCCTGAGCTTGGCCTCGATGACCCAGCCGCTCTCGAGAGGATGCGTATAACCGAGCTCGAATGTATCCGACTTGATGTCCCACGTATCCGCGTACGAGCGGTACTCGCCGTGGATGGCGGCACGATACGGCAGGTAGTAGCGCAGGCGCATCGATCCCGCGTCGCTCGCGCGCGTGCGCGGGTACACCTCGGGCTCATAGCTGTAGCCCAACGGACTGCCGGTATCGACGTAGCGCACCGACCGATACGGGTTGTTCAGGAAGCCTTCATCGGTGATCGTTTCGAACGATAACCCGAGCAACAAGTTCTTGGTCAGAATTTGCGATAGACCGAGACGGTACTGCTGCCGCTCCACGACGTCGGCAAAGGCGGCATCGCCGCGGCGAGCCACGGTATCGTTCCCCAGCGAGTAGCCGAGCGAGACGGTCGTCAAGTCGCCGAAGATGTCCTGACTGATGCCGAAGCTGAAGGTCTCCGCCGTGTAGTCGTTCTCGTCGCTCTTCGTCATGCCGATATTCATGAGCCAGCGATCGTGCAAATAATCGAGGCCGACCGAGAACTGCGTGCGTTCTTCGTCGTACGGGCTCGCCGTCGTCACGACGTCGATCGACGCGCTGCTGACCTTGTCGACGTAGTAGTTCGCGGATGCCGAGAACTTGCCTGCGAATTGCTTGCGGACCAAGAGCGATGGCCCTTGAATCGTGACGCCGCCGCCGTCGTACGAGTGAAACAAGACGTCCGCGCGATCTTCCGGGAGAACGCCCGCGAAGGCGGGATGCGCGACCAGCGCGATCAGCGCCAGAGCCAGAATGCCGCGTGGCCGGAATGAAGAGTCGCGAGCGAAGCTCGCTCCAACCTGGGGAGCCGTTGCCGCCACTAGTTACACCCGCAGCCGCCACCGGAGCTGCCGGTCGCACCGCGCGCGCCTTCGCGCGCTTCGTACACGTGATGAATATAGGCGCTCGAGACGGGATCGCGATCGAACGACATGATCGGATCGGCCAAGTGGTCGCGCTCGTAGGGCTTGACCCAGGGCTCGATGCTGCAGGCCCCGAGCAGTGCCGCCGCTGTCAAGAGCAGCATCGAGCGGCGAACGATGTCAACGGCTCGCATGAATGTCACTCCCGTAGCAGCGCGCGAATCTGCGTCTGGTACTCGTTTTCGTAACCCGGCTTGTAGCCGTGGTGGATGAAGCGCACGTTGCCTGCGCGGTCCACGAGCACCGTGCTCGGCATCGCGACGACTTCGTAGGCGTTGCTGACTTCGCTCTCGGGATCGAAAAGGATGGGGAACGTCACCGGCGTCTCTTCGAGAAACTTGTCGGCGCCGCTCGAGTCCTCCTCGACGTTGACGCCGAGCAGCGTGAAGCCCAAGTCGCTGTATCGCTGGTGAAGTGCCTCGAGATGCGGCATCTCCTGCCGGCACGGGCCGCACCAAGTGGCCCAGAAATTCAGCATGACGACTTGTCCCTTGAGATCGGACAGAGCGACTTGCTCGCCGGATCTGGCCGGCAGTCGAAAATCCGGCGCCGGTCCCGAAAGCTCCGCGCCCGTGCCGGACGCCGTCGCAGCCATGCCGGCTGCAAGCACGATCAACAAACGCAAACGGCCCAACCCATTCAACGTTGTCATTCCCTTCCCTCCTCGAAGACTCCCTAAAAGAAGAACGTCACGCCGAGCTGCGCGGCGATGTTGTGCGCGGTCTTTTCCTGACCCAACAGGTCGATGTCGAAAATCTGATCCCGCACGTCGGCGTGAATGGCGAGCCAATCGAGCGGCATCATCCTGATACCCAAACCGACATCGACCGTGAAACGATCGTCGCCGGCGAAATTCGTCTTGCCCACTCCGCCGATGACGTACAGCGCCGTATTCAGCGCTCGATTCCGTCCAATGAACCCCTCGCCGGGAAAAATGTTGTAGCCCAGTGACAAGTTATAGTAGGTGTATTCGCGCTCATCATCTGTGAGCAACTGCGCAGCTCCGCTCAAGCGCTCGAAGCTCGTCAGGCCGGTGTCGGTCTGACCGGCGGCCAACTCGACGAAAAATCCCTCGGTTATGTGATACGCGAAAGTCCCGCCGACCACGGTGTTGACGCCGAAATCCTCGACGCTGAGTTGCCCCGCAAAAATACCGACCTCGAAGTCCTCGGTGTCGATTTTTGCCGGCTCGATTTCGCGCCGGTCTACGTCGGGCTCGATGACGGGCGGCTCGCGCCCCGCGGTCTCGTCGATGACGCGCTGCCGGCCGCAGCCGGTAAGGCACATAAGGGCGAGCGCCGTTGCTAGAAGAAGAACGAGAAGCCTGCTTTCCATTCCCTTATTTCCTCATTGTCGTCTCGACTCGTGAATACCACGTAAGTCTTGTACTCGACGCGCAACACGAAGCGCCGCGTCAAGTAGGTGCGTGCGCCGACACCGGCGTGCGCAATCGAATCGGTGCGATCCGTCGTCGCGATCAGCGTGGCCTTCGGCTCCGTATGAATGCTTCCGCCGCCGAGCGTGAAGTAAGGCGATGCGCGGCGCTCCGGATACATCGTGTGCAGGAGGTTTATGTTCGCCATCGTGCTGTCCGAAAACCGCCCCAACGCTTGGGAGAGCGACAGCTCGAACGACAGATTCGGCGTAACACTGTAGGCGGCGAACGTCGAAATCACATTGGCGCCGCCGAAGTCGCCGTACGAAGCTCCGACCTCCCAACGCCGCTCCGCGAAATCGTCCAAAGTGAATCCCGGCACGTCGAACGGCGCGCCGTCGATCCCGAGCGTGCTCTGCAATTGGTCGCGGTGCACCCAGCCTTCCTCGGCGTTCTGGCCGCGCGGCACCAGCACCTTGAACCACTCCGTCCTGCGCTTGAGAAGCGCGATTTGCGCGCCGCGCTCGGCCACGTAGAAGATCGGATACCCGCGACCGGGCCCCGTATGCAGCTCCAGATAGGGATCTTGAACCGTGACTTCCCGATGTCGCTCTTGGCCCTCGGCGGCGGCTGCAAACAACAACTGACACAGCGAAACCCACAGCATCCATCGCCGCATCTAGTTCTCCGGTGCATCGAACGGGTTGTTGTAGTACTGGGCACCGATGTCGAGCCATTCCGATATGAGTCGCAGCTCGTGAACCGTGAGACGGCCTGCGTGCGTTCCGCCCGCGTCGAATACGTCGAAGAAAGACGACGCGTTGGCGCCGGCCGCGGACATCGAAGGATTCACGGTGACGGTCACGAGTATCGGGTTGCCCATGGCGTCGACGCCGTTCTGCACGAGACGGGGCTGGAGGGCGCCGTTCACGAGCTCTTGCTCGTCGTCGGCGAACAGGAGCTCACGATACGCGTTGAAGTGCGCCATTTCGTCGGCCGATAGGCCGTCCGTCAGGTCGAGCTGCGCCGCGGGCACCGCGGTCGCGTTCATCGCATCGACGGGGGCATGGCAGCCGCTCCGCGCGCAGGTGTTGTCTTCGAGCACGGTCACCATGTCATTGGGATCGATGACGAGCCGCGTCAAGCTCCACAGCGGATGAATGTGCATCTCGTAGTTGATCGTGCCGCGGCAGTTGCTGCTCCACGAGTTGACGCAGCCGATCGTCGTCGGCGGGCTCGTCGTGAGCCCCGAGTAGCGGTATTCGACCGGAGCATCCGGCGCACGCACGTTGGGATCCGTCCATTCGTCCGTGTACACCACGTCCAGGCTCGCTTCGAGCGCTGCACAATCCGTCTGGCAGCTCACGCGCGTGCGCGTCTCGGCCATGGTTTCGCCGAAGTCGGGCACGAAGGTCGATACGGTGTTCGGGAACGCCACGCCCGTGCTCGGCGCGCCCGCGTAGGCGGGATTGAAGCTGTCGCGGCGCCCGTGCGACAGGCCGCTCTGCGGCGCGTGACAACCGTTGCACCGGAGCTCTTCGCCCGGCAGCACTTGTATCCAGTTGCGGTGACGCGCCGAGATGCGGCGGCCGTCGGCGTCGAGCACGCTGATCGCGAGCGCGACGTTGGCCGGCACTTTCACGCGTACCGAGCCGTCGGGCTCGATCGGTGTATACGTGACGAGCTCGCGCATGCCGAGCTGAATGTTCGGACCGAATGCCGTGTCGTCGAAATCGTGCACGTCGTCGTCGGGTATCGAGACGGCCTTCTCGACGCGGAGGTACCGCGCCGGCCGCTGCGCGGCCATGGTCACGCCCGGGTCGGCGAGCGCCGGGATGTTCACGGCGCTCACGCCGTCGATGTCGTAGACGCTGCGGATGTTGAGAATGCCGACGTTCTCGGCGACGAGATCGGGATCGAGGTCGACGCCCGGAATCTTGTCGAGGATGACTTGCGGCGGCGTGCGCGGCTGTGCCGCGACGACGTCGCCGATCAGCACGCCCTCCTCACCGATGACCACCGGGAGCTGGGTCTGATTCGCGGGATCGTACATCCAGATGCCATACAGCGGCGGGGCGGCTACCGCATTCGGATCCGCCAACCGTGCGTCCGTACACGGCACGATGACGGTGTTCTCGACGAGCCGGCAGATCGCCCAGCTCACGAGCACTCGACCGGTGCCGTCCCAGAGCGGAAATGCCGAGCTGAACCGCCCGCCTTGCGATGGCGCAAGCTCGGTGGTGACCTGATTCGGCGTCGCCGGAGACTGCGCCGGACCCGGCAAGCCGGTGTTGGCGGCCGTCGGTTGCGTACTCTCGACGTAGGTCCCGGCATCGATGATGACGATGTTGCCGCCGAGATCGGGGTGATCGAACGGCCGGATGATCGCCATGATGTCGCCGTTCAGCATTTCGCGAGCGCCGACGAACTGCACCTCGGAATTGTTCGTGCCCGTCAAGTGGCTTTCGGCGCCGTACAGCAACTCGAGCTCCGAGCCGTCCGGATTCATCCTATATAGATGTATGCCGTTGACCCCGCTCGCATGATCCCAGCGGCTGAACATGATCTTGCCGCTGTCGAGCACCGTAGGATCGAAGTCGTGGCTCTGGTTGAACGAGACCTGATGCAGGTTGTTGCCGTCGGAATCGATGACGTGGAGGACCAAGGCGGGATCGTTGCGGTCCTCGTCCAACGCGTCGAATTGCGGCTTGCCCTCGTCGAGCAGAGTCGCCTTCGATTGCCGTTGGCGCGTGGACGCGAAGATGATCCGCCCGTCCGGCAAGTAGTGAGGCGAGACGTCTTGGCCCGCCTCGGCCGTGATGTCGGACGTGATGATTCGCCGCAGCGTCGCCGTCGGGATGTCGTACTCCCAGATGTTCCAGGTCGGCTGGTCCTCGTCGGCGAGGTTCGGATCGAACGGACCGCGCATCGCGAACAGGACGCGCGCGCCGTCGTCGGAGATCTCGACTCCCATGACGTCGCCCATGCCTTGGGTTTCGGCCAACGTCACGTTTTGCTCCACGGCCGTCGGTGACGCACGGTCGAGCAAGTAGAGATCGGTGCCGACGTTGAAGCGCTGCGTGTCGCGCAAGTCCGTGGCGCTCTGCAACTGCATCTGCGCGTCGAAGAGCGGACCCTTCGTGTAGGCAATCGGAAAATCGAGCGCGACCGGATCCGGGTCCTGGCCCGTGCCGATGCCTACGCTGCCGTCGCCGCCGCCGCAGGCCGCGAGCAGCGTCGACATGAGCCCAAGCACCGCGCTCCGCACGCGGGCGCGCGGCAGGCTGCCGTGATCGTTCCTGGCTGATTTGCTCATAGGAAATCCCTCTCGCGTCAAATCCCTTTTAACCATGAGGGTCGATCACCAGGTTCTGCGCGTCGTGGCCCCGCAAGCGGCAGCAGAGCAGTACGACATAACATCGCGCGGCTCTTTAGCTCGATTCAACGTAATGCTTGCGCCCCGTAATAATGGGCACGTCAAATCGGCTTCGCCGTTAACGCGATCACAGAACTCATCGCGATCTTCACTCCGTAATAAATGTGATGAGGTTCTCCATGCTTGCCCCCATCACGTCCTCGGCGCTGCAAACGATTTCACTTAACTACCGTGCGGAATCATTTGCGACGCAAAAACTTGCGCTCGATCATCGAAGCGAGCTTACACGTCGGATAGCTTGTCAACGTAGCTGTCGCGGAAGGCAGACGTCTGTGAATCTCCACATTACGCATGAAATTCGTTTGTGCTGTACTTGCGCCCGCCGAATGAACCAACCTACGGGACGATGGTGATGATCAACAGCAGGATGCATTGGATGCCGACGTTCACGACGCTGAACACTCATCGCGTCATGTGGCGACTCTTCATTGTCGGCGCTCTGCTTTTGTCGAGCGTCTCGTTCGCTCTGGCCGGACAGCGAGAGCAAGCACAGCGTATCCACGATCGGCTCGCCGGCGTACCGCCGACGCCGGCCGTGCTCGACAGCATGGTCGCCGTGATCGGCAGCAATCCGCTCGCTGCGGCGGACATTGCAATGGACAACCCGCACTTCTACACGGTGACGGTCAAGAACTTCGCGGCGCCGTGGACGAACCGCGACCAGAACGTCTTCGTGCCGCTCAACGATTACACGACGCTCGTCATCGGCATGGTCAAGGACGGCGTTGGATTCGACGACATTCTTTCCGCCGACCTGCTCTACGTCGGTCAAGGCATCTCGCCGGCGCCGAGCGCGACCAGCAACGCGCACTACGAGGCGCTCGAGTCGGCGATGCTGCAGTCGAATTTCGACCCGGATTCGATCGTTCCGACGACGCAATCCGGCATGTACGGCTTGCCGCAGGCGGCGACCGCCGGCGCGATGACGACGCGCGCCGCGGCGGAAGCGTTCTTCATCGCCGGCACGAATCGCGCGATGTTCCGCTTCACGCTCGTTAATCACATGTGCATGGACATGGAGCAGGTCCAAGACACGAGCATCGTCCCTGACCGCATTCGTCAGGACGTGTCGCGCAGTCCCGGCGGCGACAGCCGCGTGTTCCTGAACAACTGCATCGGTTGTCACTCGGGCATGGATCCGCTGGCACAGGCCTTTGCGCATTACACGTTCGATCCGGTGTCGGGCGGCATCCAATACGACGCGGCTCAAGTGCACCCGAAGTACTTCAACAACAACGAGACATTCGCGGACGGCTTCGTGACGCCCGACGATTCTTGGAACAACTACTGGCGCGAGGGCCGCAATGCGCTGATCGGTTGGAGCCCGTCGCTGCCCGGTTCCGGGAGCGGCGCGAAATCGCTCGGCGAGGAGCTCGCCGCGAC
>DATCIQ010000474.1:0-13130 GCA_036507635.1 Gammaproteobacteria bacterium
AGCGCGCTTGGCTGCGGAAACGATCTTGCCGCGTGCCGATCTCCAAGCGGTGGGGATCGAGCTCGCGGTTCACGCTGCCGGTGGCCTCTTGGTATTGCTCGTGCCTATGGCGCTCTCAATATACAAACCGCGGGGCTTGACGCCTTACGGACGGCGTAGGCAGCATCAACAACGCACGCCGTCGTACCGCGCCAACGTCCCATCGCAGCAGCGCTTAGTTCTCGATTCCAACGAGGTTAGCGGAAGGCTTAACGGCGAATCGATTACCTTCACATTACGCCGAGCGCATGTATTCGGAATTGTTGTCATCGTCTTGGTTCTGCATTTTGTCATCCTTCACGTTACCGGCGTCGGTGGCCATTGAATCTCGACTTTCGATCACGTAGGTAACTCGTCGATGGAAGCGCTGATCCAAGACGTGAAGCAGGCGCTCCGGATGTTTCGGGGAAATCCCGCTTTCGCGACAACAGCCATTCTCGCTCTCACGATCGGCATCGGCGTGAACGTCGCGATCTTCTCGGTGGTCAATGCCGTCATACTGAAGCCCGTGCCGTACGAAAATCCCGACACGCTCGTTCAGCTCATGAATGCTGTGAACGGCACGCCTGCGAGCCCCGCCGCCTCGCCGACTAGATACATGCACTGGCGCGCGCAGACGGACGTCATCGAGGACGTCGCGGCCTACGGCGCGGTCTCGCTGAACTTCAGCGGCGGCGACATCGCCGAGCGCGTATCCGCGAGCCGCGTCACGGAGACGTACTTCCGCGCGTTCCGCGTGCCGATCGCGCGAGGCCGCGCGTTCACGAGCGACGAGGACCTGCCGGGCGCTCCGAGGACGACGGTCGTCAGCCACGACTTTTGGACGCGGCGGCTCGGCGGCGGTGCCGAGGTCGTCGGCCGCACGCTCTCGTTCGGCGGCGTTCCGTACACGGTTGTCGGTGTCGTGGCCCCAGACTTCGACACGCGGGAATTCGGCGGCATCGACGTCTGGCTTCCGCTTCAGCTCGATCCGAATACGATCGATCATAGCGAATACTTCCAGGTCGCAGCGCGTTTGAAGCCCGGCGTTACGGTCGAGCAGGCCCGGGCAAGGATCGAAGCATCGGCTGCGTCGTTCCACGAGCGTTTCCCGGCGGCATTGAACCCGCGGACGGGCTTCAGCGTCGTGCCGTTTCAGGAGGCCATCGTCGGCACCCCCGCCAGGCGAATGCTCCGGACGCTCTTCGGCGCCGTCGGTTTCGTGCTGCTCATCGCCTGCGCGAACTTCGCGAATCTGCTGCTCGCTCGCGCGAGCGGCCGCGGCCAGGACATCGCGATCCGCTCGGCGCTCGGCGCCGGGCGCTGGCGCATCGTTCGACAGCTTCTGACCGAGAGCGCGCTGCTGTCGACCGTCGGCGGCATGCTCGGGCTCGTGCTCGGCTTTGTCGGCATGCGCGCGCTGCTCGCGATCAACACGGCGGGGCTGCCGCGGCTCGGAGAGTCCGGGACGTTGATGGGCATGGACTGGCGCATCGTCGCGTTCACGGTGGGCCTCGCGGTCGTGACCGGCGTCGTGTTCGGGCTCGTGCCCGCGATAGCGGCGTCCCGGACGGATCTCGGCTCGGTCATCAAGGTTTCGAGCGGCCGCTCCGGCAGCGGGTTCAGACAGAACAAGACGCGTTCGGTGCTCGTCGTCGCCGAGATCGGCCTCGCCGTCGTGCTGCTCGTCGGCGCGGCGCTCCTGATTCGCACCTCGCTCGCGCTCGGCCGTGTCGATCCCGGGTTCACCGTGGATGACGTGATCGTCATGCGCACGCCGTTGTCGGAGCCGAGATTGCGAACGACCACCGGCGTTATGGAAGTCATCAGGAGCACGCTCGCAAGAGTCCGCGCGATCCCGAACGTAGAAGCCGCAACCGCGAGCTGCTGCGTGCCGCTGCAGCCGGGCGTTGGATTTGTGTTCAATATCATCGGTAGAGACCACGAAAGTCCCTTCACGGGCGGAGGCAGCTTCTTCATAAGCACGGGCGACTTCTTCGAGACGTTCGAGATCCCCGTCCTGCGCGGCCGCGTGTTCAACGAGCGCGACGACGCGGGCGCTCAGCCCGTCGTCGTGATCAACCGCGCGCTCGCGGAGCGTTGGTGGCCGGACGGCCAGGACCCGCTACGGGACCGCATGCTGATCGGCGGCGGCAGCGCCTTGTATCCGACGCTGGCCGACGAGCCCATCCGCCAGGTCATCGGAATCGTCGATGACGTGCCCGCCCTTCGCTTGACCGATCCGCCGCGGCCCACCATGTATGTGCCGCAGGCGCAGATCAGCGATCTGTTTCGTTCGTTCGATCCCGAGACCGATCTCGCATGGATCGTTCGCACGCGCGTTGATCCTCTGCAGCTCAAGTCGGTCATTCAGGACACGATTCGGCAGACGACGCGCGCGCCCGTCACCGACGTCCAGACGATGGAACAGATCCTCTCCGTGTCCATATCGCGGCAGCGCGCGAACACGGCTCTCATGACGGTGTTCGGCTTTGCCGCGCTGTTACTCGCGGCGATCGGAATCTACGGACTCATGGCCTTCTCCGTGCAACAACGCACTCACGAGATCGGCATTCGCATGGCGCTCGGCGCGCAACGCGATCGACTGCGCGGCATGGTGATCCGGGAAGGTGTCGTGCTCATCGCGGTCGGCACGGCAATCGGGTTGGGGGCCGCATTCCTCATGGCCGATCTTCTGGCTTCGGTCTTGTTTGGCGTGGAGCCGCGAGATACCGCTGTCTTCTTAGGCGTGCCCGTAATTCTGGCGCTTGTTGCAGTCTTGGCAGTTTCGATTCCGGCGCACCGGGCAAGCCGCGTGGATGTGCTCGATGCGCTGCGGTACGAATAGAAACGGGCTGAGCCCGTAAGCCGCCCCTGACGCGGGACGGCTTGGAAATACCACTTTCTGGCAGAATACCCGTTGCCCCGTCGGCAAAGAGATTCCCATCGATCACATGACTCTCGGGCTGTCACTGTCCGCGCATGCGCTGTCCGCGCAATTGCTACGAATCGGCCTCGTGCTCGGGTTGCTCGCGATCGGCGCAGGCGCGCGCGCCGAGATCGAGTTGAGCGGCGTCGATGAAATCGTCGCTGCCAACGTGCGCGCATTCCTGACCATCGACGACGAAGGCTGTGACGCGGACCAGTCCATGGTGCGCCGCCAGTTCGCGGCCGCGCCGGCGCAGATCGAGTCCGCGCTCCAGGCCTACGGTTACTACGCCGCGGCCGTCGAGTCGAGCCTCGAGGTTGGCGAAGGTTGCTGGACGGCGGTGTTTCGCATCGAGCCCGGAGAACGCGTCCTGATCCGCAACCTCGACGTTCGCGTCGATGGCGCGGCGAGCACCGACGCGGCGTTCATTGCGGCACAGAACAACTCGCCGCTGCGCACCGGCGCGCCGTTGCGGCACTTCCAATACGAGGCACTCAAGCAGCAGTTCCAGAACCTGGCCCGCGACCGCGGCTATGCGAGCGCACGCTTCACGGCGAATCGAATCGATATCTATCCGCTCGAGCTCACCGCCGACGTAACGCTGCATTTCGAGTCGGGTGACCGCTACCGGTTCGGCGAAGTCGTCGTAGAGCAGAACATATTGCGCGAAGACTTCGTCACCAACTTCGTTCAGATCAAGCCCGGCGATCCGTACGACAACGCTCTTTTGACGTCCACATACGTCGCGTTGACCGACAGCGGCTATTTCGACGTCATCGACGTTCGCCCGCAGCCGCCCGATCACGAGAACCGCACGATCGACGTCACGATGGCGCTCGGAGGCGTGCCGCGCCGTCTCATCAACTACGGCGTTGGATTCTCGACGGATACGGGCCCGCGGTTCCGGTTTGGCCGCAACATTCGCCGTTGGAACGAACGCGGCCACCAGCTCGGCGTCAATGCGCAGCTCTCTCCCGTCGTTTCCGAAGTGACTGCGATTTATCGCTATCCCGTCGGCGATCCGCGCTACGAGTGGGTGAGCTTCGACGGCGGTATCAAGCGCGAGAACACGGATACGGCGGAGAGCGAGACGCTCGCGTTCGGCGCGCGGCGCGTCGTGGAGCGCCCCAGCGGCTGGTCGCGCACGCAGCTCATGAGTCTGTTGATCGAGGATTTCGAGGTCGGCGGCCAGGAGGGCCGGTCGCGGCTGCTGATGCCGGAGCTCGACTGGTCGCGCTTGAGGACGGATAGCGCGGTACGGCCGTCGCACGGCTCGAAGACCGACTTCGAGCTGCGTGTGGCCGGCGATACGCTCGGCTCGGATACGAGCTTCATCCAAGCGGTCGCGTCGACGAAGTGGATCACGTCGTTGTCGAACCGCGCGCGCGTCATCGCGCGCGGACGATTGGGCGTCACCTGGGAAGACGATTTCGAGGACTTGCCGCCGTCCGTGCGGTTTTTCGCCGGCGGCGACACGAGCATCCGCGGCTACGAGTTCAAATCGCTCGGACCCACCGATGCAGCGGGGCAGGTCATCGGCGGATCGAGGATCGCGGTCGCGAGCATCGAATACGAGCACCCCATTCGCGAACGCTGGTCGTTCGCAGTATTCGTCGATAGCGGCAACGCATTCACGAACGGCGATTTCGATGCCAAGACCTCGGCCGGCATCGGCACCCGCTGGCTGTCGCCGCTCGGCCCAATACGTTTGGATATCGGCGTCCCGATCAACGATCCCGAGCACGGCGCCCGCATCCACGTGAGCCTGGGGCCGGATCTATGAAGCGGCTCCGGTGGCTCGTGATTGCGACTGCGGCCGGCGCGTTCGTCGTGCTGCTCGCGATCGGCGCCGCGACGTGGCTGCTCGGCAGCGAGTCCGGCACGCGGTGGCTCTTGACGGCGGCGCTCGAGCGCGCCGGGCCCGGAGTGTCCGTCGGCCGCATCGACGGCACGCTGCGCGACGAGCTCACGCTCGGGGACGTCACCGTCATCGTGAACGGCGACCGTGTGACGATCGCGGAGCTGCGACTCGTCCTCGACCTGGCCGGGATTCTGCGCCGCACGCTGATCGTCGAAGAATTGCGCTCGACGAGTGTGACTTATACACGCCTTGGCACGGGCGAGCCCGCCGCGAGCACCAACGATCCGCTGCCCGTCGTCATCGACATCCGTCGCGCGTCGCTCGAGGGGCTCACGCTCGAGGGGCGCGATGGCCGGTTGGCGTTCGACGCCACATCGTTCAGAGCGGTTCTTGCCGACAATCGCATCATGATCGAGGACCTTAAGACGCAGTCGCAGGACGTGCGCATGACAGGACGAGGCGAGGTCGATCTCGGGTCGCCGCTGCGGGTCGTGGCGCAGGTCGATTGGTCGGGAGAGCGCGATGGACAGACCGCGTCGGGACGGCTCATCGTCGGCGGGACGTTGCCCGAGCTCGATTTGAGCCATGAGCTCTTCGCCCCGTTCGACGTCACGGCCGCCGGCAAGCTATGGCTCGAAGCGACTCCGCGTATCGACATGCTCGTCCAATGGCGCGACGTCGCCGTTCCGGGTGTGGAGAATGCTTCCGGCTCCGCCAACTTGGTCGGGCCGATCACGGCGCTCGAGTACGAAAGCACCGGCGCGTTCAGCGCTTATGGCCGCCAGTTTGGGTATTCCGCCACCGGCACCGTGAACGGCGCCGTGCTCGCGTTCGCGCCCCTCACGTTGAACGCCGCGAACGGGACTGTCTCGGCGAACGGGGAAATCGATCTCGACTCCCTGCAGTGGCGCATGACGCTCACCGCGCGGGATCTCGACACGAGCGCCTTGGCGGCGAGTTGGCCGGGGCGCGTCGACGTCGATGCTGAACTCTTCGGCCGGCTCGAGCCCCTCGAGGTTCGCGCTGAGACGCTGAACGTCAGTGGGCAATTGCGCGAGCAGCCCTTCACGGCAGTTGCGACCGGGAGTTTCGCGGCGCCGTCCCGGCTCAGTATCGATGCGCTCGATATCGATGCGAGCGGAAATACTCTGCAACTCAGCGGTACCATTGACGAGCGTGTCGATCTTGGGCTCATGGCCGACTTCGACGATGTTGGAATCTTGTGGCCCGACCTTGCGGGATCGCTGGTCGGTAACGTTCGCGTCGCCGGTACCACGGAACAGCCGCGTTTGAGCGGCCGCATCGAGGCGCAGGAGCTCGAGCTCGGCGAGTACTCGGTCGCGAGCGCCGAGGTGGAAGGTAGCGTCGCGGCCGATCCCGACGCGCAAGTCGCGCTCGATCTCGCCGCCACGGGATTGGCGATAGGCGGTTTGGACCTCGCGTCGTTCCACGCCGCGCTCGAGGGCACGCCGCGCGCGCATGAAGTGCAGATCGATGCCTCAGCGCCGGAATGGAGCTCGGCGTTGACCGCGCGCTGCGGTCTCGAGGGAGACCGCTGGCTTGCGACGATCGAGGCCGCGCGCGTCGCGCAAATGGAGCTCGGCGAATGGCGACTCGACGAGGCCGCGGCTTTAGAGGTTGCGCGCGACCGTGTGCTGCTCGAGGCGAGCTGCTTGTCGCAAGCGGGCGCGGATCTCTGCGCGTCGATGCGCATCGTGGGGCGGAGCGACGACGAACTCGTTTTGTCGGCGCGCAACTTCGACCTGCGGTCACTGCAACCGTTCTTTCCGGAGCACATCTCCGTGAGCGGCGTCTACCAGATGGCCGCGACGATCCAGGATCCCGCCGGCGTTCCGCAGGGCCGCGTGGCGCTTACGGGCGGGCTCACGCGCCTGCATGTGGATCTCGGCGCCGATCGAGTCGTCGACAGCGCATTGGACAGTGTCATTCTCGGGGCCGATCTCGGTGCGGACCGCCTCGAGCTCAGGCTCGATGTGAACGGCGGCGATGCGGGGCGCGTCAATCTGCGCACGACGATCGAGGACGTGCAGGACCGGAGCTCGCGGATCAACGGGCAGCTCGACGTGCTCTGGAGGGATCTCGGCGTGTTGTCGCTCTTGAGTCCCGACGTCGGCGGCGTCAGTGGGAACGTCGCGATGCAGCTCGAGCTCGGCGGCTCGGTCGAAGAGCCCGAGCTCTCGGGCCGAGGGCAGCTCAGCGACGCCGCCGTCGAAGTTCCGGCCTGGGGCCTGCGCATCGAGCGAATCGAATCGACGGCGGTCACCAGGGACGGCGCCACGCTCGAATATTCCGGAACGGGGTTCGTCGACGGTCAGGAGCTGCGCTTGCGGGGCACGACGGAGCTCGACATCGAGCGCAACTTGCCGACGAGACTCGAGCTCGACGGCGATTCCTTGCACCTCGTGCAGCTCGCCGACACGGACATGTACATTTCGCCCGACCTCGACATCGATGTCGCACTGCCGGACATCGACGTGACGGGAACGCTGCACGTGCCGCGCGCGCTCGTCACGCTCGATGAGCTGCCGCAGCAGGCGCAACGGCCCTCGCCCGACAGCGTCGTGCACGGCGTCGGCGAGGCCGCGCCCCTGCGGCCGTTGCGCATGGAGGCCGACATCCGCGTCACGCTCGGCGACGACGTTCATTACAACGGCTCCAATCTGATGACCGATCTAGACGGCGAGCTGCGCTTGGATTACGAATCCGGGCGCCCGACGGCGGCGTCGGGAGCTTTGACCATCACGGGCACCTACGACGCATACGGTCAGTCGTTACGACTCGAGCGCGGCGAGTTGTTGTTTACGGGGCCGCTCGACGATCCGACGCTCGACGTGCGCGCGGAGCGTGAAATCGGGGAGACCACGGTCGGTGTGCAATTGACGGGCACGCTGAAGACGCCGCTGACCCGCATCTATTCCGATCCCGTGTTGAGCGAGGCGGATGCGCTGGCCTTTCTGCTGCTCGGGCGACCGCTGGCCGGCACGGGCGAGCAGGAGACGGCGACGCTCGAGTCGGCTGCGCTCGCGATGGGCTTGCAGCAAGCGTTACCGGTCGTCCAGCGCATCGGCAGCTCGCTCGGCCTCGACGAGCTCTCCATTCAGACGACCGACATCGACGCGGGCGCCCTTATGGCCGGTAAGTATCTGAGCCCCAAGGTCTACGTGCGGTACACATACGGCTTGTTCAATCGCATCGGCGGTTTGCTCGTGCGCTTCCGCTTCAACGAGCGGCTGAGCCTCGAGACGCGTTCCGGCGACGAGAAATCCATGGACCTGCTGTATACGGTCGAGAAAAACTAGTCGGAGGGGCTTCCACATTGCATAATTGCGCCCGCGGCTGACGCGGAACGGATGCCAAATGGGTAATACGGTCTACACGATACAAGTCATGCCGCGCATTCCGGCCGCGATCGCGCGGCTGACCGATCTCGTCCGTAACCTCTGGTTCAGCTGGTCGCCGCGGCTCAGAGAGCTCGTGGCTCAGCTCGATCCCGACCTTTGGCTGCTCGTCGAGGCAAACCCGCGGCTGTTCCTGCGCTGCGTGCAGCAGGAGATTCTCGACAAAGCCGCGGAGGATGAAGATTTCCTGCGCAGATACAAGTCGTTGCTCGCGGAGTTCGAGATTTATCTGCAAGGGCGGTCCACTCCTCATGTCGCGGAGGGGCTCGAAAGCAGCGATCTCATTGCTTATTTTTGCGCCGAGTACGGCTTCCACGAGAGCTTTCCCATCTACTCGGGCGGCTTGGGTATCCTTGCCGGCGATCACTGCAAGACTGCGAGCGATTTGAACCTGCCATTCGTCGCGCTCGGGTTGCTGTACCGTCAGGGCTATTTCCGGCAACGCATCGACCGTCACGGCCAGCAGGTGCCCGAGTATCCGCATATCAGCCCCGACGAGACGCCGATCCGCGAGGCGCAGACCTCGAGCGGTGCCGAAGCCGTCATCGAGTGTCCATTCCCCGATCGACTCGTCTATGCCAAGGTCTGGCAGGTCGACGTGGGGCGCGTGCCTGTTTTGCTGCTCGACACCGACATCGAGCGGAACTCCGCGGCGGATCGCAAGATCACGCGCGTCCTGTATGGCGGCGACCAGCAGCTCCGCTTGGACCAGGAAGCGGTGCTCGGCATCGGCGGCGTGCGCGCGCTGCGCGCCGTCGGCATCGAGCCGACCGTCTGGCACATGAACGAAGGACATGCGGCGTTCTCGGTGCTTGAGCGTGCGCGCGAGCTCGTGGAGCGCGGCTTGCCTTTCGCCGCGGCGCGCGAAGCGATCATGGCGAGCACCGTGTTTACGACGCATACGCCCGTCGCCGCCGGACACGACGTTTTTCCGTCGGATATGGTCGCGAAGTATTTTGCCGGCTACCTGCCCAATCTCGGCCTCAGCCCGGACGAGCTGCTCGCGCTCGGCAACGGCGGCAGTCCGGGCGATCAATTCAACATGACCAAGCTCGCGCTGCACGGCGCTGCGTTGGTCAACGGCGTGAGCCGCATCCACGGACGCGTGTCGTCGGAGACGTTCCGGGCCACGTGGCCGGAGATACGGCCGCTCGAGAATCCCGTCGGCTACGTCACAAACGGGGTGCATGTTCCGACGTTCATTCGGCAGACTTGGTCGGAGCTGTTCGATCACTATTTGGGCGGCGGGTGGCAGGCCAAGCTCATGGACGAGTCGTTGGTCGGACGCATCATGGAAATTCCCGATGAGGTCTTTTGGCGTACGAATCAGGGCTCGAAACGACAGATGCTCCGCGCCGTGCGCGCGCGCCTTTCCAGGCAATGGACGCGCAACGGCTTGAGCGAGACGCATATTCATCGCTTGTTGCGCCACGTGAACCCGGACAATCCCGACGTGCTGACGGTGGGGTTTGCACGGCGCTTCGCGACCTACAAACGCTCGACGCTGCTGTTTTCGGATCTCGGATGGCTCGAAAGCCTCGTCAAGAGCGAGGATCGCCCGCTGTTATTCGTGTTTTCGGGCAAGGCGCATCCTGCCGACGAGCCGGGTCAGTGGATGATGCGCGAGATCCAAAGAGTATCGAATCTGCCCCCGTTCGTCGGCCGCATACTGCTGCTCGAGGGATACGACATGGGCATGAGCCGCTTGCTGACCTCGGGTGTGGACGTGTGGCTCAACACGCCGATTCATCCCTTCGAGGCAAGCGGCACCTCGGGCATGAAGGCCGCCATCAACGGCACGGTCAATTTGAGCGTGCTCGACGGTTGGTGGGCCGAGGGCTACGACGGCGCGAACGGCTGGGGAATACCGCCGTCGCCCGAGGATAACGGCAGCGGCGAACGCGACCGCCAGGACGCGACGACTCTGTACGAAATCCTCCAAGACGAGGTCGTGCCCCTTTACTACGCGCGCGACGAGAAGCTCGGCTACTCGCCGGGCTGGGTTGCGATCTGCAAGCGCGCGATGGTCTCCTCGCTGCCGCGGTTCAACAGCCGCCGTGTGGCCCACGATTACATACGCCACTATTACGGTCCGGCGGCCGCGCACAGCCGTGCCGTGTCGGTCAACGATTTCGCCGTCGCGCGCGAGCTTGCGGCTTGGAAAAGCGACGTGCGCGCGGCCTGGCCGGGAGTCGAGCTGCGCGGCTCGAACATTCCACCGAAGCAGGCGGAGTTCGGCCGGCCGATCGTGCTCGAGGTCGAAGTCAAGCTCAACGGCCTCAATCCCCGCGACGTTCGCGTGGAGTGCGTCGTGTCGCGACATTTGTCCTCGGCCATCGAGCGCCCCGCGCTCGAGTTCGCCAACGCGCAGCGCGTGGGCGAGGGCATCACGCAGATCGGCGACGACACGGTCTTGATCGCCGTGTTCGAGCCGGATTCGTCGCAAGCCCCCGAATACCATCGTTACCGGCTCGAGTTGCAGTCTCCATGGGCGGGAACCATGTCTTATTCGATTAGGGCCGTACCTCACCATGCGCAGCTCTCGCATCCGTACGAAGTGGGGCTCATGCGTTGGTTATAGGCGGATATTCGTGAGCTTCGTCGTCGCGCCCGGAACGCGCTTACCGATGGGCGCCACGGTGACGCAAGGAGGCGTCAATTTCTCGATATTCAGCCCGCACGCGACGCGCGTCGAGCTCGTTCTGTATCGCGCCGCCGTCGATACGGAGCCGTCGTTCAAGGTCGTTCTCGATCCGGCGCGCAACAAGACTTTCGCTTTCTGGCACGTTCTCCTCGTCAACGCCGAGCCAGGGATCTACTACACGTGGCGCGTCGACGGCCCGCATGCACCCGACCGAGGCCTGTTGTTCGATGCGCGACGCGAGCTCCTCGATCCGTGGGCCAAGAGCGTCAGTGATGCCCGTTGGGACCGCGCTCGAGCGCGCAATGGTTATGGTCCCCACTTTCGCGCCCGCGTCGTCGCGGACGACCACTATGATTGGGAAGACGACGAGCCGTTGGGGCGCGATCTGCACGACGCCGTCATCTACGAAATGCACGTCGGCGGGTTCACGCGCCATCCGTCCGCGCGCGTCGCGCATCCTGGGACCTTCAGCGGCATCGTCGAGAAGATTCCGTACCTCGAGTCTCTCGGCATCACGGACGTCGAGCTTTTGCCCGTCATGGCGTTCGATGTCCAGGACGTTCCCGCCACGGTAGCGGCGCGCGGCCTCGAGAACTATTGGGGCTATAGTCCAATCGCATTTTTCTCGCCGCATCCGCACTTCGCATACGGCGACGACGCGCAGACGGAATTCAGAGATATGGTGAAGGCGCTGCACCGAGCCGGCATCGGCGTGATTCTCGACGTCGTGTTCAATCACACGGCGGAAGGCGGCGCGGACGGCGTAACGATCGGCTTCAAGGGACTCGGCAACGAGTTTTTCTATCATCTCGATCCACGGAACCGGAGCCGCTATCGCGACTACACGGGATGCGGCAACACGATCAACTGCAATCATCCGTTCGTCATGGAGTACTTGCTCGAGTGCCTCGAGTATTGGGTCGTCGACATGCACGTCGATGGCTTCCGCTTCGATCTCGCGAGCGTCATGTCGCGCGGCGAAGACGGGGAGCCTCTGCGACACGCGCCGTTGCCGTGGGGCATCGAGTTCTCCGATCCGTTGTCGAGTGCGCACCTGATCGCCGAAGCATGGGACGCCGCGGGCCTCTATCAGGTCGGCGATTTTCCGGGGTTTCGCTGGGCGGAGTGGAACGGCCGCTATCGCGATACTCTGCGCCGTTTCGTGCGCGGCGAGCGCGGCCTCGTGGGCGAGGTGGCGACGCGCATCGCGGGCAGCAGCGACATGTATGCGCCGCAGGGGAAGTTCCCGTTCAACGGCATCAATTTCATCACCTGTCACGACGGCTTCACGTTGTACGATCTCGTGAGCTACGAACGCAAGCACAACGACGCGAACGGTGAGGGTAACCGCGACGGCAGCGATCACAACTTGAGCTCCAACTGCGGCGTCGAGGGCCCGACGGACGATCCGGGCGTCTTGAAAGTCAGAGCTCAGCGTGCGCGGAATTTCCATGCGCTATTGATGCTGAGCCAAGGCGTGCCGATGCTCGAAGCGGGTGACGAGGTGCTGCGCACGCAGGGCGGGAACAACAACGCGTATTGCCAGGACAACGAGGTCAGCTGGATCGATTGGATGCCGTCGGAGGCGGGCCGACGCATGCTGCGGTTCACGCGCGAGATGATCGCACTGCGCAAACGTCACCCGTCGTTGCGCCGCACGCGCTTCATGGATGCGGCCGCGGCGGGCGGCGATGCCGATATCCGCTGGTACGGCGAGCACGGCAACGAGCCCGACTGGAAGGACCCAAGCGCCGCGGTCCTATGCTTCACGCTTGCGGGCGTCGCTGCGGACGAGCCGCCTCTGCACGTCATGATGAACACCTCGGACGAGGTGAAGGTTTTGCCGCTCCCGGATTGCGGGTCGCGGGTCTGGCACCGCGTCGTCGATACGTCGCTCGCGCCTCCGGACGACATCGTCACGCCCGGCGCCACGGCTCCCGTCCGTGCGGCGCGCTACGGCCTCGCCGCCGCCGCGGTCGCCGTTTTCGAAGCCCTTCCGGCCTCCATCGTGTAGGAGCGAGCTTCGCTCTCGATCACCGCCATGTAGGAGCGAGCTTTGCTCGCGATCACCGCCGTGTAGGAGCGAGCTTTGCTCGCGATCTTGTTCACGAGCGGCTACGAACTCACGGCGAAGATCGCGAGCGAAGCTCGCTCCTACCGGGTGCCTACCCGGGCGCGAGCACGAGCGCGCCGAGCGGCGGGAGCATCAGAGTGATCGATTGCGCGCGGCCCATGCACGCGATCGGCTCGCTGACGGCG
>DATCIQ010000475.1:0-4881 GCA_036507635.1 Gammaproteobacteria bacterium
CAACCTGATCGAGCTCAAAGGCAAAGACGGCAACGTCATCGTGCTTTCGACGCGCGCCGCGGCGTCGCTGAAGGACAGTCAGCGCGAAGCGCTCGGCCGGCACGGCACGGTCGTCACGGCAAACATCGATACGATCGAGACTTGCGGGGGTGGGAGTGTACGCTGCATGCTTGCAGAGGTGTTTCTGCCGAGGAAGCCGCGTACCGAGTGAGGCGTCGACGCCCCACAGCTCCGCGACCGCGCGCGGTACGTACAATACCGACCGGCGCAGACTCGGTTACTCGACCCGTCGCGGGGACGCTGGTGCGTCAGTCCGCGACAAGCCGACGCACGAGGTCGCCGAGTGTGAGTGCCGTGACACCCTTCGCGATCGGCCAACTTTCGGCGCCACCGTGCACGAGGTAAGCCTCTTTGGGCCTCAGCACGTCGCGCGCCGAATGGAAACCTTTGGACAACTCGGGCGCAGTGGAGCGCTTGATCTCGATTGCCATCTCGACCCTTCCGCCGCGCTCGAACAGAAGGTCCACTTCCGCGCCGTCCTCGGTGCGATAGTAGTAAGGCGTGCGTCGCTCGCCCGCGGCCGCGATCAGGTTATCGATGACGAATCCCTCCCAACTTGCTCCCGCGATCGGATGGCCGACGATGTCGTTCCATGTCGCAAGATCGAGCAGTGCGTGCGTGAGCCCGCTGTCGCGAATGTAGGTTTTCGGCGTGCGAACGAGTCGCTTGCCGACATTGCCGCTCCACGGCCGCAGGCGTCGAACGAGCAGCAAGTCGACGAGCAAGTCGACGTATCGGGCGACTGCCGGCGCCGAGATGGCGAGGCTCGCCGCGAGCCGAGATTGATGCAAAGGCGTTCCTTGAGCGTGCGCAAGCATGGTCCAGAGCCGGCCGATGGTCTCGGCTGGCAGTCGCGGCGCGAACATCGGAACGTCGCGTTCCAGATAGCTGCGCACGAACGCACGTCGCCACGCCAGGCTCGTGTTGTCGTCCGCGGCGAGCAGACTCTCCGGGAAACCGCCTCGCGACCAAAGACGATTTACATCGCCGACTCGCGCCGGCAACTCCAGAACGTCTATCGGCGCGAGCTCTGCATAGGCGACGCGGCCGGCGAGCGTCTCCGAAGACTGCTTCATCAAATCGATAGAGGCGGACCCGAGCAATAGAAAATGACCGGCACGATCGCCCGCACGACGCCGATCGTCGATGATACCCCGCAGCGATTCAAAAAGTGCCGGGGCACGGTGAATCTCGTCGATGACGACGAGTTTGCCGGTCTGCGCACGCAGATACGCGTCCGGATCATCGAGCCGACGCCGGTCGGCAGGGCGTTCCAGATCGAGGTAGATCGCGTTTGCTTTTCTCCTTGACGCGACTTGCCGCGCCAATGTAGTTTTCCCGACTTGGCGAGGCCCGAGCAGTACCACGGCGGGCGTATGGCGAAGGCGCTCTTCGATGGAAGGCCGAAGCCGGCGGGCGAGCATCGCGGGAACCCCGGAAAATCAACGTCAGACGTTAAGATTCCGGGGTTCCCTTGTCAAGAGGTGCGCCCTCCGCGGAGGGATTTTGCACCAAGTTTGTGCGGAAACGCTCTTGGCTTCGCCGCTGCGTTTTACCACGCAATTCCGCGCGAGCAGCGCAAGGGCGGCCATTGCCGCGGTACGTGCAGGAGGAGTTCGACGCGTACCGGAAGTGCGGGCGGCTCGAGCGCCGGGGGCGCGATGGGCTACGCCGACCCCGAGATGGGCATCGGGTACGGCACTTCTTCGGGACGTTGCAAGCGCACGCGCCGCACGCCGAACGCGGCCCCGCGGCCAGGCAGGTTCCGCAGCCCCGGCACTCGCAAAATCACGCGCAGCGGCAGCGGCGGGCGCGCGGGTTGCCCGGTCTCGAGCGCGTGCAGCATGCCTTCTTGAATCCGCGTCTGCCATGTCTGAATGGTCCGCGTGATCCGCTCGCGCCTTTTTTGGATCTCGGCGAGGTCGCTGTCGCGAACGCAACCTGCGCGCAGCGGCTCGGCCAGCACGTTCACCGCTTCGACCGCATCCGCGATCGCGCAATTGATGCCGACGCCGGCCACGGGGAGCATCACGTGCGCGGCGTCGCCGATCAGGAGCAACCCAGGCAGGTACCAGCGCGTGAGCTGGCTGCCCTCGACCGAGAGCAGATTGGTGGTGCTCCAGTCGGCCAGCAGAGCGACTCGATCGGCGAGCCACGGCAGTACCGCGACGATCGATTCGCGGAAAGTCTCCAAGCCCTCGGCTCGGAGCTCGCGGAAGCGCCCCCTGCCCGACACTGCAGAGTCAACACGAGAGAATCATGTGACCCGGGCTTTTGAGGCGATGCATTTTCCATCTATTTCGAGAAAAGCAGCCGCGAAGTCATCGAGCTCGGCTTCGGCCAGTTGCATTCGTTCGCGGGCAACTTGATCGAGCTCAAAGGCAAAGACGGCAACGTCATCGTGCCTTCGACGCGCGCCGCGTCAATTCGCGAGCAGCAGCTCCCCGCCCCAAATCGCGCGGTAGTCGAGCGCCGACGTGTGCACGATCATCGCGTCGAGGTTCGTGCGGTCGTAGCCGCGGACTTCGAACAAGATCTCGACGCCCCCGCCCGCATTGAGGCCCTTCGCGGCGACGGCGTCCTCGGCGACGCGCAAGTGAATCGGCTCGCTGAGCGCCTGAGCGGTCTGCATGAGCCCCGCGTCGCGCGTTCCCGCCACGATCAGGAACTGGTTGCCGGCCGGGCCCGGAAACGTCGAAAAAAGTCCGTAGTCGAGGTAGTTGCTGCCGTTGGGTAAGCCCGCTCCGCTCGCATAGATCGTGCCCGTGGATTTCTCGACGAGCTCGTCGAACGTGTCGCCGACCGCGAGCTCGGACGATGCGAAGACGAACTCGAGCAGCTTGTCGAGCGCGCTGATGTAGCCGACGTAGACGACGTGGCTGGTCTTGAAGTCGGCGACGTTGAGCTCGGACATCGAGATGGCGCGCACGGGCTTGTCGGACGTGTACAGCACGCGCAATACGTCGCGCAGCGCGAATGCCGCGCTTCTCGGCAGGTACGTGAGATCGAGATCCATGTAGCGCGCCGCGAGCTCCGGCTGATACATCATGAGGTCGTCGAGATCTCGGCTCGAGTTGATCGAGAACTCGCGCACGAGGCGGTCGACGTTGCCTTGCGTATCGAGCTCCCCGAATATGTAGTAATCCCCGACGACGACAAGAATCGGCAGATTGTCGTCGAGCAACGGTCGCCATACGCGCGATTCCGCGATCCTCTCGTAAACGCTCGGCGCGCTAGAGCGCGCGTCGAGACGGCTCTGGACGACCATGCCTGCGGCGATACCGACGCCGAGCAGCACGACCGTCGCCGCGGCGAGCTTGAGCGTACGCGGCTCGTCGTGCCAAAAACCGCGGCGCACCGGCGCGTCCTTTCGCTCCTCGGCATCGACGAGCATGAGCCGGTATTCGCCTTTCGGGATCGACAGGTGTTGCGGCTCCGCGCTCCCGGCCTCCGCGTAGAACTGCTGCAGCTTCTGGCGCAAGTTGTGCGCATACACCCGGACCATCGAGTCCTGGCTCGGATCGAACTCGCTGCCGCGCCCGAACACTTCGGCGGCAATCTCGAGCTCTTTCGGCGTACGGCCTTGGCTCGCGCACGTGACGAGGAATTCGAGCAAGCTCGCGTAGAATCGCGACCGGCCGAGCACACCGCTCGCCGCAACCTTGGCGGCTTGAGCGCGAATGCCTTCAATGTTCGGATCGACGTCCAACTACCGGCCCTCGGATGAACCCCTCGAAAACTCGCGGCCCCGCGGGCCGGCGCAGCCGTTAGCCTATCATTAACAGTTAATAAACCGTACTTAACGAGCGATTTCTCAAAAGGATCATTAGGCTTTGCTGCCCGCGATTTCCGCGCCTCGGACTGCATAGGACGACAATATGAAAAGAATGCTCCGCCTGTCTCCCCTGGCCGCGGCGCTCGCCGCCTCCGGCTTCGGTATCCACCCGGCGATGGCGCAAGACACCGAAGAGGTCGTCGTCACGGGCGAGCGCCTCGAAGAGACCATTCCGCAGGAGCTCGAGCGCTTCGGCAACCGGCTCGAGATCGTCGGCAACGACGACATCGCGCTCGGCGGCTTCAACGATTTGAGCCAAACGCTGCAGATGCAAGTGCCTGCTTTCTACGTGGCGCCGAAAAACGGTCCGTTCGACTACATACAGTGCTCGTTACAAGGCTCGCGCTGCGAGGACGTGCTCTTCCTCGTCGACGGCGTGCGCATCGCGAATCGCCTTTACAACACGACGAGCTCGCTCGACACGTTTCCAGCGCATTCCGTCGAGCGCATCGAGGTCCTCTACGGCGGTCAGGGCATTTTCTACGGCACGCAATCGGTGGCCGGCGTCGTCAACATCATCACGAGCTCGTTCACCGGCGAGCCGGGCGGCAGCGTCGGGCTCGGCTTCGACGAGCATAGCGGCACGCACGTGTCGGCCGACTTCCGCATCGGCTCCGGCAGCCATAGTGTCGTGCTGTACGTCTCCGAGGATGCGGCCGACGGCTTTCAGCCGTTCGCCGATGAGGACTATCAGCCGAGCGGGACCTCGCGCGAGCGCGGCTACGAGTCGCTGACGTTCGGCGCCAAATACGGCTATGACTTCTCGCCGGATTCGCGGCTGTCGCTGCTTTATCAGCGCACCGACAACGAGGTGGACTTCGCGTTGCCGTATCAGGTCGCGGATGCCTTCAACGCCCGCGTCGAGGATCTCGTCACGGCGAAATGGGACTATTCTTTCGGCGACAGCGTCGATTTCTACGTCAAAGCGTACTTCCACGACTGGGATACCGAGTACACCGACATCCGCAACGACATCGGCGTCGGTG
>DATCIQ010000476.1:0-16804 GCA_036507635.1 Gammaproteobacteria bacterium
ACGAACGGAATGTCGAGCGTGTGATACGACCCCATGCGGTCGTCGTGCACGGGCGAGTGCCAATCGAAAAAGTAGAGATAGCTCGGCGCCCCGCCCTGCTCGTGCTTGAGACGGCAAAGCTCCTGCGCACTGAAGCGCCGCGTGTCGTCCGATTCGGCGGTGAGCCAGAGCATTTGGTTGCGCATCTCCGGATGCAGCCGCTTGTAGAGATCCACCAGCCGTTGTCCTTCGGCCGCATCGTTGTTCCCGAGCCGCGTCGTGAATCGGTCGAGCATGTCGGCGTCCGAAAGCTCATAGGGCGGCGGACCCACCCAGCCGTTCTCCGTCTCCGTGGAGCCCGCCATGAACGGCACATCGGCGGAATACGCGGGCGCCGTCGGGTCCCATGGGTGGCGCGGCAAGATGTGGCCGTCGATGACCGGACCGCTGCCGAGCCGCTCGATCGGCGGTGCGCTGTAATAGGCCGCCTGGATGGCGCGGAAGTCGAGGCTCTGCAGCCGGTCGAGCTCGTCATTCTGCAACTCGAGCTTACGCAAGAAGCGCTCGGCGCCCTCGCTCGCATCGGCCGCGGTCGTGCCGCGAAAGGCCGAGCCGCTCTGCGCCACCGAGCGATGAAACAAGCCTCGTGCCGAGGGCATCGCCATCAGCGTGGTGGTTTTCCCCGCGCCGCCGGACTGGCCGAAGATCGTCACGCGCTCCGGGTCGCCGCCGAAACCCTCGATGTTGTCGCGCACCCAGGCGAGCGCGGCAACGATGTCCTGCATGCCGACGTTCGTCGCCTGCCGCCACTTCTCGCCACCCAGGTCTGCGAGGTGCAGGAAACCGAAGATGTTGAGCCGGTGATTGACGGCGACGACGACGACGTCTTCCTTCTTGGCCAAGTTCGTGCCGTCGTAGAGCAAATAGTTGCCGGAGCCGGTCGAGAAACCGCCGCCGTGCAGCCACACCATGACGGGCCGGCGCTCGTTGTCGAGCCCCGGCGTGAATACGTTGACCGTGAGGCAGTCCTCACTCTGCGGCGTATGCCGGTTGAGCGCCGTGACGACCGGCGCAGGCTCACGCGCGTCCGGCGCGATCGGTGCCGCGTAGGTGATCTCGAAGTAATCGCGCACGCCGGACCAGGGCGAAGGCGCTTGCGGCGGCATGAAACGGTTCGCACCGTCCGTCGGCGCGCCGTAAGGCACGCACCAGAATTGCTGCACGCCGTCTTTCAATAGCCCGCGCACACGGCCGGCCCGGGTCGCCGCCGTGCCGCCGATCGTGGTCAGGCGCCGGTCCTGAGCGAGCGCGCCAACCGGGACGCCCCCGACCACGAGACCCGCGGCCGCGAGAATACTCGACTCGATGAAAGCTCTGCGGTCCAAGCTCGGCCGCGTGCTTATTCGCATCCCGCCCATGGCGTTTCCCCCTTCCGATTCGCCCGACATGTGATCGATCGACATCGGAATATACGCATGCCCAGGCGATGCTGTCGATAACCCCGGAATGGAATGTAGGGGCGAGCTTCGCTCGCGACTGAGACAAGATCGCGAGCGAAGCTCGCTCCTACAAAGATCTACAGCGCAATCACGAGCTCGACGAACAGCGTGAGTCCCGTGCTGCCCTCGACGTCGGCGTGGGTGAGCGGTTGCGCGACCTCGAGCGTCCCCGACACACGGCCGTTTTGGACGGCGAAGCCGACGCCCGCGGTTGCAGCCGATTCTCTGCCGGGTAAGTCCTGCTTCCAGGCGGCGCCGATATCGTAGAACCCATGGATCGATGCCCGACCGAGCACCGCGGGTGCCGTGGGTAGGCGACGGCGAACTTCCACTTTCGCGCCGAGCCCTTGGTCGCCCGCGATCTCCGCCACTTCGAAACCGCGCCCCAGACGGTCGCCGCCGATCTTGAAGCGTTGGTCGTACGGCAGCACGTACGCGCTCTGTTGCGCAAATGCGTCGAGCCTGACGGACCACCGCTCGTTGAACCGAGTGAGTCGCGTCAGGTTGAAGTGAGTCACCACGAAATCCTCACGCCGCGGATCGTCGATGAGATCGAGGGCCGTGAGTCCGCTGCCGACGCCGCCGAGGCCTTTGACGACGTCGAGCGAGCTCGCATATTGCGTAGCGCTGTTGCGGCGCCAGCTCAAGCTCGAGCGCAACTCGAGCATGCGCAGACGTTCGTCGCGCAAGCGTACAGCGGACCGATGGATCGCAAGATCGTCGAGTCGGAGCGCCGCCGATAGGGCCACCGTCATGTCCGTCACGGCCGGCAACGGCCGGCTGAAGCCGATCCTGATCCGATCGCGCAAATATGAGTCGTCGCGATCGAGCACGGCCTCGTGCGGATTCGAGCGCGAGCGGAAACCGAAGAACGATGTGCGCGCCCCGTTATCGCCGATGCCGACATTGGCGACGATGCCGAGGCCGTGATACTCGTCGTAATCGGTGGCCGCACCGAACTGCAGCCCGAGATCGGTCCGGCCGTCGAAGAACCCGTTGGCGACGACCTGCCCGAGCACGAAGTTCGGGCCGGCCTCCTCGGTGCCGCGATTGCTGAGCTCTACGGTGCCGGTCACGGGTTCGAACTCGGTATCGAAATCCAGGCGGTACGCGTGCGGTTGATCGGAATCCAGCGCCGTGGTTGCAGACAGCGTCAAGCCCGGCAACTCGCGCATGCGGCGTACGGTCGTCTGCATGTCGCGCTGACGCAGCGGCCCGTCGTCACGCAGCGCGAATCCGAGGCGCTCGAGGGTTGCAAGGTGCGGACCCGGGTCGCCGCTGATCGTGACCTCGGAGAGCCGTGGCTCGTAGACCTCGATACGCAGAATGCCCGCGGCGATCAAGGCATCGTCGACCTGCATCCGCGGCCGCGCGTACCCGTCGCCCTCGTACCTGCTGCCAAGTGCAGCCACGATGGCCCGCGTGCCGACCTGGCTGATCGGCTTACCGAGATGGTCCTGGTACGCGAAGAAGAGCTCGAGTGCGCTGTAGACGGTCGAGCCGCGAATCACGACTGCGGAAAGGTCGGGAGCCGCAGCGTGCGCTGCGGCCGAGATTACTACAAGTAAGGAAGCGATTATGGCAAGTGGGGTTCTGGTTGCGATGCGTCGCGATTTCGAATCGCACACTTGCGCACGGCGGCCGCGTCGCGCAAAGCGCTGGGCACTCATCGACAACATGCTCGAGATCGGGAACGACGTGCATTATGAACAATAATCTTCGCCGCCGCTGTGACCACCGTCACACCGGAGCGGAGAATCGCTCTCTATGATGTCGCCAGTTGACGACACGGAGATGTCCGCGTGCGAACGCGACAAAGAATAATGAGCACGAGAAGAGTCAATACGTTCATCGTCGCCTTCTTCCTCGCCTTCGCAGCCTCCGCGACGACTCCGTCGACGCGATCCGGCGATGCGAATCGTCTCTATGTGAGCGCGGTTGCCGGGAACGTGTCGGTAACGATGGCCGGCGCCAAGAGCGAAGTTCGGTTCGATTCGACCGTCTCATTGCCGGCGCGAATCGTCACGGGCAACGACGGCATGCTCGGTTTGACGCAAGCGCTCACGACGATAACGGTTGCCGCCGACACCGACGTCGAAATACCCGCGGAAGCCGCCGACGGTCAGTTGATCGCGCGGCTCATTCAGCACCGCGGCAACGTCTTCTACGACGTTGCGCATCGCGAGGTCGGCCGGTTCCGCGTCGAGACGCCGTTCTTGGTCGCCGTGATCAAGGGAACGCAGTTCAACGTCGCCGTGCAGGAGAACAGCACGACGATCTCTCTGTTCGAGGGCCTGCTCGAGATCAGGACGCCGGACGGCGACGACGTCGTCGAGCTCAATGCCGGCGAGATCGCGATCAGATCGCGAGTCGACGGCTCGATCCGCGTCATCGGCATGGACGAAGAGCGCTTGGAGACACCGCAGGCGGCGGACCGCGCGGCCGCCGATGACACGCTTGCCGCGCAGCGCGTCGACGAAGAGGTGGCGGGTCTCGTCGACACCGTGCTCGGCGCGGGCGTCGCCGGCACCGCGAATCTACCCGCCGACGCGAATCTGACACTCGGCGCCGGCGCGCCGACCGCCGATCTCGGGCTCGATCTCGGCAAGGGCACCGGCCTCGACACGGGCGCTCAAGTCGATCTCGGGCTCGGCAGCGGCACGGCGAGCGCAGGCGTCGATCTCGGCGCCGGGGCTGCGAATCTCGATCTCGATACAGGAGTCGATTTGGGCGCGGCCGGCGTCGCCGTCGGACTCGACGCGGGCGTCGACCTCGGCGCCGGCTCCGTCGACGTCGGACTCGACACGGGCGTCGATCTCGGCGCCGGTTCCGTCGACGTCGGACTGGATACGGGTTTAGGTCTCGGTTTGGATCTCGGTCTCGACTTCGGCGGCGACAACCCCATCATCGACCTCGACCTCGACCTCGGCGGCGACACCGACAGCGATCCTGTCGATGACGCGCCTCCTCCGCCTCCGGACGACGGCTTGCTCGGCGGCCTGCTCGGCGGCCTCTTGTAACTACCGTGATTCGGCGGTCCGACCTGGTTTGGCCGGCGGCCGTGCTGCCGGTTCTCGGGCTCGCCTATCTCTTGCATTGGGGTGGCCAGCTCGCGCGCGTCGAGAATGCCGTGTCCGAGGCGCGCGCCACGTTGCTCGCGCACGAGCGTAACTCCGACATCGTAATCGTCGGCATCGATGCGCAAAGCTTGCAGGCTCTCAGCGAATGGCCGTGGCCCCGCCGCCATCACGCTCGGCTGCTGCAACAATTGCGGCCCGGAAATCCCAGCAAAGTTTTCCTCGACATCGATTTCAGCTCGTACTCGACGCCCGAGGATGATGCGCTCTTCGAGCGCGCCCTCGCCGCTTGGCACGACACGCCGGTGTTCCTCGCGACGCATTTTCAGGCACGGAACGGGGCCGACAGTGCGCTGACCGTCACTCGCCCGCTTGCGCGTTTCGCGCAACACGCGGAGCTTGCATCGGTGATTCTCGAGCCGAGCCAAGACGGTCTCGTCAGAGGGATGCGCACGTCCTGGGAAGTGGACGGCGAAGTGATGCGATCGATCTTCGCCGAGGAGGCCCGCCTGCCCGCCGGCTCGAACGTGCGCATCGACTTCTCGATCGAGGATTCGTCGTTCGGCTACGTGTCATACATCGACGTGCTGAACGGAACCATCGACCCCGCGGCGCTACGGGGCAAGACGATCTACGTAGGACCGACCGCCGTCGAGCTCCGCGACATCCTTTCCGTCCCCGTGTACCGAGCGCTGCCGGGGGTCGTATTGCAGGCTTTCGCGACCGAAACGCTGCGTGCCGGACCGCTCCGCGCGCCGCCCGAATGGTTGCTCTTCGTCCTGCTGGCCGCCTGGACCGCGGGGTGCGCAACTCTCTTCAGCAAACGGACCTGGCGCCAAAACTCGTTGCTCGTCGGCGCGGGCTGCATCGTGCTGGCCGTGGCCACGCTTTACCTTTATTCCGCCGAGCGCGTAGTGCTCGAGGTCGTGCCGTTCGCCGTCGTATTGCTCGGGATTTTCGTCGCCGCAACGCTCCGCTCTCTGGACCAGCAAACGTGGCGCGCCCTCGCCTACGCGGTCGGCCTGAAGCGCCGTGACGCGTTGTTGAAAAGCGTCGTCGATTCCTCGACCGATTGCATCATTTGCGTCGACGAGCACGGCGTGATCCGAACCGCGAATCCGGCGGCGTCCAGGCTCTTCGATTGCCCCAATGCGGCATTGGTCCGGAACCGTCTCATCGACTTCATCCCGGGCTTGCTCACGGGGCGTCATACGACACTCGACGCGCTGACCGGCGGCATCGTCGAGCACGACGTACGCACGGCCAAAGGACGCACCTTGCCGGCCGAGATCGCGATGAGCCGGGTCGCGACCGAAGATGGGCGTTTGTTTACCGCCATCGTTCGCGACATCAGCGAGCGCAAGGCGCAGCAGCGCGCGCTCGAGCACCAAGCCACTCACGATCCATTGACGGGCCTGCCGAACCGGACCGCCTTGACCGCCCATTTGCACGTCGTGCTCGCCAAGGCCGTGCCGGGGCAGCGCGTGGCGCTCCTCATGCTCGATCTGTGCCGCTTCAAGGAAGTCAACGATACGCTCGGCCACGACGTCGGCGACGAGGTGCTGCGCGAAGTCGCGCGTCGCTTCAGGAGCGAGCTCACGCAAGGCTGCTTCATCAGCCGCATCGGCGGCGACGAGTTCACCGTGGTGCTGACCGACGTCGACAGTCGCGAGACCATCGGCGAGCTGTCGCAACGTCTCGTCGAGAGCCTCAAGGCTCCGCTCGACGCCCGCGGTATCGCGATCGAGGTCGGCGTGAGCATCGGCATCGCGATTTCGCCGGACCACGCCCGCGACTCGAAGGAGCTGTTGCGCCACGCGGACGTCGCCATGTACGTAGCCAAACGGCACGGCTCGGCCTACGAATACTACGACCGCGAAGACGACCAGCACACGGTACGCCGCTTGAGCATGTTGAGCGAGCTCCGCGCCGCGATCGAGAACGGGGGTATCAGCCTGCATTACCAGCCGCAAATCAACTTGCGTACCGGCCGCGCCGACAGCGTCGAAGCGCTCATCCGTTGGCAGCATGCGATGCACGGCACCATCGGGCCGGCGGAGTTCGTCACGCTCGCCGAGTCCACGGATTTGATTCGGCCGCTCACCGAATGGACGATCACCCAAGCGCTCGGCGACGTCGCCAATTGGCAGCGCCGCGACCTCGAGCTGCGCGTCGCGATCAACGTGTCGGCCCGGGTGCTGCAAGACGTCGATTTTCCGGGCCGCCTGCGGGAGCTGCTGCGCGCGTCCGGGGTCCCGTCGCGCCAGCTCGAGCTCGAGATCACCGAGAGCGCCATGTTGCTCGATCCGGACCGTGCGCGCCGCATCGTGCGCGATCTGCATGCGCTCGGCGTTCTGATCTCGATCGACGACTACGGCACCGGATTCTCGTCGCTCGGATATCTGCGCGATTTGCGCGTGCATGCGCTCAAGCTCGACAAGTCGTTCGTCATCGATCTCGAAACCCGCGAGCAGAATCGCGTCATCGTCGAGTCGACCGTGCAGATGGCGCATGCGCTCGGCCTGCAAGTCGTGGCCGAAGGCGTCGAAACCGAATGGGTCAAGAGCTATCTGCAATCTATCGGCTACGATCTCGGTCAAGGCTACTGGTTCGCTCGGCCGATGCCCGCCGACGAGTGCTTCGGCTGGACGACGAAATTCAACGCAGCGGAGCCTAAGCGGCTGGCAGGGTAGCGCAGTCTCACCTTCCAAACGCTCGCCATCGGCACGTTCTGCTACGATGGCGAACGCACTATGGGAGGCATTGTGAGCAGTACACGCAAGCTCTGGATTAGTCTGTCGACACTCCTGCTTGCGTCGTTTGCGGTGCTTCTTCTCATGGGTGGGGAGATCTACCGCAAAGCGCCGCCGTTGCCGGATCGGGTGGTCACGGAAGACGGCGCGCTGCTCTACACGGGCGCCGACATTCGCCGCGGCCGGCAGGTATGGCAGTCCATCGGCGGAATGCAGCTCGGGTCCATTTGGGGCCACGGCGGCTACGTGGCGCCGGATTGGAGCGCGGATTGGCTGCACCGTGAAGCCGTCGCCGTGCTCGATCTCTGGGCACGGCGCGACGTCGGCGCGGAGCGCTACGAAGACCTCGCCGACGAACAGCGCGCAGCGCTGCGCGGCCGCCTCGAGGCACGCATGCGCGTCAACACGTATGACGCGACGACGGACACGGTCACGCTCGACGGCGACCGCGCGGCCGCGATCGACACCGTCGCAACCCACTACGCGAGCCTGTTCGGCAGCGATGCCGGAACCGCGGCGCTGCGCGAAGCATACGCCATGAAGAACGATACCGTCCCGAACGCGGAGAACCGCCGCGCCCTCACGGCGTTCTTCTGGTGGACGGCTTGGGCCGCCGTGACCAACCGGCCCGATTCGAGCATCACCTACACGAACAATTGGCCCGGCGAGCCGCTCATCGGAAACCGGCCGCCGGCGAGCACGTTCCTGTGGTCGGCATTCAGCGTGCTGTTCTTGATTGCCGGTATCGCATTGCTCGGTTGGCATCACGCCGTGAATCACGGCGCGCGGGAGGAAAGGCATCCATTGCCCGCATCCGATCCGCTCGCGCTGGTTCGGGTCACACCGTCGATGCGCGCGACAGCGAAGTATTTCTGGGTCGTCCTCGCGCTCTTTCTAGTGCAGATTCTGCTCGGTGTGATCACTGCGCACTACCAAGTGGAAGGTCAACAGCTCTACGGCGTCGAATTCGCCGAGATTCTGCCGTACTCAGTCGCGCGGACCTGGCACACGCAGCTCGCGGTGCTCTGGATCGCGACCGCTTGGCTCGGGACCGGGCTCTACATCGGCCCCGCGATTTCCGGGCACGAGCCGAAGTATCAACGCCTTGGAGTCAATCTGCTTTGGGTTTCCCTGCTCGTCATCGTGGCCGGCGCGTTCTCGGGGCAGTGGTTGGCAGTCATGCAGAAGCTCGGTCTCGAGCACAATTTCTGGTTCGGCCACCAGGGCTGGGAGTATGCGGATATCGGACGCTTCTGGCAGTGGTTCCTGTTCTTGGGCCTCATGTTGTGGCTCGTGCTCGTCGGCCGTGCGCTATGGCCCGCGATCCGGCGCGGCGGCGACTCGAAGTCGATCATCGTGCTCCTGTTCCTGTCGACGGCCGCCATCGGTCTTTTCTATGGCGCCGGGTTGATGTGGGGCGAGCACAGCCATCTGTCGATGGTCGAGTACTGGCGCTGGTGGTTGGTTCACTTGTGGGTCGAGGGCTTCTTCGAGGTATTCGCCACTTCCGTGATCGCGTTCCTGTTCACCCGCCTCGGGTTGCTGGCCGTGAAAACCGCGACGATCGCGGTGCTGTTCGCGACTATCGTGTTCATGGCGGGCGGCGTGCTCGGCACGTTGCACCATCTTTATTTCAGCGGTACGCCGACCGCGGTGCTTGCGCTCGGCGCAAGCTTTTCGGCGCTCGAGGTCGTGCCGCTCGCCTATATCGGGTTCGAGGCATATCAAACGGCGAAGCTCGGCCAGGCGACGCCGTGGATGGTCCGCTACCGCTGGCCGATCATGTTCTTCATCGCCGTCGCATTCTGGAACCTCGTCGGCGCCGGTCTGTTCGGCTTTCTGATCAACCCGCCGTTGGCGCTCTACTACATGCAGGGCCTCAATCTGACGCCGCTGCACGGCCATACGGCGTTGTTCGGCGTCTACGGAATGCTCGGCATCGGGCTCGTGCTGTTTTGCTTGCGGGGACTCAAGCCGAATATTCCTTGGGACGAGCGCTTGCTCCGCACGGCATTCTGGTCGCTCAACATCGGCTTGGGACTCATGGCCGTGACGACGCTGTTGCCGCTCGGGACCATGCAGCTATTGGCCGCGATCGACAACGGTTATTGGTACGCGCGCTCCGCCGAATTCATGCAGCAGCCGCTGGTCGAGCTCTTGGTCTGGATGCGCGTTCCCGGCGACACGGCTTTCAGCGTCGGTGCCGCGGCGTTCACATGGTTCGTGGTGAAGCTTTGGATGCTGCCGCGAAGCGACGAGCCGTTGCCGAGCGGAACGCGGGCGTCTGAGCGTTGAGCTCGGGAGTCCGGCCCAAGACCTACACAGCGGCGGATGATCGAGTTCTACCCTGAGACCAAGCTCGTCCACGTCGTCTGCGTGATTGCAAGCGGCGGCTTGTTCCTGTTCCGCGGGCTTGCCGTGCAGCTCGGCGCGCGGTGGGCGATGGGCGCCCCGCTGCGCTATTTGAGCTACGGCATCGACACGATGCTCCTGACGGCGGCGCTCATGCTCTCCTCGATGCTGCGCCAGTATCCATTCGTGCATGCATGGCTCACGGCGAAGGTGGTATTGCTCGTCGTCTACGTCATGCTCGGCAGCTTCGCGTTGAAAAGGGGAAGCACCAGGGCCGTGCGAACGACGTGCTGGATCGCCGCCCTCGCGGTCTACGCGGCGATTTTCGTCATCGCCCGCGCTCACGACCCGCTCGGGCCGGTGCGTGGGCTGATTAGCCCGTAGGAGCGGCGTCTCTTGTGGGAGCGGCGTCCTTCGTGGGAGCGGCGTCTCTTGGTGGAAGCGGCGTCCCGCCGCGATTCCTAAGATCGCGGCCGGAGGCCGCTCCCACATGAAGATCAAGAAGCCCAGATCTCCTCGTCCGTCGGCACCTTCTTGCCGGCGATGACTTTGCCGATGCGCGACACGTTCATGAGGTGCTTGTAGTCCAAGTTCTCCGAGATCGAGTTGCCGCCCCATGAGCCGCAACCGAGCGTCGTCGTCGGCGCGAAGCCGTTGGTGAGCGATCCACCGGCCGTCAACGAGCTCGGCTGATTCACGACGAGACGGCTGATCGGCAATTCGACGCCGGCGCTCCTGATGTGCTGCTCGTCGTTCGAGTGCAACGCCGCCGAGTGGCCCGCGCCTTCGACGAGCAGGTTGGCCTTGGCTTTGGCCACGGCCTCGCTGAAGCCCTTGTACGGGAGGATCGCGATGACCGGGCAGAGCTTCTCTTTGGCGAGCACGTCGTCACGGCCTGCGCCCTTGGCGGGGAGCAATATGAGGCGCGCGCTCGCGGGGACGTCGATGCCCGCCATCGCGCCGACCTCGCGCGGCGTCTTGCCGACCACGTCTTTGTTGAGCTGACCGTTCGGAAACACCGTGTCGCGGAGCTTCTGCACCTCTGCCGGATCATCCGTGAACCAAACCTTGCCCGTGGCGCCGAAGAACCCTAGCGTCTCCGCATAGCTCTCCTCGGGCGCAAACACGAATTGCTCGTGCGAGCAGATAATGCCGTTGTCGAACGACGCGCCGGTCACGATTTTCTCGACGGCGTCCTTGATGTTCACGCCGCGATCGATGATCACGGGCACGTTGCCCGCGCCGACGCCGAAGGAAGGCTTGCCCGACGAATATGCGGACTTGACCATCGCGGCCCCACCCGTCGCGACGACGACGTCGACGGCCTTCATGAGCTGCTGTGTCTTCTCGACGGATCCGTCCATGACCACTTGCACGAGGTTGTCGGGCCCGCCTTGGGCATAGACTACCTTCATGAACTCGCGCGTCAGGTGCTCGGTGCACTTCTGCGCCTTCGGGTGCGGCGCAAAGATCACGGCGTTGCCGGCCTTGAGCGCGAACATGCCGTTGCACATCGGCGTGACAATCGGGTTCGTGACGGGCGTGACGGCGCCGACGACGCCCATGGGCTTCGCGACCAGCACGAGGTTCGTTTCCGGGTCCTCGCCGATGACGCCGCGCGATTTCTTGCCCTTCAAGTTGTTCCAGATAACGCGCGCCTTGCCTTTGTTCTTGAGGATCTTGTCCTCGTACAAGCCGATGCCGGTTTCGTCGACGGCCATGCGGGCCAAAGGCTCGGCATTGTCGTAAACGTACTTCCCGATGCCGCGCACGATGGCGTCGACTTTGTCCTGCGAGAACGTTTCGTATACGGCTTGCGCGGCCCGCGCTTTGCGGATGAGCTCATCGATTTCCCTATCGGTCGAGACGGCGCGTGGTGCGGTGCTCATGGTGTTTGCCCTCAAGAATCGCGAGCGAAGCTCGCTCCTACCAAGAGGGTCATTATAGCCTTTAGGCGCGTCGTCTATCCGCCCGTGGCGAGCTCGTCGGCCGCTCCGTCGCGACCGATCGAGCGCGCGAAGCCCGCGAGCGCGGCCGCTGCCGCGGGTTGCACCGTGAACGACGGGCTCATACGGCGGCAGCGCGTGAAGAGCTCGAGCGCGAGAGTCATGTCGCCGTCCGCGACGTGTCGCTCGACGAGGCGCGCGCCGATCTCGAGCGCGTGCCGCCGGTCTTCCCACTCGAGCATGTTGTCGAAGAGCCAATACTGAATCTCGAGACTGTCGGCGTGCTGCGCTGATAGCTTGCGCAAGGTTGCATAACCTTCCGCGACGAGGTTGCTGCGCATCGACGCGTAGGCGAGGTCGAGCGTCTTGCGCCACTCGAGTCGCTCGAGACGCGCCAGCCGTTCCGTTTCGGTCTCGATCTCCCCGGCGATGTCGAAGTCGTTGCGGTGGTCGCGAAGCAGCGTTCCGGTCAGCGCGAACGTCACGAGCACGGCCCACGCCGCGAACGAGATACCGATCGCGCGAGTGACGAGCCCCAGGGACGGTAGACCCGCCGGCACGAGCGCCGCGGCAAGCCATACGCCCGCGCACACTGCGACGAGCATGTAATAGCTTTGGCCGAGCGTCCTCATGACGTGGCCGAGGCTCGCGGGGTTGAACGCGGCTTCGAGACGCGAGGTGATGCCCATCATGGCCGCGGATGCCGGAAACACGAGGATCACCGCGAAAGCCGCCGCAAAGTTCAACGCGAGCCCGAAGCCTTGCGCGCCGAAGGGGCGCACCCAGGCCAACACGATCAACAGCGCCGGGAAAGCGATGAAGTGCATCACCAGCCGCCAGTCGCCGATCGGATTCAACGTCTCGAGCTCGGGCGCTAACAGCTTGCGCCTGCCTTGTGCCGTCGCCCTGAGCACCGCGTAGCTGTAGCGCCACAGCGAAAGCAGCAAAATGAAGCCGAGCCAGATGCCGAACAACCCCGCGGCGACGGCGACCGCGAGCAGCACGCCGTAGAAGACGGCCGCGACGATCAACGTCGAGTCGGCGAGCGGTCGGAGATTCACGCCGCCTACCATAGCACCGTAGCCGTGTCTCAGTGGGAGCGGCGTCAGGCTGCGGCCGCCACGTTCGCCCTGGACCTCGCGAGGTGCACGAGGTGCGCGACTCCGAGCGCCGGAAGCAAGCCAAACAAGACGAATCCGCCCAACGCCTCAGCGGGATATCTCGCGCTCAAGATCTGGCCGAGGAACGCGATGAACGTCCACGCCGCGGGAAGGCACAATGCGAGGAGCGTGAACCAACTCATCGACGGACGGTTCAGCACGATCGACTTGAATGCAACGATGAGACCAATTGGCCCGACCACGGTGCCGAACAGCATCATGAGGTACCACCTATCGATCGGCAGCGGCCCGGAGAAGCCGTAAACGCCGCGCGAGACGAGCGCTCCGAACATCCACGTGAGCCAGAAAAAACACATGAGCATTTCGAGGCTCAAGACCCAACGCGAGATCCGTAGATTGCCGAGGTTCATGACATGCATCCTTTCTATGTAGCTTGCAAACACGCAGCCCAAAGCCCAGCGCAGCGCGGCGCCGCTGCTCGGAAGATGGTCGATCTCGCTCTGCATCGCGCGCGCCCATTCGCTGCGATGCTGCGGCAAGACGCGGCCTGCGTGCGCTGCGAGCCGGTGCGCGGCGAGCCGGCCGAGGGACGACTCGGGTCTCATGCGGGATTCCCGAGCGGCGCGTCGAGCCGGCGGGGTGCACGCTCGCTCGCCTGCTCTTGTGCGAGCGCAACGCCGACAGCCGTCAATCGATAGACATGCCGCGGCGGGCGGCCGGCTTGTGGCGAGCTCTCCCACTTCGATTCGAGCAAGCCTTGGTCGCCCAAGCGCATCAAGAGAGGATACAGGGTGCCGGATTTGAGGCCCGTGGCCTTCGAGAGCTCATAGCCGTGGCGCCACGTGTGCGGCGCTTCGAGCAACGCGGCCAGTACGTTCTGGGTTTGTCGCGAGATGTTGCGCCGGCGAGCCATGCAGAAAGTCTACATATATCGCCTTTGGCGTCAAGTGACGCAAGTCACCGTTTCAGCAGCAGGAGCAGCGCGACGGTCCGTGGCCCTCTGTCAGCACGCGGCCTTGCCTGTCGGCGAGCGCTATACGCATGGAACGGCCGTCTTCGAGCCTGAGCGTGAGGTCGCAATCGACGAGCCGGCTCGGGTCCGGAATTGCCTTGAGATCGATCTCGCCTTCGATGCGATGCACACCCGGCACGGGCAGGCCGGAACGCGCCATGCCCTGAAAGCGCCGCAGCCGATAGGGCACCGAGCCAAAGGTCTCGTCGCGCCACGCGACAGCGCCTATACCTTCGTACTCCTCGACGAGCTTCATGGCGCCAGCTTTCAGCGCAGGCGGTCGATTTCGTCGCGCAGCTTCGCAGAGGCGTCGGTCGCAATGCGCTCCAATACACGCACACGTTCCTCGAGGTGCGTGATCTTGGAGTCGCTCTTCGCAAGCGCCTCGCGCAACGACTTGACCTCATCGGGCGCGGCGGACGGCATGTGCCATTCGCCCGCGTGCCGGCCTTTGCGCTCCCGCAGTGGATAGCCGTGCGAAACACGAATCCACGTCGTCGCGACGCCGGCGACGATGGCGAAGATTGGAATCAGCACCCACACCCAGGCCATGCTCGACATTGCGCCGCTCCCCGTTCGAATTTGATGAAGAGTATACGCGCCTATTCTTCCGCAATCATGGCGAGTTCCTTGGTCAAGCGGTAAAGGAACTCTTGGCCCTCGAAGAACGAGGTCATGGAAATCCGCTCGTCTTGGCCGTGGACACGATTGTCGTCGATGTCGACGAACACGCCCGAAACGCCGTACATCGGAATACCCGCATTGCGTAGATAGAGCGCGTCGGTGGCTCCCGCGCTCATCGAAGGTATCACTGGCACACCGGGCCACAACTCTTCCGTGATGCGCTCGATAGGTTCGAGCACTTGCCTAGACAGCGGCGAGGGATCCGACGGTCGCGCGACGTCGATGGGGGCGATCTCGACCTGACTGTCGGCCACCACGGTCGTCAGCGTCTCCTGAACCTCACGCACCGGCTCGCCGGGCAGAATGCGGCAATTCACGGTCGCGAGAGCGCGCTGCGGCAGTGCGTTCTCGGCATGGCCCGCGGCGAGCAGAGTCGCGACGCACGTCGTCCGCAACAGCGCGTTGTAAGCCGGTATCGAGGACAGCAGCTCGACCGCGGCCGGGTCCGGAGGGGTTTGCAGCACGCCGCGCATGGCTCTCGCGAGCTCCGGCTCCTCGAGCTCGGCCGTGCCTGCGAAAAACGCGCGCGTCGTCTCATTGAGCGCGACGGGAAGCGCGTGATCGCGGATACGCCCGAGCGCGTCGGCAAGGCGGTAGATGGCGTTGTCTTTCTCGGGCCGCGAGCTGTGGCCGCCCGGATTCAGGACCTCGAGCGTGTAGCTTAAGTAAACCTTCTCGCTCGTCTGCACGGAGTGCGAGAGCTTGCGGCCGTGGCGGATGTTTCCGCCGCCGCCTTCGTTCAAGCCGAGCTCGGCATCGACGAGCGCGCGATGGTTCTCGATGAGCCACTCGACGCCGTTGTCGTCACCGCCTTCCTCGTCGGCCGTCAACGCGACGATGATGTCGCGGTCCGGCATGAATCCCTCGCGGCGCATGCGGATGAAGTTCGCGATATGAATCGCGGCCTCGTCCTTGTCGTCGAGCGTCCCGCGTCCATAGTAGTAGCCGTCGCGCTCGAGGAATTCGAACGGCGCGACGGTCCAGTCGGCGGCGTTCGCTTCGACGACGTCGAGGTGCGCCAACAGCAGCAGCGGCCTTGCGCCTTCGCCGCGGCCCCGATAGCGTGCTACGAGATTCCCTTTGCGCGGCAGCTCCTCGAGCACTTGCACGTCCGCCATCGGAAACCCGGCCTCGAGGAGATGCGCCGCCATGGCCTCGGCCGCAACCGTCGTGCTGCCCGTGCCGTGCGTAGTATCGATCTCGATGAGCTCTTGCAGAAAGTCGCGCGCCAACTGCTCGTGCCACTCGAGATCTTGGGCGGCCAGAGGCAGCGCGGGAGCGAGCACGCCGATTGCGAGCCAATGGAAAGCAGTGCGCATTACGACCTCACGTCGAGAGAGGCGAAAGTTGCGGGATCGACTTCTTGGACGCGGCCTTCGACGCGGAAAATCTTGAGCAGCACGGCCGCCCGCATCCACATGCCGTTGCGCTCCTGACGCCAGTACATCGCGCGGGGATCGGCGTCGACCGCGGGATCGATCTCGGGCCCACGCGGTAACGGGTGCATGATGATGCCGGTGGGCTTGAGCAGGGCGAGCTCGCGCATGCCAATGCTGAAGCGCTCGAGGTCGACGGCCCGCGACTCGTCGGCGTTGTCCCATTCCGACTGCATGCGCGTGACGATGAGCGCGTCGAGATCGGACAGCACTTCCTTGAGGTTAACCGTCTCCGTGAAAGGAATGCCGTGCTCGCGCAAATGGTCCTTGACGTCGTCCTCCATGGCGAACTGCTCGGGGGCGATGAAAACGAGACGCACGTTCGAGTAGTTCTTCATGAGGTAGCAGAGAGAGCGCACCGTGCGGCCGCGTTTGAGATCCCCCATCATGCCGATGACTTTGCCGTCGATGCCGCCGCGCTCGGAGAAGCTGCGTTCGAGCGTGTAGATATCGAGCAGTGCCTGGGTCGGATGCTGATCGCTGCCGCTGCCGGCGTTGATGACGGGGATCGGACGCGGGATGGAATCCATGAGCCGCGCCGCTTGGGCGGCGCGCCCGCGTTCCCGCGCGCGCATGATGACGACGTCGACGTAGGAGCTGAAGGTGCGAATGCTGTCCTCGAAGCTCTCGCCCTTCACTTCCGACGACGTCGACGGGTCGCGAATCTCGCTCGTACGAATGCCGAGGATGTGGCAGGCGTTGTTGAACGACAAAAACGTTCGCGTGGACGGCTGCGTGAAGTAGAGCATCGCGCGGCGCGTGGGCAACAGGCTCTGGAGAAACAGCGCGCCGGACTGCAACTTGGCCACCGTGCGGATTTGCGTCGCGAGCTCGCAGAGCTCGTTCAAAAGTCGGCGCTCGAACATGCGCGGATCGATGACGTGGAAAAGCGTCGTGCCTTGAGCTTTCGGCACCGGCGTTTCACGGGTTTCCGCGTGCATCATG
>DATCIQ010000477.1:0-25452 GCA_036507635.1 Gammaproteobacteria bacterium
CGGCGCCGGCATGCCCGTGCACGAGCCCCGCGGGTCGATGGTGCTCGACATCGGCGGCGGCACGTCGGAGGTGGCAGTAATTTCGTTGAACGGCATCGTATATGCGGCATCGGTGCGCATCGGCGGCGATCGCTTCGACGAGGCCATCACGAACTACGTACGCCGGAATTACGGCATCCTCATCGGCGAGGCGACGGCCGAGCGCATCAAGCACGAAGTGGGCTCCGCGTATCCCGGCCAGGACGTCAAGGAAATATCGGTCAAGGGCCGCAATCTATCGGAAGGCGTCCCGCGCAGCTTTACGCTGAACAGCAACGAGATCCTCGAGGCGCTGCAAGAGCCCCTGCAAGGCATCGTGGGGGCCGTCAAGGTGGCACTCGAGCAGACGCCGCCCGAGCTCGGCGCCGACGTCGCCGAGCGCGGCATTGTGCTCACCGGCGGAGGCGCGTTGCTGACCGATATCGATAAGTTGCTGACCGAGGAGACCGGCCTGCCCGTGGTCGTCGCCGACGATCCGATGACCTGTGTGGCGCGCGGCGGCGGACGCGTTCTCGAGCTGCTCGACGAGTACGGTCCGGGCGCGTTCTCGGTGGAGTGATTTCGCCCTCGGGGGAGGGCACCGCGTAGGGGCTATTAATAGATGAGTGCGCCAGGACAATTCATCGGCGGTCAAGGGCGCGGAGAAACGTCTCTCGGCGCCCGGTTCGTTCTGCTCGCCATCGTTTGCCTCGCGCTCATGCTGCTCGACCACCAGGAAAGCCATTTGGCCCGCCTGCGCCAGGGCCTGTCGGTGGTCGTTTATCCGATTCAAGTCCTCGTCGACCTGCCGTTCGCCTCGTGGCAGTCGATGCGCGGCTGGGTTACGGAACGAGAGCTCTTGCTCGCGGAGAACGAGCAGCTCAAGCGCGAGCGTCTCGGTGTCAACTTTCGCCTGCAGCGCCTCGACGCTCTCGAAGTCGAGAACCAGCGCTTGCGCGAGCTGCTCGATTCGACGGCGGTCTTGGGGCACCGCGTCCTCATCGCGCAGATCCTCGCGGTCGATCTCGATCCTTATCGCCAGCGCTTCAATTTAGACCGCGGTCTGGCGGACGGCGTCTACGTCGGTCAGGCGTTGCTCGACGCGGATGGCGTCGTCGGTCAAGTCGTCGAAGTCGGCCCGCTGACGGCCGAAGCCGTATTGATTACCGACGCCGATCATGCCGTGCCGGTTTCCGTCAACCGCAACGGCTTGCGGACCATCGCCGTCGGGACGGGCGACAGCAGCCGGCTGCGATTGCCCTACTTGACCAACAGCGCCGACATTGAGGTCGGCGATTTGCTCGTCTCCTCAGGTCTCGGCGGCGTGTTTCCCTCGGGCTATCCCGTCGGACGCGTCATCGAAGTCCGCATTCGCCCGGGCCAGTCCTTTGCCGAGGTCATCGCGGAGCCCGTGTCGGAGCTCGATCGCGATCAGGAGGTTCTCCTCGTCTGGACGGATGAGGACGAGCCCATGCCTCCGACGGCGCGGCTCACGGAGGTTCCCTAAGTGGCGCGCTCCGGTCACAATTGGCTCACGCCGGCCCTGACCTTGATGGCCGCCCTCGTGCTGTCGGTTCTGCCCTTGCCTCAAGTCATTGCGCCGTTTCGACCCGACTGGGTCGCCGTCGTGCTCCTTTATTCATCGCTGATTGCGCCGCGGCGTTATGGGCTTCTCACGGCGTTCTGGATGGGTCTCGCGCTGGATATGCTTTCGGGAGCGTTGCTCGGTCAACACGCGCTGGCGTTACTGCTCATCGTGTACTTGAGCCAGCATTTCCATTTGCGGATTCGCGTATTTCCAGTATCGCAGCTCGCGCTGACCGTAGTCGTGCTGCTCGCTCTGTATGAGTTCGTGCTGTTCTGGGTCGACGGCGTGGTGGGACGCACGGTGCCGCTCATAGAACGCTGGGCTCCCGTCGTGTCGGGAACTCTGCTGTGGGCACTGGTGCTGGTATTCGTGGAGCGGGGGCGTCAGGCGGCCGCGGCCAGGATGTGAGCCCATGTCAGCACGCTCGCACCGATTCAAGGATCACTGGCAGGAGCAGCGCCTGTTCTTCTCGCGCGTCATCGCCGCGGGCATCGTCGTCGTTCTCTTGACGGGCTTGTTGGTCGCGCGTTTGGTGCAGTTGCAGATCGTCGACTATCAGCGTTTCAGTGAGTTGTCGCGCGGCAACCAGATCAAGATCGAGCCGCTCGCTCCGACCCGAGGCCTCATTTATGACCGCAACGGCCTCATCATCGCCGAGAATCGACCGACTTGGCAGCTCGTCGCCGTGCCGGAACAGATCGGCGATCTCGACCAGGTCCTCGTCGCGCTCGAGAATCTCGAGCTCATCGATCCTGCCGATCATCCCGTGCTCGTCGACCTCGTTCGCTCGCATCGCCGTTTCGAGCGCGTGACGCTCGGCAACCTTACGGAGATCGAGGCGGCGCGTTTCGCCGTGCGGCGGCACTTGCTGCAAGGCATCGACATTCAGGAAGCGCTCGTTCGTTACTATCCGTTCGGCGAGGCCGCGGCGCATGCCGTCGGTTACGTCGGCAGCATCAGCACGACGGACCTGGAGCAGATCGACCGCGCCAATTACGCCGCGACCTCGCAAATCGGCAAGACCGGCGTCGAGCGCAGTTACGAATCGACCTTGCACGGCAAGGCCGGCTACCGCCAACAAGTGGTCAACGCGCAGGGGCGCGTGCTCCTCGATCCGGCCACGGATTCGACCGCTGTCGACGACTCGGAGCCGGCGGGCGGGCTCGAAACACGTTGGCCGGAGCCCGGGAATCACGTCGTGCTGTCGCTCGACATGCGCTTGCAGATAGCGGCGCGCGAGGCGATGGGAGATCTTCGCGGCGCCGTCATTGCAATCGATCCGCGCAACGGTGACGTGCTCGCGCTCCTGAGCACGCCGTCTTTCGACCCCAACTTGTTTACGGCGGGAATCAGCGCGGTCCAATTCCTCGAGCTCAACACGAGCATCGATCGACCTCTCTTCAACCGCGCGCTCGGCGGACGCTATCCGCCCGGATCGACGATCAAGCCGTTCCTCGGCCTTGCCGGCCTCTATCACGAGGCGGTGATCCCCGAGGAGGAGCATTATTGTCCCGGGTTTTTCCGGTTACCCGGCAGCTCGCATCGCTATCGCGATTGGCGCCCTCAGGGCCACGGCGATGTCGACTTGCGCGACGCCATCGTGCAGTCGTGCGACGTATATTTTTATCGATTGGCGGTCGCGCTCGAGATCGACGCCATCGAGCAATTCTTGAAAGCTTTCGGCTTCGGCTCGCGTACCGGCCTCGACATCTTCGGCGAGGATCCCGGCATCGTACCGTCGCGGGAGTGGAAGCGCGTGCGGTTCTCACGGCGCGAGGACCAAGTCTGGTTTCCCGGCGAGACGGTGATCACGGGGATAGGCCAGGGATTCACTCAGGTCACGCCGCTGCAGCTCGCTCACGCGGGCGCGGTTCTCGCGGCACGCGGCCGGGACTTCAGGCCGCGGCTCTTGATCGGCGGCGAAGACGCCGTCACTCGCGAGGTCGAGATGTTCGAGCCCATCGAGCAAGCGGGCATCCAGGGCGTCGATCCTGAGCATTGGCAGATCATTCATGAAGCGATGGTCGGCGTGACGACGGACCCGCGCGGCTCGGGGCGCGGCGCGATGGTCGGCACGGCATACGCAGTCGCGGGCAAGACCGGTACGGCTCAGGTATTCAGCGTCGGCCAAGATGAGGAGTACGAAGAGGAGCAGGTCGACGAGCGACTGCGCGATCATCGTTGGTTTTTCGCTTATGCGCCGGCCGAGGCGCCGACCATTGCGCTTTCCGTCGTCATCGAGAACGGCGGCTCCGTTGCGCCGGCCGCGCCGGTGGCGCGCGCCGTGCTCGATGCCTTTTTCGAGTCGAACGAGTATGTCGCTCGGCAGCCTTGACTTCGGCTCTCTGCACCGCGGATCGTTCCGGTCCGCGAAAAGGAGCGGCGGGCTCATCATCGATCTGCCGCTGCTCATCACGATGCTCGCGGTCACGGGGATCGGCTTCATCGTTCTTTACAGCGCGGTGGGCGGCGACATGGGCCTCTTGTTGCGCCAAGGAATACGGTTCGCGGTCGCTTTCGCCGCATTTCTCCTCTTCGCCCAGATTACGCCGCGGTATCTCAGAATGTGGACACCTTGGCTCTACCTCGGCGTGTTGGGTCTCCTGCTCGGCGTCATGGTCGAGGGTGAGATCGGCAAGGGGGCGCAGCGCTGGCTCGACCTTGGCATCGTCCGCTTCCAACCCTCGGAGTTTGCCAAGCTGACCGTTCCCCTGATGGTCGCGTGGTTTCTGCACGAGCGGCCGTTGCCGCCGACGTTGGGTCAAATGTGCGTGATGCTCGTGATTGTCTTGGTGCCGGCGGCGCTCATCTATGAGCAACCGGATCTCGGCACGGCAGTGCTCGTCCTCGCGGCCGGCGGCCTGACCATACTGCTCGCCGGCATCAGCCTGCGCATGATCGCACTCGTGCTCGCGCTCGCGGCCGCCGCCACGCCCGCGATCTGGCCGTTCCTGCACGACTATCAGCGGACGCGCGTGCTCACGTTTCTGAACCCGGAGACCGATCCGCTCGGCGCCGGTTACAACATCATTCAATCGAAGATCGCGATCGGGTCCGGCCACCTGTTCGGCAAGGGTTGGCTCAACGGCACGCAGGCACATCTCGAGTTTCTGCCCGAACGCTCGACGGACTTCATTTTCGCGGTCATGGCGGAAGAGTTCGGCCTGTTGGGCCTCGTGCTCCTTCTGACGCTGTACCTCGTCCTCGTCGGGCGCGGCCTCTACATTGCGAGTCAGGCGCAGGATACGTTCACGCGGCTACTGGCGGGCAGCATCAGTCTCACGCTGTTCTTTTATGTGTTCGTCAACGCCGGCATGGTGTCGGGACTGCTGCCCATCGTCGGCGTGCCGCTGCCGCTCGTGAGCGCGGGCGGAACGTCGATGGTGACTCTCATGGCCGGTTTCGGCATGCTCGCTGCGATCAATGGTAATAGGAAGCTGCTGGCGGCATGAGGATCTTGCGCAAATCTCTGGCAGCGCTCGCGTCGGCATCGTGCGTGCAGCTTGCCGCGGCGCAAGACCTCGCGGTCGATACCGCAGCCGTCGCCGCGGCACGCGCCACTTTCGTCGAGCGCATGGTATCGACGCATGGATTCGACCGCACCGAGATCACTGCAACGCTCGCGGATGCGAAGATCGATAGCGACGTCTTGCAGGCCATCTCGAAGCCCGCGGAGCGCGTCGTGCCATGGTACGAGTACCGCAACATTTTCTTGACGCCGGCGCGCATCGAGGCCGGCGTCGCCTTCTGGCGCGACAACGAGGGCGTAGTTGAGGCGACGGCACGCCGCCATGACGTCGAGCCCGAGCTCCTGCTGGCCATCGTCGGCGTCGAGAGCCTGTTCGGTCAGCGCATGGGCAAATACCGTGTGCTCGACGCGTTGAGCACGCTTGCGTTCGCCTATCCGCCGCGCGCGCGTTTCTTCGGCTCGGAGCTCGAAGCCTTCTTGCTCATGAGCCGGGAAGAAGGCCCGCAAGTGCTCGAGGCGCTCGGCTCGTACGCGGGCGCCATGGGCGCCGGGCAGTTCATTCCCTCGAGCTTCCGCGCTTACGCGGTCGACGCCGACGGCGATGGAATTCGCGATCTTTGGGCGGACTGGGACGATATCCTGGCGAGCGTTGCGAACTATTTCGACGCGCACGGCTGGCGAGCCGGGGAGCCGATCGTCGCCGCGGCCGAGAAGGCCGCGAGCTGGTCCGGTCCCGAGCCCGGGCAGGAAGTGAATCTCAACGAGACGGTGGCTTCCTTGAGCGAGCAGGGATATTTGTTTGCGACCGATTTGCCGCCGGCTTCGCCGGCCATGGTGTTCGCGCTCGAGCGCGACGCAGGCTCGACCGAGTACTGGGTCGGGTTCCACAATTTCCGCGTGATTACCCGCTACAACCGCAGCGTCAAGTATGCGTTGGCGGCGCACCAATTGAGCCTCGCGATTCGCGAGGGCTTTACCGCTGCCGCGCCGAGCGTTCTGCAATGAGGCGCGACGGCACCGCAAAGCTCCATACGTTCGCGCTCGTTGCGGCGCTGACCGCGTTGCTTGCCGGTTGCGCACCCTATCGCGCCGAAGTGCCGTCCGGCCCCGATTCGAGCCGAACGGTCATCGACGCGCCGCGCAGCCCACGCGGCAACCCGCCGTTCTACGAGGTGTTCGGCAGGCGCTACTACGTGCTCCAATCGAGTGACGGTTATCACGAGCGCGGGGTTGCATCCTGGTATGGGCGTGACTTCCACGGCAAACCGACTTCGGGCGGCGAGCCTTACGACATGCACGCCATGACGGCGGCGCACAAGACGTTGCCGATCCCCACGTGGGTCGAGGTGACGAACTTGAGCAACGGCAAGAGCGTCACCGTCAGGGTCAATGACCGCGGTCCCTTTATCGACAATCGCCTCATCGACCTTTCTTACCAAGCGGCTCTCGAGCTCGACATGATCCGCACCGGGACGTCGCGCGTGCAAGTGCGCGCGCTCGGCGCTCCCAACCTGCCGCCCGTGACGACGACGGCCGACGCCGAGCCGCGCCGGGCGGGGTTCTCGATCTTGAGCGAGGCGCAGGCCGACGCGCCGCGTCCCGGCGATCGGCCGCTGCAGCAGCTCTACGTTCAGGTCGGCGCGTTCGCGGAGCGCGATAACGCGGCCAAACTCGTAGCGCGACTGAAGCTTGGCGGAATCGACAACTGCTTCGTCGTCTCATTGGGCGCCGGCCGCGACGCCCTGCACCGCGTGCGCGTCGGTCCGCTCACCGATGCCCAAGAATTTGATCGCGTCAACGTCGATCTGCGCGCTCTCGGGTTGAACGACTCGCGGCTCGTCGTGGAAAACTGATCTCAAGGGCAACGGGTAATGCGGCGGGTATGGGTGTTGCTCGGGTTGTTCCTCGCGACGGCGAGTCACGCAGAGAGCTTGCCCGTACCGGCCCCGCCGCAAATCGCCGCCAAGAGCCTGTATCTCATGGATTCTTCGAGCGGCAAGGTGCTTGCCGAAGCGGATGCCCGCGTTCCTTTGGCGCCCGCGAGCCTCACCAAGCTCATGACGGCGTATACCGTCTTCGAGGCGCTCTCCGCCGGTAGCATCACGCTCGACGATGAAGTTCGAGTCAGCGAAAGGGCATGGCGGGCGCCGGGCTCGCGCATGTTCATCGAGGTCGACACGAAGGTTCGCGTCGAAGATCTCGTGCGCGGCATGATCATTCAATCCGGAAACGACGCGAGCATCGCCCTTGCCGAGCACGTCGCCGGCTCCGTGGAAGCGTTCGTTGCGCTCATGAATGAGCACGCCGAGGCTCTCGGCATGACCGACACGGCCTATGGTAATCCGACGGGGCTGTCCGGCGCGGGTCACTTGAGCTCCGCGCGCGATTCCGCAATCCTCGCGCAAGCGATCATCGAGGAGTTTGCCGGGTATTACGCTTGGTATGGCGAGCGCGAGTTCACCTATAACGGCATCACCCAGCACAACCGCAATGCGCTGTTGTGGCGTGACGAGAGCGTGGACGGGCTGAAGACCGGTCATACGAACGCGGCCGGATACTGCCTGGTGAGCTCCGCCGAGCGGTCGGGAATGCGCCTCATTGCCGTCGTCATGGGCATGACGAACCCGGATGCACGTACCGCCGCAAGCCAAGCGCTGCTCGATTACGGGTTTCAGTTTTTCGAGACCCACAAGATCTATGCACGGGGGCAGCAGGTCACTCAAGCACGCGTCTGGAAAGGGGAGCCGCACACGGTGGCGCTGGGTTTGAGCGATGATCTTTACGTCACGATTCCGCGCGGCCGCTATCAGGATCTCGGCGGTACGATGGAGCTCATCGCGGATCTCGTGGCTCCGCTCGGCGTGTCGGCGCAAGTCGGTGCGGTACACATATCGTTTCGCGGCGAGGACTTGGCTGTTCTGCCGCTCGTCTCGCTGCACGCCGTTGCGGAAGCGCCGCTGTGGACCCGCATCGCCGACGAGCTCAAGCTGTGGCTCGAGTGATGGGTGCCGACTCCGACGACGGTTTTCCCCGCAATCAACCGATCAAAGTTCTCGGACGGAATGCGCCCGAGTTTCGCGAATCCGCGCTCGCGATCGTGCGTGCACACTGGCCGGATGCGGCCGACTACACGGTCGCCGAAAGGCTCAGTAGCGGCGGCGCGTACTTGAGCCTCACGATCACGGTGCGCGTGGCGAGCCGTGCGCAGGCCGACGCCGTCTATCGGGAGCTTTCCGCTCATCAACAGATTCTCATGGTGCTGTGAGCGAAGTCGTCGTCCGCGATCTCGGCATGCGCGCGATGCCCGAAGTCTGGGCCGAGATGCAGCGCTTCACCGAAGAGCGCGGCGCAGGAACCGCCGACCAAATCTGGTTCGTCGAGCATCCTCCCGTATTCACGCTGGGTTTGAACGCCGATCGCGCGCACCTGCTCGACCCAGGCGACATACCCGTAGTGCAGACCGATCGCGGCGGCCAAGTCACGTATCACGGCCCCGGTCAGCTCGTCGCCTATGTGCTCGTCGAGCTAAAACGGCGCGGCTTCAACGTGCGCAGTCTCGTGCAGGCGCTCGAGTCGGCGGTCATCGATGCGGCGGCGGGCTTTGGAGTCGAAGCCTACGCGCGTCGCGACGCGCCCGGCGTTTACGTCGGGGGGCGCAAGCTCGCGGCGATCGGCCTGCGGGTGCGCCGCGGGTGCTCGTATCACGGCCTCGCCGTCAACGTGAACATGGATCTCGAGCCGTTTGCGCGGATCCATCCGTGCGGATTTGCGGACCTCGAGGTTACGCAGCTCAAGGATTTGTGCGGTGTCGATACGCCGGCGCAGTTTCGCGCGGCCTTCGAGCCGCGCCTGCTCGTTAAACTCGACCGAGACTAGAGAGAATATTGCCGTAGGTGAACGCGAAGCCTACGACCAGCCAGACGAGCCACACGAAGCGCGTGAGCTCGGGCATCCAGTGCCGGTGAGTCAACCAGTAGATGCCCGCGGGTACGGCGCAAACGAGCGCTGTGACCGTCAATATGAACGTCGATTGGGTCGCTACCGCGACCGCCGGTATGTCGCTGAGCTCGCTGCCGCGTAGCATGGCATTCGCCGTCGCGAGCACGACGCTCGCGCCGATCAATGCGCTCCACTGCATGAGACCGAGCCAAGGGGTCTGCGGGACGACGCGTTCGTCGCGTGCCTCTTTGGAGCTCAAGTAGATCGATGTCGCGTTGACGAACCCGCGCTTCGTCGATACGGAGTAGTAGGCGAGATAGGCGAGCAGCGCGCCGATTCCGGCGAGCGTCAACCATTGCGCGATGGGAATCTGATGCCCCAGGGCGGCGGTGATCCCCATAGTCACGCCGGCACCGACGTTTGCGGACCCGCCGAGCGCGATGAGCCACGGTTCCTGCTCGTAATAGACCCACACGTGCAGCATCGTGAGGGCGAGAATATGCGGCAGCGTCGCATATTGCAGCGTGACGAGGCCGCGCGGAGCGAGCTCGTTCTCGAGCACGGTGGCTAGACTCAAGCTCACCAGCACCATGATCACGTACAAGGCGTAATGCTTGGCCGCCCGATTCGGCGAGACCACGAGCCACGAGCGCGAGCCGATGAAGCACGCGACGCCCGCGACGAGATTGCCGAGGAACAGCAGGTAAGCGGCGCCGAGCGCGGCGAGCGTGATGCCACGGTCTACGAAAAACTCTGTGAATCCATCGAGCATCTGTGCGCGTGGTAGAGCGAGCGTGCGGCCGACCGACGGTTACTTTTCGACGACCGACTGGTACGCGTCCGGAGCCTCGGTTGAGAGGAACTCGTATTTCTTCTTCCAGTGCGCGACCGATTCCTTGAGTTTTGAGATTTCCGCGTCCTTGTCCTTGACCGTCGACATGAGGCGCGTAATCGAGCCGTCGCGCTCTTTGAGCTTGTCGGTAATGTCGCTCTGCTTGGCGCCGCCTGATCCCGCGCTCTCGCTTTGGCGCGCCAGCGTCTCACGCAGCTGGGCGATCTCGCGCTGTAGCGTGTCGATGAGGCCCTTGTCTTTCTCCTCGATGGCCTTGAGGCGCATCGTTTCTCCCTCGCTGCCGCGCAACTTCGCGAGCTTACGTTGCTGCTCGTCGGCGTCCGCTTCGATGCGCGCGATGATGTCGTTCTTGGCTTCGAGCTCCTTGCGCAGCCCATCGAGCTCGGACGAGAGGTCGTTGCGAGCGAGCTGGATGGTTTTAGCGGCCTTGAGGTCGTTCTCGAGCGTTTGAATGATGTCCACTTGCGTGTTGAGCCGCGTCTCGAGCGTCGTGATCTTCGCACGGGCGGTTTGCAGCTCTTCGTTGACGAGGGTTGCGCCTTGCCGCTTCGCGATCGTCTCTTCCGCCTCGCTGAGCTCGGCGCTCAGCTTGTCGACGCGGGCCAGCAGCTTTTGCTGATTCGCCTCCGATGTCGCCTTGTACGTTCGCAACCCGTCGAGCCCCGCCTTGAGAGCGGTATTCGCCTTGCTTTTCGCGCGCAGCGTGGCAATCAGCGCGTTGATCAGGCCTTTACGGCGGCGCACAAGTCGCTCGAAGTGCTGCGCCTTGCCGAGTTGCCACGTCGCTTCCTCGTAGCGCTCGTCGACTTCCTCGATTTTCTCTTCGAGCCGCGTCAGCGCTTCCTTGCGCTCGTTCGCTACCTCGCTGAGATTTGCCGTGCATTCCTTCTCTTCCATGAGCTCGGCTTCGAGTCCGGCAATCTGCTCGCGGACCTCGTTCTGCGCTTGCTCGAGGACGGCGCGTTCGCGCTCGACGGCGGCGTATTTGGCCTGCTGGTCGCGAATCGTCACTTCCTTCTGCCCGAGCTCGCGGCGCAAGGATTCTAGGTTGGCGCGGTGCTCGTTTTGGAGCGCATCGCTGCGCTTGCGCAGATCCGCGAGCTCGGCCTGCAAACGTTGCATGGCGGCGCGCATTTGCTCGAGCTCGCGCTCGCGCGCGTCGGCGGTTGCGCGCAATCGTTGCGCGTCGCTCTCGCGACTGCCGGCTTCAGCCCGGGCTCGCTCACATTCCGTCGAAAGGGCCTGGATGCGGCGGTCGCGGTCGGCGATCTCGCGGGCGCTCTTCTCGAGGCTCGCGTGCGCCGTGTGTTCTTGCTCGCCCTTCTGGCGGAGCTCTGCGCGCGTTTTCTCGAGCTCCGCGGAGAGCTCTGCGAGTCGGGCCTCGCGCTCGCGCAAGGCGCTTGTCGCCTTGTGGGCGGCGGCCTCGACGTCACGAGCTGTCTTGCGATTCTCGTCGACCTCACCGCGGGACCGCTCGAGCTCACGGCGCACGCGCTCGAGCTCTGTCGAGAGCGTGTTGAGCTCGGTCGCCACGGCGGCGCGGGCCCGCTCCGAATCGGCAAGCGCCGTCTCGAGGCCCGCCACCTGCTTGCGCATTGCAGCGCCGGCGGTGTCGGGTTGCCTCGCTTCCGGCTGCGCGCGGGATGCGGGGATGTCGGCGAGGCGGGCCTCGAGCTCCTTGAGCTCGGACGTCTGCGCGTCGAGTTGTCGGCGCAAGGCGCTCGCTTCCTCTCGCGCCACCTCGAGCGCGCCGACGAGATCGCTCTCGGCGCCGGTCGGTGCCTCGAAACTGAAACCCTCGACGCCCGCGGTACGGGACTCGAGCTCCTGCTTTAGGCTTGCGATGCGCTGCTTGTACTCGCGAGTCTCGGCGTCGAAATGTTCGGCGCGTTGGCGCCAGAAGTTGACTTCCTTCTTGGCGACCTTATCGGGGCCGGACTCTGCGACCTCGAGCTTTTTCTTGAGCTGCTGGACCCGCACGCGCTCGTTCTCGAGCAGCTCCTCGAGATTCCCGGCCTTGTGCTGCCAGCTTTGGCACTCGGCTTCTACGCTTTCCAGACGATGTGCGAGGACGTCGAGTCTCTCCTCGATGCGGTTCTTCGGCTCGCGTTTGCGCTTGAGCTCCGCGTCGAGCTCCGTGGCCCGCGATTCCGATTCACGCAGCGCGTCTTGCAGCAGCGTAAATGCCTTTTGGGCTAACTCCCTGGGGCTCGCCATGCTCGCTCGTTGTCCGACGTCGGTAGCATTGAGATCGGCAGAGGTTAGCGGCTTTAGCCGCGCCGAACCTGGACCTCAGTCACGTTTTGACATAAACGATCTGGCATACTGCCCCGCACCAACGGTGGGGGGTTCCTTGCGGATATCCGAGACTCTGGCAAAGCGCCTGCTGCAAGGCGACATTGCGCTGGCCAAGCAAATCGCGTCGGCGCCCATCGTCCCCCGGCGCGACAACTTTGTCGAGCGCCCGTGGGGCGGGACTGCATTGCGGCGCTTCAAGCGCTGCGAGCTGCCCGACCAAGGGGGCACCACGACCGTCACCGTCGGCGAGGCATTCGACATCGCCGCCTTCGATACGGACCGCGAGGCCGCTCGATACCCGAGCCGGCTCCGCTTCGACGACGGCTCCGAGCTCACGCTCCCGGAGTTGCTCGCGCGGCACGGCGAGGTGATCTTGGGGCGGAGCTTTGTCGCGCGACACGGCGCGTGCTTTCCGTTGCTGCCTAAGACTCTCGATATTCGCGAGTTGCTGTCCGTTCAAGCGCACAGTCCCGGCGACACCGAGCTTTACGTCATCATCGATGCCGAGCCCGGCGCCACGATCAGGCTCGGGTTCAGCGCCGATGTCGACGGTGGGAAGCTCAGCGACGAGCTTGCGCTCGGATTGCGCCGCCAGCGGGAGTTGTTGGAGAGCCTGTTGCCACAGACCGATCAGCATCGGTTGCAAGCGGTCTTGAAGGCCTGGTTCGCCGATCGCGGCGCCGGAATGGCCGGCGTTGAAGCCGACCTCTATCCGCTTCTCGGCGACGGGGACCCGTGGCCGCCGGTCGCGGATTTGCTCGGCGAGCTCAAAGGGCTGTTTTGGCGCGTGCTCGACCTGCTCAACACGATTCCGGTCGCGGCCGGGCAAATCATCCACAATGCGACGCCGCGCCGTCTGCTCGCGGGCTCGAGCCGGTTGCCGTCGGCCGAGGTTCACGCGCTCGGCAATCCCGAACGCCGCGAGATACTCGCGCTCGAGGTGCGCCGGCCCGGACCCACGTTTCGCGCCTGGGACAACGTGCGGTTCCCGGTACGCGAGGTCGACGTCGATACCGCGATCGCGGCGTTGAATCTGCGCCGCACTTCGGCCGCTGACTTCGTCGTCGAGCCGCGCGCCGTTCCGGGGCGGACCGGCGTTTATTGCTCGGTCGACTCGCCCGTATTTCGCGTCGAGCACTTGCGCCCGCACGCACAAGCCTCCGTCGCGGTGCCTGCCGAGGCGCCCCACAGCCTGCATGTGTTGGCGGGCGACGTCGCCGTCGTCGGCGCCGACGGGCACCTCCTGGGCAATCTCGCGCGCGGGGATTCCGCGCTCGTTCCGATCGGCGTCGGCGGCTATGCCGTGCACACCGACACGAGCGCCGACATCGTCAAGGCGAGCCTGCCGCCTTTGCTATAGTCGGCCGGAGCTACACGGACGCTGTTGCATGTATTCCGACGCCCAAGCTTCAGGCGTGCTCATCGTCGACCTCGACGCGCTCGCCCGCAATTACGCCGCGCTGCGCCGCGCGGCCGCGCCGGCCGACTGCGGTGCCGTGGTCAAGGCGAATGCCTACGGCTTAGGTCTAAGCCCGGTCGCGCGCCGCCTGCTGCATGAGGGCTGCCGCAATTTTTTCGTCGCGACGCTCGCGGAAGGCCTCGAGCTTCGTGAGCTTGCGCCGCGGGCGCGCATATTCGTGCTCGAGGGCGTCGTCGCGGGCGCCGAGCCCGAGCTCGCGGGCGCCGCGCTCGTGCCCGTGCTGAACTCGCTCGAGCAAGTCGAACGTTGGTCGGAAGCCGGCGGACCGGCTGCGTTACATCTCGATACGGGCATGACGCGGCTCGGCCTCAGTGCCGCCGACGTGGCGACGCTCGCGCGCGACGCCAAGCGGCTGCGCAACATCGAGATCGAATGCGTTATGACGCATTTGGCGTGCGCCGACGAGCCCGAGCACAGCCGGAACGCCGACCAACTCGCGGCGTTCGATCGGCTCCGGAGCGTTTGGCCGCAAGCGAAAACCTCGATCGGCAATTCCGCGGGCGCGTTTTTGAGCGAAGCGCATCGCGGCGATCTCGTGCGGGCCGGCATTGCATTGTACGGAGGCAATCCGTTCATCGCAGAACCCTCTCCCGTCGAGGAGGTCGTCGCGCTCAAGGCGCGCATCCTGCAAGTGCGCACGCTCGAGGAACCCGCCACGATCGGTTACGGGGCGACCTACGCGGCGGAGCCGCCCGCACGCATTGCGGTCGTCGGCATCGGCTATGCGGACGGCTACCCGCGCAGCCTCGGCAATTCGGGTATCGCGAGCGTCGGCGGCGTGCGCGTGCCGGTCGTGGGCCGAGTCTCGATGGATCTCGCCTGTCTCGATGTGTCGGCGGTTCCCGCCGGGCGCGTTCGGGAAGGCATGTTCGTGGATTTGATCGGCGGGGGCATTGGGCTCGACGAAGTGGCCGCAGCGGCCGGCACGATCAGCTATGAGATCTTGACCCGCTTCGGAGCGCGCCTCAAGCGCGAGTACCGCGGCGAGGTCGGCGAGGTTTGATTATGCGCGACGTAAAGAACGTTACGAACGTGGACGGCGCGATCGTGCCGACGAGCGAAGCACGCGTTCCCGTCATGGATCGCGGATTTCTGTACGGCGACTCGATCTACGAAGTATTCCGTACCTACCAAGGCGTGCCGCTGTTCTACGAGGAGCATTGGCGCCGTTTCGAGAACTCGGCGCGACTGATTCACTTGAATATCGGCTTCAGCCTCGATGAGGTGACGGAGCAAATCCGCGCCACGATCGCGGCGAGCGGCGCCGCCGAGCTCAAGCTCGATGCCTACGTGCGCTTCATCGTCACGCGCGGCGACGGTCCGATGGACCTCGTGCCGGGCAAGGACTCCCGCAATCGCCTCGTCATCATCGTCAAGGGCATCCCTAAGTGGAAGGAAATCTTGTACTCGCGCGGCATCGACGTCGCCGTGGTCGGCACGCGCCGCAATCCGCGCCATGCGCTCGACCCGAACATCAAGGGCGGCAACTACTTGAACAACGTGCTCGGCGCCATGGAAGCACGCGCGCTGGGCGCCGAGGATTGCCTCATGTTGAACGACGCGGGGCTCGTGACCGAAGCGTCGAACAGCAACGTGTTCTTCGTCATCGATGGTGCGCTATTGACGCCGTCGCAGACCGCCGCGAACTTGCGCGGCATCACGAAGGCCGGCGTCCACGAGGCGTGCAAGGCGCACGGCCTCGCGACGCGCGAGACCGAGATTCCGGTCGCCGACGCACGCCGCGCCGACGAATGCTTCTTGACGAGCGCGACGCGCGAGGTCATGCCCGTCCGCACGCTGCGCATGGAGGACGGCGCGGTCAAGGACTTCCCCGAAGGCGGCGGCCCCCTGACGCGCCGCGTCCACGGCTACTACCGCGACTACGTCACGCGCTACGTGCGCGAGCACGCGTCGCTGTCGATGTGGTAGGAGCGGCCTCCGGCCGCGATTGGATCTTTTGTGGGAGCGAGCTCCGCTCGCGATTCTTGGTACAATTCCGCGCTCCAAGCCAGTCACCACGCGCCCGTAGTTCAGCTGGATAGAACGCCGGCCTACGAAGCCGGAAGTCGGGAGTTCGAATCTCTCCGGGCGCGCCATGAACAACCTATCTGTCGGGTAGGTCATTTGGAGCTTTTGAGATCCTCTAGCACCTTGAAGGGTAAGGCGAGGGCCGGAGTTCTAAATCCCTCGTTTCGGACGTAGGAAAGGCGGTCGGTAAACGCGAGTGTCAGCACCGCTTTCTTGTGCTCCAGGCGCTCCGAAGCCCAGAGATTCCAGGGGTTTTCCAGAAAGTCGAGCAAAGTTCTAAGTGTCTCGTCGAAACTGCGGAGCGGACGGGCGCAGTTCGCAATCCTTTCGTTGAGCTCGATCCTCCGTTCTTCGAGCTGGCGGATGCGGTTTTCGTACGTCGAAATGACCGAGGGCAGCTGCGGACGCTTTCCGAGAAAGGCACCCCGCGTCTGGATACGCTGGCCGCCATCCTTGCGGCTTTCGGTCTGCGCTTGTCCGTGCAGCCGGATCAGCCTCGCTCGCGAAGGCGCGCGCACGCTTGAGCGCTGACGCTGAATTCTGGCTCACGCGATAGCACGAACCGGTGTGCGTTACGGAAGAGGTGGCCTATGCCAGCGGATCTGATTGTCGGCGGACTATCCGAGTTCTCTGCTTCTGCGCCGTCCTCAAGCAATGCCATCCGTGGATCGTTGAGGCCCAAATATGCGCCTTCCGCGTAGCGCAACCACGCCACAGACCAGAAGAAATTCGACATTTCCTGTGGAAATGTCGTGGTATTCGACAGAAATGAATAGATTTCGACGGCAGGCCCTGCTAGTGTATTTTTCGACCAAATAGGAATTGACGATCGATTTTCGACATTAGCAAGGAATTTTCGACCATGGAGATTGATTTGCCAGTAATCACCGCCTTTCAGGACTATGCCGTGCCCGGGGAGTCCCGGCTGGCTGGATGGGCGGCTCTTGTCCAGGTCCTTGCAATCGATGCGCCCGTCCGCAGGCCGAGCTGCGTCTCGGACCGGCACGTGCGCGGCAGTCGCCGCGAGGAGGGCGGTTGGCAGGTCTTCGACAAGAGGTACTGGCCGGGCGAGGATCTCGCAGACCACCTGAGCTTCGCCATCCGGCACGAGGATTTGGATCCGCTCATTCTCAAGCGGGCTTTTGATGCCGTCGACCCCGTCGAGATCGAAAAGCTGGTGCAGGCGGCGCCGACAGGCGCGCCCGCCCGCCGCCTCTGGTTCCTGTATGAATCGATGACCGGACGGACGCTTGATCGACCCGACGCACCGAATGTCGCCGCCGTCGATCTGCTTGACGCAGATGCCTACTTTACAGCGACGCCCGTGCTTTCGCGGCGGCACCGGGTTCGGGACAACCTGCTCGGCTCGGGTCGGTACTGCCCGGTCATTCGCAGGACGGACGCGCTGCGCGGCTATGTCGGCCATGCACTTGCAGAGAAAGCGCGCGAGACGATCGGTCGCACGGGCGGCCATCTCGTCACACGCGCGGCCAGCTTCCTGCTCCTCGCAGACAGCCGCGCGAGCTTTGAGATCGAGGGGGAACGAGCGCCCCGCAACCGGCTCGAGCGTTGGGGGCGAGCCGTGCTCCAGGCCGGACGCAACGAGCTCACGCTCGATGAGATCGTCCGCCTGCACCACGTCCTGATCGAAGATATGCGCTTCATCAAGCCGGGCTTGCGGCCTGACGGCATCTTCCTGGGCGAGCGCGACCATAACGGCGATCCGCTACCGGAATTCATCGGCGCAAGGCCAGAGGATCTGTCCGGGCTTCTGGAGGGCCTATTAGATGCCAACAAGCGGATGGCAGAGTCTGAACTCGATGCGGTCTTACAGGCTGCGGCGACGGCGTTTGGATTCGTCTATATCCATCCCTTACAGGACGGAAACGGACGTTTGCATCGCTGCCTGATCCACCATGTCCTGGCCGAGCGCAAGTTCACTCCGCCCGGGATTGTGTTTCCAGTCTCATCGGTCATATTGGACCGGATCGAAGATTACCGCACAACGCTACAGGATCATTCCGGTCCCCTCATGCCGTATATCGACTGGCGTGCAACTCCGAGCCGCAATGTCGAAGTGTTAAATGACACGGCTGATCTGTATCGCTATTTCGACTGCACGCGCGCAGCCGAATTTCTTTACGCCTGCGTGCTGAGAACCGTCGAAGAGGATCTGCCGCGCGAAATCGACTACTTGCGCCGCCACGACGATGCCATGCGCGCGATCATGAATACCGTGGAGATGCCTGACCGTCTTGCCGAAAATCTCATCATGTTCATACGTCAGAACCACGGGTCATTGCCGAAAAGGCGGCGCGAAAAAGAATTCAAGGAGCTGACAGACCAGGAAGTGACGACGCTCGAAGATATAGTCCGTGAAAGCTTTGCGGGTTTTGAGTACGTCAAAGCAGAAGAAGCGTGAGTTCGCCGCACCAGAATCAAATCAACCGCCTGTCAAAGGAACTGGCAGACCTGCGCAAGGCCGATGCGCGCGAGGCGAAGAAAGAGGCCGATCTTATCGCCAAAATTAACCGGGCCAATGAAGCAGCGTCGCGCACAAAGAGCGCCTCCACAATGCAGAGCAAGCTCAAGGAGATCGAGCGTGCCAGCAAGGACCTTGCGTCCGTGCAGAAGAAACGCGCGGACATTTCCGGCAAGATCGCCGCGAAATCAAAAGATCTTCGGACTTATGAGGACCGCCAGGCGCGCGAAGACGAGAAAGCCAGGAAGAAGGCTGCCGACGAGCAAAAGAAGCTGATCCGCGAACGAGAGGCACATGAGCGCCGACTAAAAAGCGATCTAACGAGGCGCGCTCAGTCAGTGTTGACGCCGCGTTCGAGCCCTGCTGCTATCGAACAGACTTACGATTTCTTTATCTCACACGCCAGCGAGGACAAGGAAGGCTTCGTTCGCGAACTCGCGCAGGCCTTCCGGGACAGAGAGGCACGGGTCTGGTACGACGAGTTCACGCTCAAGGTCGGCGATAGCCTCAGGCGCACGATCGATCGTGGTCTTGCGAGTTCCCGTTTCGGTGTCGTCGTTCTATCCGATAGCTTCTTTCAAAAGGAATGGCCAAACAGGGAGCTCGATGGGCTTGTCGCGCTCGAAGCGAGCGGCGGAATGCGCATACTTCCGATCTGGCACAAGGTCTCGAAGGACGAAGTGGCGCGCTACAGTGCCCCGCTGGCCGACAAAGTTGCCCTCAATACCTCACTCAAGAGCGCTGCCGAGATCGCTGATGAGCTGATGACTTTGCTCCATTAGGGAAACTGGGGGCGCAGTCATCGCGATAGTTCTTTCAAGCTTTCTCTGTAGATGGCTGCCTTACCTGGCCAGATGAACCCTGGTGGCCGTTCAAGGCAAACGTTCCACTCAGCCAAGCGTCTCCAGGAGAGAGTTCGAAGTTTGTCCTTCCGGGCGCGCCAACTTCCATCGCGGTCCAGCCCGATCCGCTAACGTCTTACCCGATAGAGAACGGCGCGGCCGCGCCCGAGCCGTTAGAGGCGTTTCATCTCGGGAAGTCTGGCGACGATTCTCTCCACCGTGCGCAGCCGGAATCCCAAGGCCGCGGCCGCGTTCCTGCGGCTGACCGTCGGCTCGCGATGCGCCTGCGCCCAGCGCCAGAGCGCGAGCTGCTTCTCCGAGAGCAGACGCTCGACCTGGGGGAATACCGGCCACGGGGAAGTGATGGTCGCTTTTGACACGATTCGGTCGACGAACTGCTCGACGTCGCGCTCGATGTTGATTCGATCCACTCAAGCATCGAGACGGAGGCCTCGTCCACCGAGCAGCACTGCCAGGGACCGGGCGAGCTCGTCGAGTGACGAGTCGTCCGGCAGCGTCACGCTCAGGCGCGGGCGGCCCTGCTCGTCGCGCTCGAGGCAGTCGTCGAGCCGCGCCTTGAGTTCCCGCGCCATTGGCGCCGCGCCGGCCTCGCCGTCGCCGCCGCGCGGCAGCACCTGGCCCAGGAAGCTGAACGCGGCCGCGACGAGCTGACCGCCGGCCTCGGCCACGCGGGCCCGGCGCGCGAGCCGCTCGGCTTCCTCCTGCTGCCGCCGCCGCTCGCTCTCGTCGACGGCCGCGTCGGGTCTCGCGCCGAGCAGCACCTCGAGGCGGCGCTTGAGCTCGTCGATGCCGGAGGCGAGCGCGACCTCACGCACGTCCGATTCCATATCCAGCGCCGCGAGCGCGAGATCGTGCTTGGCCGACAACGTCGCGAGCAGCTTCTCCTCGATCGTCTCCTCGGTCACGAGCAGATAAACCTGCACCGGGCGCTTCTGCCCCATCCGGTGCGCGCGGCCGATGCGTTGCTCGAGAACGGCCGGGTTCCATGGCAGGTCGACGTTGACGATGGTGTCGGCGGCCTGAAGATTGAGCCCGGTCGCGCCGGCGTTGGTCGCGAGGAACAGCCGGCAGGCGGCGTCGCGCTGGAATCGATGCACGAGCTGCTGGCGCTTCTTCTGCGGCACCGAGCCGTCGAGCCTAACGTAATCGGCGCCGAAGCGCTTGAGACGCGCCTCGATCAGCTCGAGCATCGTCGTCCACTCCGAGAACAGCACGATCTTGCGCTCGTGCTCAGCCAGCAGCTCGTCGAAGAGCTCCTCGAGGCGATCGAGCTTGCTCGAGTAGCCGGGCTCGCGCTTATCGACGAGGTAGGTGCTGTCCGCGTTCATCCGCGCGAGCAGCAGTGCCTTCTGGAGCCGCAGCAGGTCCATCTCCGAGATGTATCTTTTGCGCACGATCGAGCTGACGATGCGCATCTGGGCGCCGTCGACGCCGAGCTGCTCGTCTGTCGGCGGGATGCGCACGATCTCGGTCGCGCGCGGCGGCAGGTCCCTCATCACGGCGGCGCGCGTCCGGCGGAGCAGCACCGGCTTCAGGTTCTCGCGCAGCAGGTCGAGGTCACGGTAGCCCCGCACCTTGCCTTTTTCGTCGACGACGCGGTGGCGGTTGAAGAAGCGGAACGCGGGGCCCAAGCGCCGGTCGTCGATGAACTCGACCACCGAGAACAGGTCGTCGAGCCGGTTCTCGAGCGGCGTACCCGAGAGCACGAGCGCGAACGGCGAGCGCAGGCTCTTGATCGTCTGCGTGGTCTTCGCCTCCCAGTTCTTGATGCGCTGGCCCTCGTCGAGCACGATCAGATCCCAGGGCACGCGCTCGATCGCAAGAACGTCGCGCAGCACCTGCTCGTAGTTGCAGACTGTGAAGAAACAGTCCGCGCCGTACTGCGCGGCGCGCTCGGCGGCGCCGCCGAGCACGAGCTGGCAATCGCGCTTCGAGAAGCGCCGGATCTCGCTACGCCACTGCGACTTGACCGACGCGGGGCAGACGATCAGGACCCTGGCCGTGCCGGCTTCGCGCGCGAGAAGCTCCGCGAGCCCGATCGCCTGCACGGTCTTGCCGAGCCCCATGTCGTCGGCGAGCACGGCGCGTCCGGCGCCGGCCGCGAACGCAATACCGTCGAGCTGATAGGGCAGAAGCTCGGTCTTAAGCAGCGTCGTGCGCAGCGGATGGGCGCGGGGGTCGCTCCGGATCTCCGCGACCTTTGCCGCGAGACGCTGCTGCCTGAGCTGCGTCTCGATGTATTGCTCGGCGTCGGGATAGATCGTCACGCCCTGACCGGCCGCCTCGAGCCGGCGGATGCGCTCGAGCAGATCGGGGAGGTCCGTGATCGGGCGGTCGCGGAGCGGCGCTACGACACGGGTCGCCCCGGCGGCGAGGCGCTCCGGGAGCAGGAGCCTGAGCTCGAGCGTCTCGCCGTAGCGAAGGTGCACCGAGATTCCGCGTCGCCGGTAGGGCTCATCGCGCACTTCCGGCGGAAACCGGCGACGGACTTTCGCCAGCGCGTGCAGGATGTGCTTGCAGGTGCCGAGCGTGTTCTTGCGAAAGTCCGGGCAGGCGCAGTACGAGTCGCCCCGCTCCCAGCCGCGGAGCGCGACGCGGTAGGACTTGCCGGACGCCGCGTTCGTAACCGTGTAGTCGGTCCAGAGACTGGACGGATCCGTCGAGACCATCCGCATCCTCTCGGTTCGCGCGCGCTCCTCGCGCTCGGCGAGCGCCTGCGCGGCGAGCGTCTCGTCGTCGAGCCGCTCGATGGGCTCCCGCTCAGGCGGCGGCGCGGCGAGCCCGAGCGCCGTCTTCTCCTCGAGGATCAGCGAGAACGCGGCCCCGGCGTGCGTGCACGGCACGTCGCAGGTATCGCACTGCCAGCGCAGGCGGCCGCGTGTAGCCGGGTCGAGCGAGAGCGTCACCGCTGAGTCGCCGATCGCGAGCCGAAACGCATGCTGTCCGAGGTCGACCTGCTCGTCGATGTCGATGTCGCGCCCGCCGCCCTCCGTGAGCAGTCGTATTGCGTCCGGGCCAAGGAGTCGTGCGGCTTGGGTGTAGGTGAGGCGTGAAAGCTTGTCGTATAGCGTGAGATCGGCGCCGTTCTTGGTTGTCATCTGCTGGGCTATGGTGAACGAAACGGGGTCGCAGGACCTGTGTGGTGCTGCAGCGTTCCGACGCTAAGTCGCGTGGCGAGGGAAATCAAGTGTCACCGGCGGGCGGGCCTGGCAGGGGACTGGCCGCGGCTGTTGCCGGCGAGGCGTCAGCCTACGCGGAAGCCGCCACGTCCAGCGCCATCTCTGCGGTGACCCGAGACCAGGGTACCGAAATCGCGCCGCTATCGTCGCGCTCGATCAGACCCGCGTCGACAAGCGCCGCCACGTCGGCGTGGACGCCGCGATAGTCTCGGCCGAGAGTCTGCGCGAGAGCGCGGATCGATGAAGGTCCACGGCCGCGCAAGGCGCGCAGTAGCACCCAGCGATTGGGCGTGAGCACCCTCAAGAACGTCTCCATGCTCTCGAACGCGATGTGGGCCGCCTGCCGATCACGCTCGCCGCGATCCAGCTTTTCGGCCATTGTCATGGTTTCGCCGATAAAACGATCCAGGGTCTCGACATGCAATTTAACTTCTCTCATGTTCAATCTCCTTCCTCACGTCCTGCCAAAAATCAGCAAGAAGATTCTGGTAGGTCGTGAATTGATACGGTTCTTCGCGCTCGCGATAGTGGCGATGATCTTCTTTTCCGGGCTCGTTGTCGTATCCAACGACGCGGTCACCGGGACGGCCGTAGAACAGGGAATATTTCAGGCCGTGTGGTCTTTCTTTCGTTGCCTCCGGCAACTGCCAGATTTTGATTTGCACGATTGCGCCGCTGTCCAGAAGCAACTTGCGGTCCTCGATAAGGATGGCGTCTGACATATGCAGCATATAGCATATGCTGTTGTGAGCATCAAGCAGGCTGCTTGCTGGAGGGAATCACGCCCCGGTGTGACCGACTTCGCGAGCGATTACGCTGCGTGCCGGCTCACGTGATGTCGCAAGCCGTTCAGGCTGGTGTTCCAATCGACCAGCGTTTCGAGTAGAGAGTTCGAAGTTTGTCTCTCCGGGCGCGCCATCTACAAAACGAATGTCCGTTCTCGATCTTCTCAATGCCTGAAGACCGCCGACGTGCAAAAACAGGGAGGTAGTTGTGCCCTCCTGGATCGCGCGCTCATAGGTCCTGAGTTCGGATAAGAATCGAGCCGTCAGGCTCTAGGTGGCCGTCAAGGTATTTGCGCCGCGCTTCATGCTCAATGCGCTCGCGGTGTGCGCGGAAGACCTTGATAGGATCCTTATCATCGCCGTCAAAGTGGTCTTCAAGCGCTTCGCGGCTGATCGCGCAGCGGATCGTCCGGTCGCCGTCGTGCCCCTCGAACACCGCAACATCGCGCACCGAATCGTAGCGCACCAGCTTATCGGAAAAGACCAGCGTCCTGTCGTCGAGCATGCCGAGCACTCCGAGGATGCTGGTGACCGAAGAGAGCTGAATGTCTTTCTCGCCGTTCTCGAACCGCGAGACCGTCGGCGTACTGACGCGCGCGAGCTCTCCAAGGCGTTGTTGCGTCAGCTTCTGGCTTTTTCGCCTTTGCTTTGCCTCTTCGACGATAGCTGGCCAGTTGAGGCGAAACTTCCGTTCCATCGTCTCTCCATAGTTTCCTGCAGTTTCTTCTTGAGCGGCTCCGAGCCGGTCGCGGATTTTTCGATTGCGGCGAGTGCCTGCGGCAAGCGCTTTCCGAGTTGCTCGACCGCGCTGACTAGCGCATCGGGGTTGACGCCGAAGCTTTCCGACATTGCGACAATGTGCTTGGCATGCAGCTGGCCGAGACCTAAGTTTTTCGCTCCCGCGATCTGCAAAGCGATCGTTTGATACTCTGGATAAACGGAGCCCGCGACGAGGTCGTAAGCCGGCGTCAGCCGTAACCCGTCGCGCGCATGAAACATCGCGAAGTTCTTGAAATGCGCATCGGTATTTCCGGTTAGCAAGCAGGCAAGAATGCGGCGCAGCAGGCGGTCCGCTTCGGCAGGGATACAGGACGGCGTGCGCAGGACGAACTGCCCGAGATCCTCGTAAGCTCCCTCGTACTTATCGTCACCGGAATACTTGCCGAGGAGCTGGTTGAACTCCTCGAAGTGAATACGCTTGCCGCTCGAGGTGCGGTCGAACCGCGGAATGATGAGCGCATCCTCCTTGATGGCAGCCAGGTGGACTATCTCCGTGTCGACGATGTCTTCGCCCGGCAGGAGAGCGCGCACTGCCTGCGTCGTCAGGTACTCGAGCTCGAGCAGCCCGGCAAGATTGCCCGAGGGCAGCTTGGCGATGTGCGTGCTGAGTTCGTCAGGCCCAACCGGGCGGAATGCATTCCCGTCCTTGACGACGAGCAGCTTGCGCTGGACGCCGGAGAGCGACGCCCGGCCAAGCAGGGCGGCAATCGTCGCTTCATCCGCGTGGTCGACAGCCTGCCGCTCGGCTGGCTCCGGGTCTTCGACCGATACCGCCCCGGCGAGGTCGTGACCGAACCCGAGCAGGAGCGCGAACCGATTGTCGGAATCGATGCCGAGCGCCCGTGCCTGAGCGTTGCGGAACCACCCTTCCGCGACTAGGTTGTCGAAGAATGGGTGCAGGCCGCGTTCGGCAGTGTAGGGCTCGCGCCGCAAGGGCAGCGTATGGGCGATAGCCGCGGGCCTTTCGCTATCGAGGTAAGGGGCGTCGTAGGTGAAAACACAGCGCCCGCCCGGTTCCTCCTGTAACCGGCCGGCGTATACGTCTTTCAGGTAGACTTTGCCCCAAAGCGCTTTCGCCATCTAAATCTCGTTTTATATCTCTGACTGAGTTCGTATGAATATAAAACATAGTTTACTATTTATAGACAAATATGCAAGAAAATAAATTATCTTTTATTTCTTGTCCTTGCTTGGGCAGGTGCTGCCGGCTAGGGCGACCATCACAGGCTAAATCTCCGGCTCGAAACCCCTTCCCCGTCTCGGGCCGCGCTCGAACGGGTTCTTCAGGTATTCAGTCCATTCGGCCAGTGCCTCAAAGACCCGCTCGGCCAAAGAGTTCGAAGTTCGTCCTTCCGGGCGCGCCATTTTGCTCTTGGATACTTTACAGTTCCAGGTAGTGTGGGAAATACCGCCTTTCCTGAGCTTTCGCGGACTCGATGCGGCACTAACCAACAAGAGACCCGCGGTCGAAATGCTCCGCCACTTTCCGCGACTTGTCTGCTGTATGCAGGACGCAGAATGCCGCTTCAGTATAGGCCGTTGAAATAGTCCCGCGCGTGGTTGAACGCTTGCGGACCGAGCTCCATGCCGATCAGGCGACCCGGGATGTCGTCGGCCGGCGGATGAATGCCGCCCCAGAGGCGCGACAAGCTGCACTGATCCGAAGCGTCGATGTATTTCGCCCATTCGA
>DATCIQ010000478.1:0-3863 GCA_036507635.1 Gammaproteobacteria bacterium
TGGTAGTCGTTCATCTCGGCGATGACACGCGGCGACCAGTGCTCAGAGATTTTCGCCAGTTTTACGGCGAAGTTGACGGGTACCGGTCCGCGCTCAAGACTCATGAGCAACCCATTTCGGCTCGACGCGCTCGCCGGGCAAAACCTCGTACGGCGGCGCCCAACCCGGAATCGTGCGCATGCGCTCGACCCACGCCGCGATGCTCGGGAAGCGCGCCGCGACGTCGTGACCGCTTTCCTCCACGGGATAGAACAAGTAGCCGGACAGCGAAAAATCCGCGATGGTCGGTGCGGAGCCGACGAGAAACTGCCGCGAGCTCAAGTGTTTCTCGACGATGCCGTACGCGGAGTCGATCCGCGCCTTGAGCCACGCCATGACGGCCGGATCCGGCGGCGTCGGCGCGAACGACCTCGCGAAACGGTAGCTGCCGAAGTAGCTCGTGAATTTGTGATTGTCGAACAAGAGCCACCGCAGCACGTCGAGCCGCTCGTCGGCGTTCGTGCCGGCGTACGAGTCGTGCTTCGCGGCAAGGTACGTCAGGATCGCGCCCGACTGAGTCAAGCGCCGCCCGCCGTCCTCGAGCACCGGCACTTCGCCCATTTCGTTGGTTTGCTCGCGCCAGCCGGGTTCCCGCGTGACGCCGCGCAGGTAGTCGACGTGCACCGTCTCGTACGGCTGCTTGAGCGCGCGCAGCAGAAACGCGACCTTGAAGCAGTTGCCGGATTGGCTGAAGCAGTGCAGTCGATACATGCGAGTCACCTACGGGCGGATTATCGTGTCAGAGTCTGCTCGATGCGGCGGTCGGGCACGAGCCACAGGACCGCCACCAGCACATAGAGCCCGCCCGCCAACCACGAGCTCACGAACGCGAGTGGAATGGCAACCAGATAGATCACCACCGATACCTTGCCTTTGAAGTCTCGCCCCACCGCAGCCGCGAGAACCGACTCCCTGCCGTGCAGCGCGATCAGCGCGCGGGTCAAGATGAAGTAGGCAATGGCCGCCAATACCAAGACGACACCATACAGCGCGACCGGCCAAGCGGCAAAGTGGTTCTCCCCCATCCAGGCCGTAACGAACGGAATCAGCGACAACCAGAACAGGAGATGCAAGTTCGCCCAGAGCACGCGCCCCTCCACGTGTTTGATGGCTTGCAGCAAGTGATGATGGTTGCTCCAGTAGATGCCGAGGAAAACGAAGCTCAACGCATAGCTCATGAACTTCGGCACGAGCGGCAGCAGGGCCGCGGGATCAGGTTCGTGCGGCACCGCGAGTTCCAGCACCATGATCGTGATGATGATGGCCAGCACTCCATCGCTGAAGGCTTCCATACGACCTTTACTCATCTCGGCTCGGCGTCGTCAGCTCTTCGGCCAAACGGGCGCCGCCACGGCCGCGGCGGCGGGGTATACCGTAACGGGCACGCCGTTCTGCCACTGAATCACGAGCAGCGACGCATCCACGCGCCGCCCGTGCTCGTCGAATCGCACGCGGCCGCCCGGGAAGAACTGCGCCGGGCCTTCGGTCGTGTCGAGCTCGTGCAGTGCCGTGCCGAGAGCACGTCGATCGCGCGCGGCCGCGAGCTCGAGGCCGGCCGCGAGGATCTGCACATGGCCGTAGGCGCAGAGCTCGTGCTGCGTGACCCAGGGCTCGCCGGAGCGCTGTTTTATCTGTTCGAGGAGCGCCTCTTGACCTTTGACGCCCCAGTTAGCGACGACGGACATCACGCCTTCGAGCTGCTCGGGGCGCACGTTCTTGCCGACGTCGGGATCGCCCATCGCGGCGCCGTTCGAAACGGTCGGTAAGCGCCCGCCGCCCAACCCGAATTCGTTCATCTTCTGGATCAAGAGCGCGGTGTCGGAAATCACGGTCGGCAGCAGTAGCAGCAAGTCGGGACGCGCGGCGCGCACGCGCTGAATCAATGGCGTTGCATCGGCAAGCGGCGGCGTGAACGCTTGGTCGACGACGAGCTCGAGACCAAGCTCCTCGAGCAGGCCGCCTTCCTTCATCGGCTTCACGAACGCGACCGACGCCGCCGTGCTATCCATGACGATACCGACGCGCGCCGGCCTCTTCGCGCCCGCTCTCGCCGCGAGGTCGAGCAGAATGGGCAGCGATTCTTCGGCTTGGCGCACGCCGTTCGCCGAGCTCTGAAAGATGTACCTGAAACCGCGGCTCGTGATGAGATCCGAATACGACAACGTGACAAGCGGCAACTCGGCACGCTCCGTGACCTCGGAGACTGCGAGCGTGAAGGAGCTCAAATAGGCACCGACCGCGCCCACGAGGTCCGGTTGCTCGGCAACCATGCGCTGCGCGGCATTTTTCGCACGCTCGACGCTATCGCCGGTATCAAAAACCACGAGCTCCAGCGGCGCACCGCCGAGCGACTCGAGGCCGCCGTCGCGGTTCACGTGCTCCACGGCCATGGTGGCAGCGATCTGCATGACCTTGCCTTGCTTCGACCATGGGCCGGAGAGGGGCACGATCAGCGCGATTTTCACGGGCGCCGGCGCTTGGGCGCGGCCGCGCAAGCTCCATAGGCCGAGCGTTGCACTGACACCCGTCACGAAGGCGCGGCGATCAAATCGAGCGACCGTCATGGAACCCCTCTTTTGAGCGACAAACCAGGCCAAAACAACTTACTATGGCGCGACCATTATGAGCCGATCCGCTCGATTTCGTGAGTTGCTCAAGCAGCCGCCGTTCGTGTGCCTCGGTGCGCATGACGCGGTCACAGCCAAGCTCGCCGAGGGAGCGGGTGCCAAGGCGATCTACGTGAGCGGCTTCGCGGCGTCCGCGATCGTAGCGGGGCAGCCTGATTTCGGCGTGCTGACCCAAACGGAGATGCTCGAGCACATCCGCAGAATCTGCCGCGTGACGACGGTTCCGATCTTCGCCGATGCAGATACGGGTTACGGCGGCGTTCTCGACGCGCAGCGCACGATCACGCTGTGGGAGGAGGCGGGCGTCTCCGTGCTGCATCTCGAGGATCAAACCATGCCAAAAAAATGCGGGCACATTGCCGGCAAAGAGCTCGTGCCGCCCGTCGAGATGCAACAGAAGCTGCGCGCAATGATCGAGGCGCGGCGGGATCCCGATTTCTTCATCGTGGCGCGGACGGACGCGGTAGCGGTGACGGGTCTGGACGACGCGATCGAGCGACTGAAATCGTATGCCGCCGTCGGCGCCGACGGTCTCTACGTGGACGCTCCCGAGAGTGTCGAGCAGCTGCGCGAAATTTCCCGCCGACTCAAACCGCTCGGCAAACCGTTGTTGTTCAACATGGCCCGTACCGGCAAGAGTCCATATCTTTCACTGCAAGAAGTGTATGAGCTCGGGTTCGACTACGCGATCTGCCCGATCGAGCCATTGCTCGCGATGCACAAGGCCGTGAAGGAAATGATGGAGACCTTCATGCGTAACGGCTGCTCGACGAATGCCATCGCGGATCGCTTGACGTCGTTCGAGGAGTTCAACGAGTTCATCGGGTTGCCGGAGGTGGCTGCGCGTCACGAACGGCTCGGCTCGTAGCGCACTGCATGACACCGCTCACCGTCACTCGTCACGGGCGTGTCGCGGTTCTGACGCTCGAGCATCCCGAGAACGGCAACCGGCTCAACCGAGACATGGCGGACGCGGTAACCGTGGCCTTGCAGACCGCCCGCGCCGATGCTGCCGTTGGCGCCTGCGTTGTGACGGGTTTCGGGGAGGTCTTCTGCCTCGGCGGGGACTACCAAGGCGCGGGGCCGACCGCAGCAGGTAGGGCGGAGTATGCGGACGCGTTGATCGGGATGGATCGCGCCCTGGCGCATCTCGGCAAGCCTCTCGTCTGCGCCGTGAACGGCGACGCGCACGCGGGG
>DATCIQ010000479.1:0-2058 GCA_036507635.1 Gammaproteobacteria bacterium
GTGCGCATCCGTCTGCGCTTCGATGCGGAGGAAGAGGGGCTGCAGTTTGCGCTCGGCTTCGGCGCGGACGTCGAGGTCATCGAGCCCGTCGAATTACGCGCCAAAGTCGTCACGGCGGCGCAGCAGATCGTGGCCTCGTATGCCCCTCGACCGCGCTGATCGTTGCACACGGCCGAAAATCCGCGAGATTCCTATAATCGATCGTTCTGATAGTAACAATCCATTGGATATATCGCCGCCAGCCTTCTAGCATGGTTCACCTCGGCAGCCATCGAGCTTGCCAAACACCAATGCAATCAGGAGGATATATGCTGACAGTAGGCGACAAGTTCCCGGAATTCTCGCTCAAGGCCACGGTGTCCGAGGATCTGGACACGGCATTCACGACTCTCACGAACGCGAGCTACGCGGGCAAGTGGCTCGTGGTTTTCTTCTGGCCCAAAGACTTCACGTTCGTGTGTCCCACCGAGATCGCGGAATTCGGCAGGAAGAACGACGAGTTTGCGGAACGCGACGCGCAAGTGCTCGGCGTTTCCGTGGACAGCGAGTTCGTCCACTTGGCATGGCGCAAGGATCACAAGGATCTCACGGGTCTGCCGTTCCCGATGCTTGCAGACTTGCGCAAGGACTTGAGCTCCGCGCTCGGGATTCTGGACCAGGAAGGCGTCGCGAAACGCGCGACGTTCATCGTCGACCCGCAAGGCATCATCCGCTTTGCATCGGTCACCGACATGAACGTCGGCCGTAACGTGAACGAAGTGGTCCGCGTGCTGGACGCGCTGCAAACGGACGAGCTTTGTCCGTGCAATTGGCAGCGCGGCGACGAAACGCTCAAAGCGGCTTGAGGCGATCGATCATGGATCTCACGAAGCTCAAAGACTTGATCCCGGACCATGCGAAAGATCTCAAGCTGAATCTCTCCGTCGTGCTCTCCCCCGAAGGCGCGCCAGGGTTGAGTCAGGCCCAGATCTTGAGTATCGCGCTCGCGTCGAGCATCGCCGCGCGTAATCCGGCGCTACAGAGCGAAATCGAGGCATCGGCAGCGGCCACGCTCGACACCGCGCAGATCACGGCCGCGCGTGCGGCGGCTTCGATCATGGGCATGAACAACGTCTACTACCGCTTCGTACATCTCGTCGACAACGACGAGTACGCGAAGCTGCCGGCGAAGCTCCGCATGAACGTGATCGGCAACCCGGGCGTCGCCAAGACCGACTTCGAGCTCTATTCGCTCGCCGTGTCGGCGATCAACGGCTGCGGCGCTTGCATGGCCGCGCACGAGAAAGTCGTGCGTAAAGCCGGGTTGAGCGCGGAAACCGTGCAAAGCGCCGTGCGCATCGCGGCCGTCATGCACGGCATTGCCGTCGCTCTCGAGTTGCAGCCGGATTCGGCGGCAGCCCGGCAGGCCGCCTAAGGTCTGGCCTCACCTTTAGCGCAAGCGGCTCGCGACATCGCGCGCGAGTTGCTGCGCGGTTGCCGCGTCACGCTGCGCTTGCTCCGCTGCGCGCAACGCGCTCTCGCTCTGGCGCTCCAGACGATGGAGGTCCGAGATCATTCGCTCGAGCGAGCGCTCGAGTGCGTCGACGCGATTCGTGAGCGTCACTCCACGATCGGCATCGTCGTCGTTGTCGAGCGTGCTCTGCGCCGCGAATCGAGTATCGAGACTTGCCACTTGGCGCTCGAGCGTCGCGATTCGTTCCGCGAGCGTCGGCTCGGCGGCCGTTTCCTGCGCTTGGGCTAGAGCGCCAAGAATGAGCGCCGCCGCGAAAGCAATGGAGCCTATGAACTTACCGATCATTTGCGATCACCCATCGGCTTGTGATGACATCAGTCTACTCTCGGCACGGATTTCCGAGCGCCCGTCGAGCGGCCGCCCCCGGCGCCGCTCTTGCGTTGTGCTATATAGATGCAATGACCAGCGAGCTTGATGTCCTACGGATCGTAAGCGAGCGGCTGGCCGCCGTAGGGATCTCGTTCATGCTCACCGGCTCGTACGCGATGGCGTATTACGCCACACCCCGGATGACACGCGACCTCGACTTGGTGCTGGCATTGGGC
>DATCIQ010000480.1:0-5439 GCA_036507635.1 Gammaproteobacteria bacterium
CTCCGGCCGCGATTCCGAATATCGCGGCCGGAGGCCGCTCCTACAGAAGGCACACCTTGCAAGTCAGCGCGATCTACGTCTACCCGATCAAATCTTGCCGCGGCATCTCGGTGCCGAGCGCGGAGGTCGAGACGCGCGGGCTCGCGGAGGATCGCCGCTTCATGCTCGTCGACGCCAAAGGCCGATTCGTGACGCAACGCGAGCACCCGCGCATGGCACTCATCGATGTGCACAGCGATGACGGCGGCTATCGCGTCGCAGCGCCGGGACAGCCGCCGCTGCACGTGCCGCGGGCAGCGCGCGGCGGCAGCGAGCGCGAAGTCAAGATCTGGCGTGACACCGTGCAGGCGACACTCGTGGGCGAGGAGCCCAACGTCTGGTTTTCGCAGTACCTCGGGTTCGAGTGCAGGCTCGTGCATATGGAGGATCACCAACATCGTCCCGTGACCAACGAGTCCGCGGCATTCGACGACGAAGTGAGCTTCGCAGATGCCGCGCCGCTCTTGCTGATCTCGACGGCGTCGCTCGCGGAGCTCAACGGCCGGCTGACCGCGCCGGTGACGATGCGGCGCTTTCGGCCGAACGTCGTCGTCGACACAGACACCCCGTTCGCGGAGGATGCATGGAAGTCGATTGCCATCGGCGCGGCAGAGCTCGCGGTCGCTTGGCCATGCTCGCGTTGCGTGCTGACGACTATCGATCCCGAGAGCGGCGTGTGGGACAGCCGCGGCGAGCCGCTCGAGACTCTCAAGACTTATCGGCGTGTCGGACCGCACGTGATGTTTGGCCAGAACCTGATACCGCGCCGCTTTGGCGCGATCCGGGTCGGCGACGCCGTGCGCGTGCAATGAGGGGTAGAACGACGTGAAGAAAGAAACGCGTGTGAACCATCCGCCTGAGGTCGAGCTCATGAAGGGCAACCGACCCCTCGTCGAGCCCGTCTACCGGAGCGTCAAATTCACATTTCCGAGCATCGAGGCATCGCTGACACCCGAGGCCAAGGAGCACGGCTTCGACTATACGCGCGACTCCAATCCGACCACGCGCCAGCTCGAGCTGCTCGCGGCCGAGCTCCAAGGCCGCGACGACGCGATCGCGCTCAGCACGGGCATGGCATCGATCTGGCTCACCTTGCTCGGCAATTTGCAGGCCGGCGACCGCATCGTGTTGTTTCTCGAGACGTATCGACCGACGCGCATCGCCGTGCGCAGATTCTTACCGCGGCTCGGCATCGAGCATACGATGATCGGTATACAGGATCGTGACGCCCTCGAGGCCGCGCTCGCGCTGCCCGACACGAAGCTCGCCATCTTCGAGTCGCCGACCAATCCGATGATGCACGTGCCCGACATTGCGGCACTGACCAAGCTCGCGCGCGAGCACGACGTAATCACGGTGCTCGACAACACTTTCGGCGGGCTGCACAACCACGGCGAGCTCGACCTCGACTATTACGTTCACAGTCTGACGAAGTACGGCAGCGGCCACGGCGACGCGATGGGCGGCGTCGTCATCGGCGACAAAGCACGCATCAAGGCGCTGCATCCCTTGGCGGTCAACATGGGCGCGACGATGGATCCCGGCGTCGCGTTCCTCATGTTGCGCGGCATGAAGACGTACTATGTGCGCTACCGCAAGCACTCCGCGAACGCGCAGGCGGTCGCGGAGTTTCTCGAGTCGCGCTCCGAAGTCGCGGCCGTGTATTACCCGGGGCTCAGGAGTCATCCCGCGCACGCATTGGCCGCGCGGCAAATGCAGGATTTCGGCGGCGTGCTCGCGTTCGACCTCGCGGCCGGAAAAGCCGAGACCTGGGCGTTCATCGACGCGCTCGAGCTTTTCATCACCACGGCGAGCTTGGGGTCGACCGACTCTCTTGTGGCGCCCGCGAAGCTCTATTTGGGCGGCGACTTGACGCCCGACGAGCAGGCGCGCGCGGGGCTCAAGGATTCCACCGTGCGGCTCGCCGTCGGCATCGAGGATGTCGACGATCTCATCGCGGACCTCAAGCAAGCCTTCCACCGAGTGTTCGGCTGACGGGCTCGCGGCAGGCCTCATCCTTGTCTTCTTGTAGGAGCGAGCTTCGTTCGCGATCTTCCGAAGAATCGCGAGCGAAGCTCGCTCCTACATACAATGGCCGCTTCAGCGCTCGGCGATGCGTATCGAGCGGAACTCGAGCACGCCGGTTTCGGCTTGCAGACCGATGAAGTTGCGCGACGGCGTGATTTCCACGGCGCGCATGACGAGCGTGCCGTTGAGCCACGCGGCGACCCGCTCGCCGGCGAGCTCGATCGTGAGCGTTTGCCATTCGCCGGTCGGCAGCGCCGCTTGACGCGCGGCGGCCCCGTCGAACTGCATCGCGCCTTCCGGCATGCGGTGCCGGAACAAAAATCCGACCGCGGGGAACGCGCTTTCGCCTAAAGGGTTGCGCAGCTGCACCTGATAGCTCGAGTCCGGCCAGCCGCGCGCGAACGTGCGGTCCGCGTCGGCGCGCAAAAATACGCCGCTGTCGGCGTCGTCCGTCACGAAGCGGAATTCGACCTCGAGCCTGAAATTCTCATAGCGGCCGCGCGAACGGAGCCATCCGTTGGGACCCGCGACGCGAAGCACACCGTCGACGACGGAGATGTTGTCGCCTGCCGTGAGAACCGCGCGCCAATTGTCGAGCGTACCGTCGAAGAGCTCGACGAATTCCGATTTGGGTTGCGCATGGGCGAAGCTCAGGGGCAATACCCACAGTACGAACGATTGCAAAAGGCTTCTCGTCATCGCATCTCTCAATAAGAGCGGCATCACCGTGAAAAATACCGGCGTGCGCGACCCATCGCCATTAGCGGGAAGTAATGCCGGTAGAGGTTGTAGTTGATCATGAACGCACGCTGGAGCTCCGTGCCCTGCGCGATGCGCGCGCGCGTCGGCGCGTCGCGGAAATCGATGCGCGCGCCGAAGCCGTAACCCGGGAACCCCGCGCCCGTGTAGTAGGGCTCGTCCCAGGTGCCATCCTCGCGCTGCGTGTCGATCAAGTACGCGAGCCCGCGGCGCAGCGCGACATCGTGCTCCCGGTTGCCGACCGCGGAGAGCGCCATGATCGCCCAGGCCGTCTGCGATGCCGTGCTCGGGCCTTTGCCGCGCAAGCTGTCGTCCATGTACGAGGCGCAAGTCTCGCCCCACCCGCCGTCGCCGTTTTGGTGCGCGGCGACCCAAGCGGCGGCACGGCACACGTAGGGTTGCGACATGTCTTCGCCCAGCGCCGCGAGCGCCGGCAGAACCGCGCCGGTGCCGTAGATGTGATTGACGCCCCAGCGGCCGAACCAACTGCCGTCGTGCTCTTGCTCCGCACGCAGGAACTGGTAAGCGCGCTCCACGGCGGTATGGCTATGGTCGAAGCCGAGCCACGCGAGCGCCTCGAGCACATGAGCGGTCACGTCCGCCGACGGCGGATCCAACGCTTCGCCGAAATCGCAGAACGGTATCTTCGTGATGATGAGCTTGTCGTTGTCTTTGTCGAACGCCGCCCAACCGCCGTTGCTCGACTGCATCGCGAGAGTCCAAGCGAGCGCACGGTCGATTGCCGCCGTCACGCGCGGCTCGTTGCGCAAGGCTTGCGGAAGATGCGCGAGCACAATCAACGCAACGGCCGTATCGTCGATATCGGGATAGTGCAAATTGGCGCGCTCGAACGCCCAACCGCTCGCGGGCGCGCGTTTGTTTTTCTGCGCCCAGTCGCCGCGGTACGTGATCTCGTTGGCGAGCACCCACTCGAGCGCTTCGTGCATGCGCGGCGTCATGTCGCGGCCGCAGTCCTGCATCGCAAGCAACGTGAGCAACGTGTCCCACACGGGCGACTCGCTCGCTTGGATGTGCAAAGTGCCGTTGCGCTCGTACGACCAGTGACTGTCCAACGCCGCGAGACCTTTGGCGATTACGGGGTGACTCAGCGCATAGCCCTCGACGTTGAGCGCCATGAGGCTATAGATCCATGGCGGCTGGATGCCGCCCCATGCGCCGTCGGCATCCTGATGGCGCACGATCCACTCGAGACAGGCGCGGATCGCGAGTCTACGGCCCGGCGTCAGCCCCAACGCCTGGTACCAATGCAGCAATCGGTCCGTGAGCAGAAACAGGCGTTTGAGCGAGAACAACGGGCTCGTGCGCGGCAGCGCGTAGCGCATGTTCTCGCGCCCGTCGGGGAAGAGCTCGTCGAGGCGCCGATCCGGCGCGAGCGGCCGCACGGCGCGGTGCGCCGAGAGCACGGCGAGCGGCAGCAACGTAGCGCGTGCCCAGCTCGCAAAGTTATAGATGTTGAAAGGAAACCACCTCGGGTTGGCGAAGACCTCGGGGGGCAGATTCGGCGTCCGGTCCCACGGCCACTCGCCGATCAAAGCGAGCCAGTAGCGAGTGAAAACGCGGACTTGCGCGAGCCCGCCATGCGCGAGAATCCATTCTCGGGCGGACACGAGCGACTCGTGCGTAGCGGGCATACCGACTGACCGTAATGCCGCGTAACACTCGACGGTGCTGTTGATGTCGCCTTGCGGCGCATCGTAGTAACTTTCCCAGGCGCCGTCGGGGCGCTGGCGCGCGAGCAGAGTAGCAACGAGATCGTGCTTACGCGGATGCTCGTAGCCCAAGAAGTGCATCGCGAGCAGCCATTCCGCTTCCATGCAAGAGCTCGATTCGAGCATCCCGACCCAGAATCCGTCGGTGGTTTGATTGCGGTCGAGCCAATCAATCGCACTTAAGATCGCGCGCTCGAACTTCGGCTGACTGTGAATCGGTTGGGTCGCGGTCAGGGCCATCGAATCGTCGCTTCGGTTCCGCTGCGGCGCGGGATTATCGCATATGATGAGCGGCCATTCAGGCTGCGAGCCCCAAGCGATGATTCGGAAGCCCGCAATGGCGCTGGCGTCCTTTGTTCTTGCAACCGCGTGCGCGTCCGTCACGACGCGCGAGGGCGAGCGCTTGAGGATCACGTCGCCGGAGTTTCGGGCTTATGTGGAAGCAGTGTTCCGCGAGCAGAATCGCGTCGCGACCGAGCTCGCCTTCGCGCTCGAGTCCGAGAGTCTCGCGGCTCCCGACAGAACGTCGCTCGAGGCCGCCGAGCAAGACTTATTGGTCGCGTGCGAGGGTCTCAACGAAGTGGCGATCGGACGCCGCGAGGGCGCCGATCTCGGACCACTGCGTGAAGCGTCGGCGGCGCGACGCGCCCCACAATGCGAAAGCGCCGCGCGCGCTGCGGCGGGGGTGCTCGAGTCAATTCGGGAGTAGTCGGCCGACCGCGATGAGGTGACGCTGATAGTAAGGTGTGTCGAGACTCGCGACGCTGACCGTGCTCCCCGATGACGGCGCATGCACGAACAAACCGCCGCCTAAGTAGATGCCGACGTGGGAGAGCTTCTCCTGGTCCTGGAAAAAGACGAGGTCGCCTTTGCTCGCCCTGCC
>DATCIQ010000481.1:0-3495 GCA_036507635.1 Gammaproteobacteria bacterium
AGGAGCGACGCGAGCCCATTGATCCAAGCCGCATCGACGGGTCCGAGCACGAGCATGCTCGCGATCTGCGCCACGCGATCGAACGAGTAGTAGCCGAGATTCGGATGACGATAGCCGATGCTGATCGTGAAGAGCCCGTAGCAGAGGAAGAAGAGCGCGACGCCTGGACCGTGATCGGGCAGCAGTGGGCCGTGCCCCGCGATCGCGATCGCGAGCGCCCCGGCCGCCGCGACGAACAGCGTGATCGCGTAAGCGGCCTCGGCGCGATTCCAGCGATCGCGTTGGGGCGCGGGGACCGGCTTCTGAACGGACTCCATGTCGCGAAGATAGCACGCGCCTCCGGCGCAGCGACCGGCGCCATGAGATCGCTGTAACATAAGCGGGAGCGATCGGGCGCGGAGAATACTAATGAATACTCGAGTCGCGAGCATCGGGGCGGGCGTCGGCATGCTCGAGACGCTGCGTGAGCGCAAGGAATGGAAGTTCTTCGCCGTGCTGCCGCGCGTCGACCGCCCGCTCGCCGTCGCTTGGTGGACGGTGCTCGTGCTGCGCGGGTTGCTGCCCGCGGGCTTCGCGATCGCGACGGGCGGGCTGGTCGGCGCGGTCGAGCGCGGCGACGCCCTGGCCGGTCCGCTCGCCTTCGTCGGCGTCCTGTTCGTGCTGCTCCAGGTGCTCTCGCCGATCCATCAGGCGCAGAGCGCGAATCTCGGCGACCGCTCCGCGGCGTGGCTCTACGACCGCTTGACCGAGGCCTGCGTGCGGCCCCAAGGGATGGGGCACCTCGAGGATCCCAAGCTCACGAACGATCTGACCGTCGCGCGCGATTTCGATCTGGGCATGACGGGGCCGCCGCTTTCGATCTCGATGGACTTCATCGCGAGCGGCCTCGTTCAGATGCTCGGCGGCCTCGCGTGCGCCCTCGTGCTTTTCGCGTACGCGTGGTGGGCGCCGTTCGTGCTCGCGGGCGCGTGGCTCGCGACGCACTGGCTCTTGCGCGAAAGCGCGGTCTGGCGCGATCGCAACACCGACGAGGTGCGTGGCGCGCAGCGCGACGCCGACTACGCGTACCGGCTCGCCGTCGATCCCGCGCCGGCGAAGGAGTTGCGCCTGTTCGGCTTGGTGCCGTGGACGATCGATCGCTTCGTCGATCGGCGCACGCGTCTGCATGTATTGCAGTACGAGGCGACGCGGTTGCGCGAGAAACCGGTCGCGTGGAGCTTGCTGCTCGTCACGGGCGCGAACCTGTTCGTATTTTGGATGCTTGCGAACGCCGTGCAAGGCGGCCTCGATCTCGAGAGCGCGGTCGTGTTCGCGCAGGCCGCGATCGGCGCCTCGATGATCGCGTTCGGCGGCCTCAATTGGGCGCTCGACGGCGCATCGGCGCCCGTCGACGCCGTGCTCAGGCTCGAGCCGGCCATGGCACCGGCCGGCGCGCTCGCTGCGGGCCACCGGCCGGCCGCGAACCTCCCCGCGCGCGAGATTCGCTTTCGCGACGTCACGTTCGCGTATCCCGGCGGGACGCCCGTGCTCGAAGGCTTCGACTTGACGATTCCCGCGGGCTCGTCGCTCGCGATCGTCGGCCAAAACGGCGCGGGTAAGACCACGCTCGCGAAACTCTTGTGCCGCCTCTACGATCCAGAAGTAGGCGCGATCGAGATCGACGGCATCGACCTCAAGGAGATCTCGCTGCCTCTTTGGCGCCGGCGGCTCGCCGCCGTGTTCCAGGACTTCATCCGCTTCGAGCTGTCGCTGCGCGACAACGTCGCGCCCTCGGGCGCGCCTGACGAGGTCATCCTGCGCGCGCTCGAATCCGCGGGCGCGGCGAGCCTCGCAACTCTCGATACGATCCTCGCGCGCGGCTATGCGCACGGCACGGATCTTTCCGGCGGGCAGTGGCAGCGCATCGCGCTCGCGCGGGCGCTCTGCGCCGTCGAGCTCGGGGCGGGCGTCGTGCTGCTCGACGAGCCGACGGCGCAGCTCGACGTGCGCGGCGAGGCGGAAATCTTCGACCGCATCCTGGCCGCGACACGGCAATGCACGACGGTCTTGATCTCGCATCGCTTCTCGACGGTGCGGCACGCGGATCGCATTTGCGTGCTCGAGCACGGGCGCGTCATCGAGCTCGGCAAGCACGACGAGCTCATCGCGCTCGGTGGCCGCTATCGCACGATGTTCGACTTGCAGGCGCAGCGTTTCACGGTCGAGGAAGAGGTAGGCGTGACGTATGACGTCCTCGAGTGAGCGTATCCCCGCCGCGGGCGATGCATTGCCTCCGGCGCTCAAGTCGATGTGGCGGCTGTGCAAGCTCGGGTTCAGGCACGAGCCTCGCTTGATGCTCACGGCATTCGTGCTGTCGCAGCTCGCGGCGCTGCCGGATGCGCTGCTGGCCCTGTGGCTCATGCTGCTAGGCTTTGGCATCGTCGACGGCAACGGCACGCTCGTGACCACGGCCGCGATCGGCCTCGGCGTCTCCGCGACCGCCACGTGGTTCTTGAACACGGTGAGCACGCGCGTGCAACGCCGCTTTCGCGACAAAGTCACAATCGCGCTCGAGTCGCACGTCGCGCGGCTGCAGGCGACGGTCGCGACGATCGCTCATCACGAGCGTCCCGACTATCTCGATCGCCTCGCGATGCTGCGCGACCAGGTCTTCGTGCTCGACCATATGTACATGTCGGTGTTCGCGACCTGCGGATGGCTGTTGCGCCTCGGCATCACGGTGGGGCTCCTCATGTCGATCCATCCGGGCCTCATCCTGCTCGCCATATTCGCGCTTCCGACCGTGCTGACCTCCACGTGGCGTCCGGCCGTTGAGAACGTCGCGCTCGAGCGCGGCGCTCAGGCGAACCGGCTCGCGCGCCATCTCTTCATGCTCGCAACGACGGCGCCGCCCGGCAAAGAAGTGCGCGTGACGGGAATCGGCGAACGGCTCGTAACGCAGCGTCGTGACGCATGGGAACGAGGTTTTCGCCCTGTCGCCGCCGCGCGCTACGGATCAGCCGTTTGGCACACGCTCGCGTGGACCGTCTTCGGCGCCGCCTACGTCGGCGCGATCGTATTCGTGTCCGCGAGCATGGGCGCGTCGCCCGCCGCCGTCCTGCTCGTGCTTGCCGCGGGCGCGCGGCTCTCGGCGTACGTCGGCGCGACCGTCGCCGAGCTCGGATTCTTGCGCGGCTTCTGGATGGACGGCTCGCGTCGCCTCGCGTGGCTCGAGGATTACGCGGCTGCGCTCGCCGCGCGCGCCGATCGGCCCGTGCCTGAAACGATACGCCGCGGCATTCGCTTCGATCGCGTCTCGTTCGCCTATCCCGGGACGTCGCGGCTCGCGCTCGACGACGTGTCTCTATCGCTGCCCGCGGGCGCCGTCATTGCGATCGTCGGCGAGAACGGCGCGGGCAAGACGACGCTCGTGAAGCTGCTCGCCAAGATGTACGAGCCGACGGCCGGCACGATCTACGTCGACGATACGCCGCTCGCGCGCGTGGCGGCCGAGGA
>DATCIQ010000482.1:0-5266 GCA_036507635.1 Gammaproteobacteria bacterium
CAGCGGCTCGACCAGGTCGAGACGCTGAATCTCCGGCTCGATGGGTCCATGTTCCTTTCGATGTTCGAGCTGCAAATGGACTTCGACGTCATCACGGATCTCGAGAAGGAGCTCCGCCTTGCAACCGAACGTTATGCTGCGGTCCTCGCGCCGGGAGACGCCGCCCCGCTCGTCGCGGCCATGGGGCGCAAGCTCGAGCTCGTCGAGGACTACAAGTCCGGCCAAGCCGTGCTGCGCAACTCCCGCGCGATTGCGGCGCAAACTCTCGAGGAGATATGGGATCTAGATGCCGTTCGGGATCGAGACCTCGCGCGCGACCTTTTCGCCGTGGAACGGGCGTTCCTCAACTTCGCTGCGAGGCGCGATCCGCCGGGCGCGGCGAACTTGCGCGTCGCCATCGAAGCCGCGAAGGCCGATCAAGAAGGACTCACCGCTCTTGCGGAGTGGCCCGTGCTCGAGGCGCACGTCTCGACGTTGACGCGCTACGTGGAGCGCATGGGCCTCCTCCTCCAGGAGAGCTACCTGATTCCGATGCTGCCGCTGATCCACTCGCAGGCGGCGGGGCTCACCGACCGTTTGGCGGTCGCCGCCGCCGTGGCGGGACGCTACAGGATCGCGTTGTTCGTCGTGGCGGTCGTCCTGCTCGCGTTCAGCGTCTCGATGGTCACGCAGACGCGACGCTATCTGCGCATGATCGAATCGAGCAACGACGAGCTCGAAGCCCGCGTCGCGAAGCGAACGGAGGAACTTGCGAGCGCGAACAAGGCACTTCGCTACGAGATCGCCGAGCGCGAGAACGTCGAAGCGCAACTGCAGATGGCGCAGAAGCTCGAAGCGATGGGCCAGCTCGCGGCCGGCATCGCGCACGAGATCAACACGCCCACGCAATACGTGAACGACAACGTCGCGTTTCTCGAAAACGTCTGGCGCGATCTCGAGCCGCTCGTGGACGACTACGAGCGCTCCGTCCTCACCGGCGACATCGACGTCGCTCGCAGCCGCGCGGTCTGGGGCGCGACGGATGTCGCGTTTCTGCGCGCGGAAGTCCCGGCCGCGCTCGAGCAGGCGAGCGTCGGCCTCGCGCAGATCGGCAAGATCGTTCTGGCGATGAGGAGCTTCTCGCATCCCGGCTCCGACGGCCTACATCCCGCGGACATCAACAAGGCCATCGAGAGCACGGTGACGGTCGCCCGCAACGAATGGAAGTACGTCGCGAATCTTTCGTTGGTGCTCGACGAGAACCTGCCCGCCGTGCCATGCGACGTCTCCGCCTTCAATCAGGCGTTGCTCAATCTCGTCGTCAACGCGGCCCAGGCCATCGGCGAGGTGCGACGGGGCGATGCGTTCGGACACATCACGGTGTCGTCACGGCTCGTCGGCGAGCATGCCGAGATCTGTGTCCAAGACGACGGCCCCGGGGTCCCGGAGAACATTCGCCACCGGATATTCGACCCGTTCTTCACGACGAAGGAAGTGGGCAAAGGAACGGGTCAGGGACTCGCGATCGCGCATCGCGTCATTCACCGGCAGCACGGGGGGACGCTGACGCTCGAAACCAGCCTCGCGGGCAAGGGCGCGCGGTTCGTGATTCGGCTCCCGTTGCGCGTCGCCGACGGGGCGCCCGCGGCGAACGGGACGGCCGCGCGCGACGCCCATGGCACTTTGCCGGAGCCGCTCGAGGCCGCCGGAGGCAGGCGGTGACGACCGCATCCGCTGCGCTCATCGCCGAAACGCTCGGCCCGGACGGCACGCCCGCCCGCGCACGGCCTACCCCTCGCGTGCTCTTCGTCGACGACGAATCCCGCGTGCTCGACGGGCTCAAGCGGCTGCTCCGCGGCGTGCGCTGCGATTGGAGCATGGCCTTCGCGAGCGATCCGCGCGTCGCGCTCGACATACTTCGCGACCAGCCGTTCGAAGCGCTCGTCACGGACATGCGGATGCCGCTCATGGACGGCGCCGAGCTCCTCGCGAAGGCACGCGACACGCGTCCCGATATGGCGCGGATCGTGCTCTCGGGATACTCGGAGCGCGCCGCCGCGCTTCGGGCCGTGGGGCTCGCGCATCAGTTTCTCGCGAAGCCTTGCGACGTGGCGACGCTGCGCGCGACAGTCTCGCGCGCTTGCGATCTGCGCGCGCTCCTGCATGAGGCGGGGCTCGCGACGATGATTTGTCGCCTCGGCGCCCTGCCCAGCCTCCCGAAGCTCCACGAAGCCGTGAGCGCGGAAACAGCGCGCGCCGACGTCTCCATGCAGCGTGTCGCGAAGATCGTCGCGCAGGATCTCGGCATGACGGCGAAGGTGCTCCAGCTCGTCAACTCCGCGTTCTTCGGGCTCGGGCGGCAGGTCCTCGATATCGAGGACGCCGTCGGCTACCTTGGCGTCGACATCATCCGCTCGCTCGTCGTCTCGAACGCGGCGTTCACGGCTTTCGCGCCCGGGCAGGACACGGCCTTCTTCGAGCGGCTTTGGCGGCACAGTTGGTCGACGGCGCTGCTCGCGCAGCGCATCGCGGAGCTCGAGTCGGGCGACGCCCTGCTGCAGGCGGAATCCTTCCAGGCGGGCATTCTTCACGACGTCGGCCAGCTCGCGCTCGCGGAGCGCCTGCCCGAGGACTACCGCCGCGTGCAGGCGCCGGCCGCGATCGAGCAAGGTTCCGTCACCATCCGCGAGCTCAAGGTCGTCGGCGCCGATCACGGGCGCGTCGGCGCCTATCTCATGGGCCTCTGGGGCCTGTCCGACCGCATCGTCGAGGCGATCGCCTACCATCACCGTCCACGCGATTGCCGCGTCGTCGAGATCACACCGCTCACGACGGTGCACGCGGCGAACGCTTTCGTGCACGCGGAAACGGGAGCCCATGGCGCTGCCGAGCTCGATGAGGGCTACCTCGCCGCACTCGGCCTCGCGGGGCGTCTCGCCGCCTGGCGCAGCGAGGCGCGGCGTATCCTGGATGGCGCGGCCGGGTAGCCTCATGGCGGCCGGACAAGTGCAAGGCGGCGCGCGCAGGCCGAACACGCTCTTGCTCGTCGACGACGAACGCCACGTCTCCGAGGGACTGCGCAGGATTCTTCGCCCCGACGGCTACGAGATCCACGTGGCGAACGATGCCGAGGAAGCGCTGCGCATACTCGCGCGCCACGCCGTGGACGTTATCGTTTCGGATCAGCGGATGCTGCGCAAGAAGGGCACGGAGCTCCTCCGCGAAGTGCAGTCACGCTATCCCGACACCGTCCGCATGATCTTGAGCGGCGCGGCCGACGTCGACGAAGTCGCCCAAGCCATGGGCTCGGGCGCGATCTACAAATTCCTGACCAAGCCCATCGATCCGGCGCTCTTGCGGGCGAACGTTCGTGAGGCGTTTTCGCGCGCGGCGTCGCTTCGCCCCGTCGACAACGGCGCCACCGATCCCGTCACGGGCTTCCTCACGAGGGCCGGGCTCGAGAAACGCCTTCCGGACATCGCCGCCCGCGCGCGCGCCGAAGGCGAGACGGTATGCCTGCTCATGCTCGAGCTCGACCAGTACGACAGCGCCGTCAGCAGCTTCGGGCGCTCCTTCGCGCAAGGCTTCCTTCGGACGTTCGCGTCCGAGCTCGCTCGGGTCCAGACACGCGGCGACGTGATCGCTCACGAGGCGGCCGGAAGCTTCTTGCTGGTCACGTCTGCGAGAGACGCCGTCGCACGGATCACCCGCATCGACGAAACAATCGACGATATCCTCGCGCGGCCTATCGTCGCAAGCGGGCGCCCGATCACCGCAACCCTCAGCATCGGCGCGACGGCGAACGAAGGCGGCGAGACCTTCAACGGGCTCGTCGATCAAGCGCACGCCGCGATGATGGCGAGCCGCGAGCGCGGCGGGGCGACGATCCAACTCTATCAACCGCACCTCGTTGCGGCGTTTCGCGGGCAGCTCGAGCTCGAATCCGAGCTCCGCCAGGTCGTTGCCGCGAAGACCCTGGAGCTGCACTACCAGCCGCAGGTGGACGTCACCACGGGCCGAATCATCGGCCTCGAGGCGCTGTTGCGTTGGCGGCACCCCGTTCATGGCTTCGTGAGCCCGGCTCGGTTCATTCCGCTCGCCGAGCGGCACGGTCTGATCCGCGAGATCGGCGCCTGGGTGCTCGAGGAGGCCGTACGGGAGTTCGCGGCGTGGGGGCGCGCCGGGATCGCGCCTGAGGAGCTCGCCATCAACGTCTCGGCGCGGCAGATGAAAGACGCGAGCTTCGTCGCCGCCGTCGCGGAAGTGATCAAGAAACGCCGCGTGGCGGCGCGCCGCCTCGTGCTCGAGATCACGGAGTCCGCGGCGATCGAGCAGAGCGAGGCCATTTCGGCCTGCCTGGAGGGCCTCGGCCGGCTTGGGGTCACGCTCGCGATCGACGATTTCGGCACGGGTTACGCGAACCTCGGCAACCTCACGCGCTCCCTCTTCACGAAGCTCAAGATCGACCGGTCTCTCCTACCGCGCGACGACCGCGGCAACCGGCTCTACGCCAACGTCGTGAGCATGGCCCACGGGCTCGAGATGACGACCGTGGCCGAAGGCGTGGAAACCGCAAGCGAGCTCGCCGCAATCCGCGCCGCCGGCTGCACGATCGTGCAAGGCTATCTGTATAGCGCGCCGCTTGCGCCCGCGAAGCTCGTGAGGCTTCTCGAGGACGGCGCGTTTCCCGCCGTACGCGGCTGAGAAGGGCTTCCAACCGGCCGACGCCTACTCGTACTGCAGCGCTTGCATCGGCACGATCCGTGAGGTGCGCCGCAAGAGTTGCGGCTGAGATACGCATCTTTCCACTGCTTGAGCTCGGTTCGATTCCGTCCCGCCATCTGCAGCCGGTCATCGACGCGCTCGGTGGTATGGACGTTAGTTCCGAGATTGCTCCCGTTCGGTATGAGTTTCAAAAGGGCGGCAATAAGATGTTGGTGTCTATTTTTAGCCGAACCGGCCCGTACGTGGCTGCACGAGTAGGCTTGATATGCCCTTTATTCTGCCTGATTACGATTCCTGCCACTTCTGCCGGTGTCTGGCGGGAGAGTTGTCTTGGATGCTTGTAGACGAGAATGAGCATGCCGTCGCGATTGTTAATCCGCGCCAGTATGAGCATGGGGCGACGCTTTGCATTCCGCGCGCTCATCGGGAGACCATCCTCGATATCCAAGACGAGGAAATCGAATCGCTCTATCGCCTCGCGAAACGAATGGTCAGAGGCGCAGAAATAGCATTCGGCGCGATTGCAGCGAATGTTTTTCAGAACAACGGCGCGAAAGACGGG
>DATCIQ010000483.1:0-2052 GCA_036507635.1 Gammaproteobacteria bacterium
GGCACGCAGACGATCAAGCCGGTCGCCAAGATCGTCGGGCCGGGCAATGCCTACGTCGCGGCGGCCAAGCGCTTGGTGTTCGGCCGCGTCGGCATCGACCTGATCGCGGGCCCGTCGGAGGTATTGGTGCTCGCCGACAGGGACGCCAACCCGGACTGGATCGCGGCGGACTTGCTTGCGCAGGCGGAGCACGACGAGACGGCGCAGCCCATTCTCGTCACCGACGCGGCGTCGCTCGCCGACGCGGTCGAGCAAGCCGTGGCCGCGCAGCTCAAGACGCTGCCGCGCGCCGGGATCGCGAACGCCAGTTGGCGCGATTTTGGCGCAATCATCCTCGTGGCTTCGCTCGACGATGCGATCCCGCTCGTGGACCGCGTCGCTGCGGAGCATGTGGAGATTCACGCAGCCGATGCCGAACGGCTTGCCGCGCGCATCCGCAATGCAGGCGCGATCTTCATCGGCGCCTATACGCCCGAAGCGATCGGCGACTACGTCGGCGGCTCCAATCACGTGCTGCCGACGGCGCGCTCGGCGCGCTTCGCCTCGGGCCTCGGGGTGCTCGACTTCATGAAGCGCACATCGTTGCTCAAGTGCGGGCCGGAGCAGTTGCGCGCGCTCGGCCCGGCGGCGATTGCGCTCGGCGAGGCCGAGGGGCTCGACGCACACGCCCGCTCGGTCACGATCCGGCTCAATCGCGATTGACGCGGCGCGATGCCCGATACCGGCAAAAGCCATCCAAACCGTCTGGTCGCCGTCATCCTCGACGAGGCGTCCATCGGCCGCGCCAATCGCGACGTCGAGCACGAGCGCGAGGTTGCGGTCTTCGATCTCATCGAGAGCAATCGCTTCGAGCCGCTCGGGCATGCGGGCGGACCCTACGCGCTGAAGATCTCGCTGGTGGAGCAGCGGCTCGTATTCGAAGTGACGCTCGCCGACGGCACGCCGGTCATCGCGCACGTGCTGTCGCTCACGCCGTTTCGTCGCGTGGTGCACGATTACTTCATGGTCTGCGACAGCTATTATGCGGCGATCCGCACCGCGACGCCGACCCAGATCGAGGCGATCGACATGGGCCGGCGCGGCCTGCACAACGAGGGCTCGGAGCTCCTGGTCGAGCGGCTCAAGGGCAAGATCAAGGTCGATCTCGACACCGCGCGGCGGCTGTTCACGCTGATCTGCGCGCTGCATTGGAAGGGCTGAAGTGGACGCGACTCAGCCCGGCGCTCGGCCGCAATCGGTGCTGTTCCTGTGCGCGCACAATATCGTGCGCTCGCCGATGGCCGCCGCGCTGGCGCGGCATTTTTTTGGCGGCTCGCTCAGGATCGCCGAGGCCGGCGTGCGCGCGGGCGAGCCGGATCCGTTCGTCGCCGCCGCGATGGAGGAGGTCGGCATCGATCTGAAGCGCCACAAGCCGGCGACGCTCGACGAGCTCGAGGATCTGGAGGGGCTCGACTTTGATCTGGTGGTGAGCCTGTCGCCCGAGGCGCATCACCGCGCGCTCGAGTTGACGCGCGCGCGTCCGGTCCAGGTCGAATATTGGCCGATCCCCAATCCCGCGGCGGTCTGGGGCAATCGCGAGCAACGGCTCGAGGCGTATCGGGCGGTGCGCGACGATCTCTTGCAGCGCATCCGGTCGCGCTTTGGCGCCGCGACCCCTTCGGGCGGCTAACTGCAATTCATGCAAATGCGTTTGCGCGCCACAGCGCGCGCCTGTTCACATGAAGGGGCAGTTCGGCTAGGTTCCGCGCCGAAAGCGCGCGGCTCCTGCGAACGCTTCCCTGAAATGCGCAAGGCTCGGATGGCGGGGCTTGGTTGCCGCCGTTGCGTCAAGGATGAACGATGATCGGCAGGCCCAAGCTCGTGCTCGCGTCCGGATCGCCGCGGCGGCTGCAGCTCTTGAATCAGGCCGGCATGGAGCCGGACATCCTGTTGCCGGTCGAGATCGACGAGACGCCCGAGCGCGGCGAGCTGCCGCGCACGCTCGCGGTCAGACTGGCGCGCGACAAGGCGCTGGCGGCGCTGCCACGCGCGCGCGGCAACGAGGAATTGAAG
>DATCIQ010000484.1:0-14096 GCA_036507635.1 Gammaproteobacteria bacterium
CGAACATAGGGCATCGAGGGGGCGCGCGTAGGAGCACGCCTGAAGGCTGGTCTATCGATCGCGATCGACCTGGCGAGATCCCGGTAGGTCCAGATGCCGGCATCCCCGAGACGCTTTTCGCGAGCCGGGCCGATTCCGGCGATGCGGTGAGGTCGTCCAGGACAATGGCATCCGAACAGCCAAGGAGTGCGACCAACGGCGTGAACCTTGTGCCCGGCCGGCCGATCAGCGTTGGGGCGCCTTCGTGCGCAATCATTGCAGGAGTTCGTTCGTAATCCTCTCCTCGCCCCAGGTAGGGTTCTCAAGGGCCATTCGGCGGATCCGATCGCGCAAACCTCGAGGCACCGCCGGCCTCCGGCCCGAGACTTCAGCCGCCAGAACTCTGCGAATTCCAGCACTTGCTGATGCACCCTCATCACATGACACCGTGACGCTGTACAACATGAGCGATGGAAGGCCAATCTCCGAATTCTCGATGTGAGCGAGGTGAAGACGGTGCCGTACGTGCCCTTGTCACATCCGTTCGTTGAACGATTGATCGGGACGACACGTCTTGGAAGAAAGCCCGAGCGCGCGCACGTCTCAAGCGAGTGCGTGTTCACGATCTGAGACACACGTTTGGGCAGCGTTTACGCTCTTCCGGCGTGCCACTCGCCGGAACTTGCCAAGGTCATCGAGCACGTGGAGCGGGTCTGTTTGGAGCGGCCGAATACGGTTTTGCGCCTCGCAAGTCCCGCAGAAGTCCCGCAAGGCGAAACCGCGGGCCTGCTCCGTGTGCCTCGAGTGGATCTCATGCTCGTCGGGCCGCTTCGTCAGCGTGCGGCGCGATCAGAATAGAAGCATAGACCGCGAGAAAGACCGCAAACGCCGCAGCCCAGATCGCGCCCGCCGCGAGCACACCCGCCACATAGTAAGCCGGCGGCGCGCTCGCGAGCCCGACGCGTAGCGCAGCTCCGATGATCACGAGCAGATAGGCCACGGAGATCGGCTTCGCGACGACGAGCTCGCGTCCGGTATGGCCGAGCGCGACGCGCGTCATGACCCCGAGAATCATCGTGCCGAACGCCCCGGCCGTGAGCGCGTGCAGCCAATTCGCGGTCCAAAGCGGTTGCGCAAAAAACCAGGCGGACTTCAATGCGAGCGCGACGACGAGCCATGCGTATCCCGCATGCAGTATCCATAGAATCGGCATCCGGAACGTCCGATATCCCTGCCAATGCGCGAGACGCAGCGCGAGCAGCAGCGCAGCGATCGCGGCGAGCGCGCCAACGAGCTTCGCGTCCGCGGCCAGCACAGCGTCGGCCGCGATAACCGCGACGATCGCCGCGAGCGACGCGCGATCGAGCAGCGGCGTCGGCGTGATCTCGCACTGTTGGCCGTCGTGAAGCAGCGCGTTGCGCGTGAACAGCGGCACGATGCGGCCGCCGACAACCGCGATCATCAGCAACACGAGATTTGCGGCGAAGCGCAGCGGATCGAACAACGAGGGCGTGAGCCAACCGAGCCAGGTCGCGAGAAACACGAGATCGGCCGCAGTCAGCAACGCCAAGAACATCAGGAACTGAAGGTTGCGGTAGTTGCGCGCACGCACGAGCGGCACGCCGAGCGAGAGTGCGAGTGCAGGAAAAAACGCGGCATCCGCCAGTGCGCAGGGCGTGCCCGCGAGGCCGAGCCAAGGCCAGAGTGCGGCGCGCCCAAGCAGCCAGAGCCCGACGAGTGCCGCGAGCGCTGCGCCCGACACCGGTTTCGAGCCGGTCCAGTTCGGTACGGCCGTCAGCAGAAATCCGGCGATCGCGGCGGCGACGAAACCGAACAGCATCTCGTGGCCGTGCCAGCGCGTGAGCGGCAAGGCGCCGTTCGGCCAGGTGGCGCCGCCGAGCGCGGCGGCGAGCAGCACGAGCACGGTCGCGATAGCCCAGGCGGCCGCGCACATGAAGAACGGCCGAAAGCCGTAGGACCAGAACGCCCGGCGAAGCGTTGCACGTGCCGTGCGCGATGCAGTGTCATCCCGCAGGGCGGATCCTTTCCGGGCACGGCTCGAATCCATTGGTATCGCCCCTGCGATCGCGTCAAAAAACGAGGACTTTGTCGGCCTCGGCGGTCCACGCGGCGAGCTCGGCAAGCGAGCTGCTTTCGTTCCCTCAACGAGCTCCGCATCGGCGATGCCGCGTGCATCCATACACAAAGCGCAAACGCCGATCTCGCCGCCGTGCTTGGCGGCCCAATACCTACTAACCGAAGCGTAGCAGATGTCGTTGCCGCGAAAGCGGCTCGCCCATGATCCCGGCCGCTGGAGCGAGTTTCGCGAGCGTTACCGGGCCGAGCTTGCGGCCAATCCGGAGCCGCTACGAAATGCCGCCCGCCGACCGTATAGCTCGTCGACGCGCTGTTGATCTGCCCGCGGAGCGACGCGCGCGAGACAGCTCGCTCGTGCGCGCATTCAGCGCGAGAAGCACGCTTCGCGACCGGGGTGATGCTTGCAGAACCGAACGAACGCTCCTCGAGTTTCGCGCATCCTGATCGGACCGAATCGGCGGTGTGCGGCTGCGTCTCCACCTGTCGCGTTGATCCGAAATCGAGGCAGAATCGGCAACCGGACGGAGGCCCGCAACCTTGGACTCGACTCGGACTCACGCGAATCTACGCCGTGCCGGCGGCCCCGAGACCGGCGCGCGCCCGATTGTGCTCTCGCTCGACGCCGTGATCGTCGCCGTGACGCGCGACCGTCCCAAGCTGCTCGCGGTTGTACGTACAGACGGGCGGTTTGCGATCCCGGCCGGCCCGTTGGACGCCGACGACCCAACCCTTGAGCGCGCGCTGCGGCGTTGGGTGGCTCGGCAGACCGGTCTCGAGGTCGGCTATGTCGAGCAGTTGTACACATTCGGGGATCGTGACCGCGGCCCCGAAATCGCTGCGCCGCGTCTGCTGTCGGTCGCGTATCTCGCGCTCGTGCGCGAGGAACAGCTGTCGGAAGGCGCTGCATGGAGCGACTGGTACGAGCTCTTCCCCTGGGAGGACCATCGATCGGGGCGACCGCGGCTGCTCGACAAGAAGCTCGTCCCGGAGCTCAAACACTGGGCCGGCGTTAATCGCGCACGGCGTGCGCGCGTGCGCGTGACGTTCGGTCTCGCGCCGGCTCCGTGGGACGCGGTCCGCGTGCTCGAGCGCTACGAGCTGCTCTATGAAGCCGGCCTCGTCGCCGAGCACTTTCTCGATCGTGATCGGCAGGCGCCCGCGGACCTCGTGACCGGCATACCGCTCGCTCTCGATCACCGCCGAATCGCGGCGAGCGCGCTCGGCCGGCTGCGCGGCAAGCTCACTTACCGACCGGTCGTGTTCGAGCTGCTTCCCGAAACGTTCACGCTCACGCAGCTGCAGCGCACCGTGGAAGCGCTCGCGGGCGTGCGCATCCACAAACAGAACTTCCGGCGACTCCTCGCGCAGGCACGGCTCGTCGAGGGGACTGGCGAGCGTGCGAGCTTCACGGGCGGCCGCCCTGCCGGGCTTTTCCGGTTCCGTGAGGAGGTGCTCGGCGAGCGGCCGCGCCCGGGCCTTATGCGCTTCGGCTCGCGCCGCTAGCGGCGCCAGCGGTCGCGTCGGGCTCCACCGCATCCCCCTGTGGCTCTTTCAAGAGCAAGCCGGAAGCCGTGGCGACCTGGGCCAACGTGGCCCCGTCGAGATCGATCCAGAGCTTCGCGTAGACTTTCGCGCCCGGCACGTAGACTTGACCAGGGAAGGCACTTGCGAGGAACGCCGCAAGTGTCGTCAGCGGCAAGTTCCTCGCGCAAAAGTCGACTTGCGTGCTCCACGTGAGCCGCCCCGCGTTGAAGATCACTAGATCGACTCCCGGCGTCTCGGATAGGTAGCGATGCGGCTCCGGATCGCCCGGGACGTCTATGCAGGCGCAATGTCCGGGACAGCGCACCGCACCGGTCTTTTCACGGGGGCAGAGCATCGATTTCGCACGGTCTCGCATGTCGTTCTCCATGGGTTTGTACGTTTCACTGCTCATGCTCGGCTCTGGTCATCGACGGCGCACGCCGATTTCTGCCTATCCGGATGCGGCGGAAACGCGCGCAACGCACGCACCCGACTCGGGCAGCGTGAACATGACGTTGACCTGCCCGGTGCCGGAGCTCGGAAAGTAGTCGCACAGCAACTGGCCGCGGCCGGTATAGCGGTCCCAACCCAGGGCGCCGAACAGCATGGCGGTATCGTGCATTCCGCCTTCGCCGCTGCAATGGCGCGCGTGGTCGGGCAGCATCTCCAAGAACTCCGCAATGCGGCCCTCCACCCACATGTCGAGCACCATTCGGTCGACGAGCTCGTTGAATGTGCTGCTGATCTTGAAGATGCCCCCGTCGACGAGGACGTTGGCCAGAGCTGGTGGGATAACGAACCGCTCGCGAGCAGCGCCACCTTCGAGTCGCTTGCGGCGACCCTTGAACACGGCGTTAGCATTGACGTGATAACCGGCGTTCACGAGCCAGTGGGTGTCGAAGACGACGAAGGTGTCGGCGCCGGCGGCGCGGGCCAGCTCGCCCATCCGGCGGTGGCTGTCGATCGCCTGCGCGCGGCAGCCCTTCAGCGGGCCGTCCTGCTCCGAAGCGTACATCGTGGGAACGTGCGTGACCTTCGCGGCAAGAACAATTTCGCCCATGGTTCGCCCCCGCCTTACGCGCAGTATCGCCGCCGTCTCACGACGCGCAAAACGCCGGATTCATCGCGCGCGGGCTCACTGAAAAGCGCAGGTTCGAATGAGGGCGCACGTGGATCGCGCGTGCTTGAAGCTTTCGACGAAGCGAGCGAGCGTTCGAGATGGGGTTCCAGCCGTAGCGGCGGCAGTTGAGCAACTCCCACCTGGTCATCCGGAACGCCCCATCGCCCACCAGAACGAGGGGCCGCCTGCCGCTGGCCGCTTGCACGCCGAGGCCGCCCGGCACGCCGAAACCCATCGTGCCGTAGTAGCCGGGTGCCACCAGCTCCGTGTTGTCGATGTCGAGCGCCGTGAACAGCCTGTTACCCATGTCCGCGACGATCGGCATCCGGTCGCGTCGGTCAAACAGGTCGTTGACCGCCATCGCGACGTCGTTTGGTCTGACGCGTTCATCATCGACGGGGAGTCCGCGTGGGTAGGTGACCGGGGTCGGCGGCTGGCGCGTTGCCGCCGTGAGCCTGCGATTCAGCGCGGCGACCAGCGCCGGCAGTGGGATGTCCGGATAAACGTGGTAGCCGAGCGATACTCGGCCGTCGTTGGCGAGAATGCTTCGGCGCAGGTCCATGTGCTCTCGCCGCCGCTCTGCGCCGGGCTGCCTCATCCGGCCGCACGCCGCGGGCGCTTGCCGCGCAGGCGCGGAGCGGCGTGCCCCCGCGCGTTAGTTGAAGCCCTCGCCGCTCCCGCCCCAGCTAAAGCCGTCGCTGGGACGTAGTAGCGTGTTCATCCGCAAGTGGCGCTGTTCAGTGTTCCGGCTCGGCGCTCCCGTGATTACGACTTCGTCGCCGATACGCAAGGTGGAACGCGTCATGCCTTGCTCGCCGAGCTGGCCCGCGCCACCCCATTCGACCGCCCATCGCTGCATCTCGCCGTTCTCGTCCGGGACCATCACGTGCACATATGAATGCGGATTGCGGAACAAGAATTGAACGATTTGCCCGCGGATCTCGACGACCTTGCCCTCCTGGTACGTCGCACTGAAGGAGTGGTGCGCTGCAACCTGCCCCGTAGCTGCCGCGAACGCCGCGGCGACTGCCAACCAAACGACCCATCTGCTCTTCATAACGCTCCTCCGTGCAGCTAGCTCTATGCACTTGCCTCGCCGAAGCCTTCGAGCTCGCACAGCCTTCGACCTCTGCCTTACCTTCGTTCGCCGAGTGCCCACGGCCAGAACCCCTCCTCGGAATCAGCCGGCCGAAGTGAACTGCCCCCACGGGATCAACCGGCCGAAGTACACGACCGCAAGCCAACAGCCGAGCGAAGCACCCGCGATGGTCTTGGCGAGCGGCGGGGCGTCCTCGCCCGGGCCCAGGTTCTCGACTGCGCGCGCCATGCCCGTCGTGTAGAACAGCAGGAGATTCAATCCCGCGAGGAAGTAGAAGATCAGCTTTATTTGCAGGTAGCCGTCGTTGACGATGACGGTGCCGGTCGGAACCGAGATGTTGGCGTAGACGCCGGTGGCGAACAGCAGTCCGGTGAAGGAAACCAAGACGAATCCCAGCACGCTCCACGGCAGCAATCGCCGCAACGGATTCACGGGTACGCTCTTGAATGCGCCCATGATACGCAAATCGAACATCCCGACGATGCCGACCAGCAGCGTCAGCCCGACGAAATGGGTCACCTCGTTCAACGGCCAGGCCCATGAGTACGTCCGGAAGTAGTCCTCCACGATGGGCCAGCGCAGCAAGCTGTTCAGTATGTCTTCCATAGCTCGATCCTCCCGATCCTTGTCCCCGTCAGTGTTGGCGCGCTTTCCGGGTCATGTGGCTTTCTCAATGTTTGGCCAACGTCGCCGCGCGAGCCCTCGCGTCGGCTCGCCTCACAGGCGGCCGATGCGCACCGAGCCACACACGCACGACTACAAAGCCCGCGACCAGCAGCACGGCCGTCACAGTCACGACAGCCACGGCAGTCTCGATTCCGACCCAGCTGGCGTAGGCCGTCACGCGGCCGGCGGTAACGGCGATCAACCAAGCGCCGAAAAGCGCGAACGCCGCGGCGCGCGCCCCTGGCGTAACGCCGGCGCTAGCGTCCGTCGCGGCGCGCACCGACCTCTGCAACAAGCGGACGAGCGTCATGGCCGCCGCGATGGCCAGCAACTTGAGGTAGAACGTCGGCATCGTCAGAAACGTCGTCGCGTCCTGCATTACCAGCAGCGCCCCGGAAATCGCGTTGATGACGAGCCCCAGCCACATGAGGCGGAAAAACCCCGCGAGCGAGCTGAGGGGCAGGTCCGGAGCGAAGCCGATCATCCGCAGCGCAACGCCGCAACTCGTACCCACCAAGAACGCCATGCCGATCGTGTGGATCGCGATCAAAGTCGGGTATGCAAATATCGACGTCGATTCGCGCAGCCAAATGGAGAGCGCGTTGTTCGTGAGAGCCTCGAGCAGTTCCATAACGCTTTCTCCTCGGGCGGCTACCGCCCTTTCTTCGCCGAGCGAACGGTGGCTCCACCGCCCACCGAGTACATGTCCTCTGACTGTTGTAATAGGCTGTTCCAATGAGGCTGTAAATCCGGTGACTGGCTCAGATCTCCTAGTGTATCTGCGCTATTGCACCGAGACCGATTACCTGAGCTCGTTTCGGCGCCGTGCCAGCCACGCAGCTCTCGAGTCGCCGTCGCGCGCGCGACGAATGAGCCGCGAGTCAACGCGGCGCCGAGCGCAGCGCGGGTGTGGCTACAGGCGATGACCGTTGACATAGGCCACCGCCTCGAGCCGGGTATGCACTTCGAGCTTGGCAAAAATGTTCTGGATGTGGTTGCGCACGGTCGCCGGGCTGATGCCGAGCCTTTTGGCGATCTCCGCGGTGCTCGCCCCCGCTTTGATCAGGGCCAGCACTTCGCGCTGGCGTGCCGTCAGATCACCGGGGAGCATCGACACTGCGTGGTCGTCGGACGCGTTGCCCAAGATGGATTGGGCGCGCACCAACGACTCCAACTCGTGAGACACGGTCACGTCGCGAAAAAGGTGAACGAGCACAGCGTGCCCGTTCGAAGATGCCGGCACGCTGATGACGCTGACATCGAGCCAGATCGGTTTGCCGTCGGCCCTGGCCGTGCGCATCTCGAAGTGGCAAATCGGCTCGCCGTCGGCGGCTTGTGATCGCACGGAGCAATGCTCGCGGCAGAGCCGGTTGCCGGCGCAGTCTCGTCCCCTGAGGATCTCGCGGCACGGCCGGCCTACGACCTTCGCCGCTGGGCAGCCGAAGATCCTTTCGGCTGCCGCGTTCCAGAACTGAATCACGCCGTTCCGGTCGATTGCGTAGACGCCATCGCCTGTGTTGCCGAAGAGTGATTTCAGATCCATGTTGGATGTCCGTACACGAGACGAAGAATTGCGCGTGCACGCGCGCCTCGCCATACGCAGAAACGCGTATCGCGGTGCGGCACTTCCGAACCCGTGCTTCAGTTTCTACTGTCTTGACCTGCATCGCCGCAGTCCGTATACGAGCGGGCAGGACGTGAGACCGCAGCTCGGATCACAGTAGAGAGACGAACCCTTGCGAACGACTGACGTGGGCCTCGTACCTGCGTTGCTCGCGCTGACTTCCGCCTTACTCGCAGGCGGTTCCGTTTCGGCTCAAGTCGATTTCTCCGGCGAGTGGGTGCCGGTGTTCGCGATGGACAGCATCGAAGATCCCTGGGTCGGCGACTGGGTGGGCCTGCCGCTGAACGCAGACGGGCTCCTCCGCGCCGCAAGTTGGCACGCGTCGCTGCTTTCGCTGCCGGAGTACCAATGCCGGCCGCACGGCTGGGCCTATATCTATCGCGGTCCGACGCAGCTGCGGATCTCCAAAGAGGTCGATCCGTTTTCGCGGCAGGTGGTCGCGTACCACCCGGAATGGCATCAGTCCACGAACATGCCGGTGTACCTCGACGGCCGAGAGCCGCCTGCGCCGGAGGCGCCCCATACCTGGGGCGGCTTCTCTACGGCGACTTGGGAAGGCGGCATATTGCGGATCGAGACCACGCATCTCAAGGAGGACTACGTGCGCCGCAACGGCGCAATGGCGAGCGACCAGGCCACCGTCACGACTTTCTGGATCAGGCGCGGTGACTATCTGACGTGGATCAACATCGTCAACGATCCGGTGTATCTCTCCGAGCCCCTAGTTCGAAGCGCCGAGTATCGCCTCGACATCGGGAGCCTCGTGCCGGCTCACCCATGCACGGCGGTCTTCGAAGGCCTCGAGAAGGGCAACGTGCCGCACTAGCTGCCCGGCGTGAAACCGCTCCTGTTTGCCCGCGACCGCGTGTAGTTGGTTTCATTAACGTGAGGCATTTGCAGCATCATTCTGAGCTGATCGGTGGATTTACTCGCCCGCCGAAAGATGGCCTGTTTATCCCGGTGCCTTCCGGACGAGCAAACGATGCTTAATACAAGGATCTGCACGCCGATAGTTTCAGTTAGCCTTTTACTCGTTGGGGCCGCGACGCCGAGTCTGGCGCACCACTCCTTCGCTGCCGAGTTCGACGCGAATCTCCCTGTTTCTTTTACAGGGATCGTAACCAAAGTCGATTGGAGGAATCCGCATATCTGGATCTACATTGACGTGACCGATCGCGACAGCCAGGTCACGCACTGGGAAGTCGAAGGCGGAGCCCCGAGCTCTCTCATGCGCGCTGGTTGGAGGCAAGACTCTCTAAAAGTGGGTGATCACGTCACGGTCGAGGGATTCCGCGCCCATCGCAGAGAAACACTGGTCAGCATGCGAACCGTGACCGGATCTGACGGAGAGACGATCTTCTCCGGGCTGAGCGAACGGGCACTAGAGCGCTCGAATGAAAGCAGATCCCCATAACGTGGGGGTGTCAATCGTGCAACGTGTTGTGCGTTTCCTCGTCACACTGGTGATTCTCCTTGGCCCGACGGTCGCGCCCTCCGGCGCGCAAGAGCCGCAGTTGCCGCCGCCGCCGATCATCAGCCCCGCGCCGTGGGACGGCATACCCAATCTCAATGGGATCTGGAATAGGGAGCCGATCCGCACCGAAGAGGAGCTCCGGCGGCAGCTCGGTGGCAACCTCCCGCCGTTTACAGCGTACGGACTGGAGCGGTATCAAAACGTTGACCCCGCGGCAAATCCGACGGGCTGGTGCCAACCGGGTGGGCCGGGACGCGTTTTCCACTCGCCGTTCCCATTCCAGATCGTGCAAACCGAAGGCCTTGTCACGTTCCTTTTTGAGTTATATCACGATTACCACCGTGTCTTTGTTGATGGCCGCACACGTCCGGAATCGCTGGAAACCCGGTGGTGGGGCTATTCCGTGGGGCGCTACGAAGGCAACAAGCTCATCTTCGAGACAACTGGCCTCGATCCACGAAGCTGGCTGTTCAGTGTAGGGATCGAGCACAGCGATCAGCTGAAGCTGACTCAGGTATTCGAGAAGACCGGCCCGGATACGATCCTCGCGACGGAGACGTTCGAAGATCCAGTCTTCTTCACCAAGCCGTGGTCGATCTCTTACGAGTTTCAGCGCGAACCTTTCGACCTCTTGGAACACATCTGTATGGACAACAACCGGGCGCTTCTCGAAGGCCTTTACCAACCCGGGAGCTCTCGGTCGAAGTAACGTGAGAACCGTCCCGCCCTAGAACGGAAGCCCGGTAGATCCGCGAGAAAGACGCGGATGAACGAGCCGCGGTCGAGCGTCGCCGGCGGAATCGTCCGTTGCCAGCGGCCGGCAACGCGCGCGTTCTCGCCCGGTTTCTCGAGATAGAGTCCGGCGGCTACGACTACCTGCTGCGCGTTGTGACGGCGGATCTCAACGGCTACAACGATTTCCTGCGCAACCAGCTGCTGAGCTTGGGCTGCGTCGATCACGTCGAGACCGGTTTCACGCTCCAGCGCGTCGTCGATCGCACCGAGCTGCCGCTCGGGCACTTGAGCGCGCGGAAGCGGTAAGGGCCGCCGGCGCAGTCGAGCGTCAGCCGAAAATTCCCGTCACTCCACCGCGGATCAGCTCGAGCGAGATCAGGAACACGAGGAAGTAGGTGATCCGGTAGAACCACTTGTGCGGCGTGACGCGCACGAGCCAGATGCCGAGAACGTTCGTGAGGATGGCGAACGGAAACAGCACCGCCGACGTGGCAAGGTTCTCGGTCGAGAACTGTCCGAGCAGAAGGTACGGCACCACCTTGATCGCGTTCACCACCGCGAAGAACACCGCCGCCGTCGCTGCGAACCTGACGCGGTCGAGCCTCTGCGGCAGCACGTGCATCTGAAACGGCGGCGCGCCCGCATGCGAGATCATGCTCGTGAAGCCCGAGAGCACACCCATGAACACACCCGAGAGCGCGCTCGGCCGCGCGACCGCCTTGTTCGCGGCGCCGACCCATACGTTGAGCACGAACGCACACACGACCAGCCCGAGCGCGAGCCGCACGTAGGCCTCGGAAACGTACGCGGCGAGCGCCCAGCCCGCGCCGATGCCGAGCACCGCTCCGGGCAGCAGCACTTTGATGTTCCAAGCGTCCCAGTCGCGCCGGTAGACCCACACGGAGATCACGTCCTGCACGAGCAGGATCGGCAGCACGATCGCCGCCGCCCGCACCGGCGGAACGGTCAGCGCAATCAGCGGCGTGGCGATGATGCCGACGCCCGAGAAGCCCCCTTTGGCAAGGCCGAGAAAGACCACGCCGATGACGGCGGCGACATAGAAGGTCGGATCGGATATCAAGGGGAAAAGCGCGATATTGCGACGGAGGCGTCAGAACACCGCCGCCCATCCTCGCACATCCGGTAAACGGGTTCGAGTGCTCGTACCGGCGCCGTGCCGCGGTGTCATAACACGGATAATTTCAAACGCCCCATCGCGCGAGCGGCCGACACTGGGGGACTGGGGGGTGCGGCTGACCGCGGGTGAGAGGCGGCGCGCCCCGGCAGCCTCTGCAGCGTGAACAGCTAGTGACTGACGCCCCCGCTCCGCATCCCGAAAAAGCGTCTCGAACAAGCCTCCGTCGGTACGCCGTGGCGTTCATGAGTAATGCGGCTCAGCCCGTCATAAGCGCATCCACCCAGAATCCGATTTCGTCGGCACGGCATTACCGAGTCGAGGCAAGAGGAGCACAGGCTATGGAACTCGCATTGAAAGCTCGGTGGGTGGCGGCCGCCGCCGGTCTCATGTCGCTCGTGGTGTGGGCTCAACCGGCGTTCTGCCACCACTCTGCGGACGGCTACTCGTCCGGCGCCAGGTAGGCCGCGAGCGCCTCCAGGTCCGCATCTGTGATCTCGGTCTTGCGAAACGGCGCCATGATCGAGATGCCGCTGCGAACGAACACCTTCGTGACCTCCGGCGCAAGATCGGTGCGCTCTTCGAGCGCGGCCGGCTTCACGCCCTGGTAGCGAACCGAGAGCGCTACCGTGCCCGGATTGCCCGGGCCCGCGCCGTGGCAAGGCGCGCACCAATACCCGAACACTTCGAGTCCGCGCTGCTTCAGCGTTTCCTGTGCAGACGCGAGCGGCGCGCCGACGTGCAGGGCGACCAGCGCGGCCGCGGCAGCCAAGCCCATGCGATTCGTTCTGTTCATGCCGACGACCCCTTGAGCTCACGCAAATGCTTCGGCCAAATACCGTAGCGGCCGGGAGACAGAATGCCGTTCGGGTCGAGGCCGTCCTTCAGGGCGTGGTGAAAACGCGTGAGCGCGTTGTCGTTGAACGAGTAAGTCGCGAGCGCGAGATCCATGAAGCCCGCGTGGACCCGATACTGACCCCAACCGTGCTCGGCCGCGACCTTCACGGCGCGTTCGTAGGCAGCGCGCACGCGGCGGTTGGCGTCCCGATCGCCGCGCATCGTGGGGAACGAGTTGATGAGCAGCAGCGCCCGCGTATGAAACGACTGGATGGTCCCGAGGTTGCCCGCGCCGGCCTCGGCGAAGGCATGGCCCAGCGTCTTCAGTGCCTCGAGCACCGCGCGACCGTCCATCGGCACGATGACGGAAAAGTCCATGTGGCCGTCGGCTACTTCGGGGTTCGCCGGCGTGCGGCCGGCGAAGTTCGACAGGCTCGGGATGCCGACGATGTTCTTCTCCGCGACTCGGCTGCGCTCGTCCGCGCTCATCGGGAAACCGTACGTGGGCCCGTCTTCGTAGCGCACGCCGCGAATCGCCGCGTATCGCTCACGCGCGTATTCCCACCGCGCGTCCACAATCTTGCGCGCGCCGTAGAACGTCAAGCGCAGGTTCCAGAACGGCACGTTCCTGCGCTCTGCGGCGCCGTCCCAGTCCTCCGCCGTCGCTGTGCGCGCCAGCAACGCCGCTCGCTCCGCGTCGCGCGCGCCGTTGAGCACCGGGCTCGTCAGCTGCACGTGCGAGTCGATTACGCCCGAGTAGAACAGGTTCGACAGGATCTCCAGCATCGCGATGACGTCGTCGTGGCGGGGCGCGATCACCCGCAAGGACCTCACCACCTCGGGCTCGGGCAGCAGCCATATTCCCATCTTGGTGACGATGCCGAAGTTCGACTGCGAGAAGAGGCCGTCGATGAGAGGACCGATTCCGTACTTGAACTGCTGCCACGTCGCGGCACCGGGCAGCGCTCCCATTCCGGTGCGTAGCACGTCGCCGTTCGCGAGCACGACCTCCATGCCGCATTGGGCGCTGAAGTGGTCGCGCATCGGCGTGACGCCCGCGCCGTGGTCCAAGGCGTTGCCTATCAGACTTCCCCATCCCGGCAACGGCACGTCGATCCAGACTTTCAGTCCGCGGTCCTGAATGTAGCGGTACAGATCGAAGTAGCTGACGCCGGGCTCCACCAGCGCATAGGCGTTCTTCTCGCTGACCTCCAGTACTCGGTTCATGCGTTTTAGATCCAACACGACGCTGCCGGACAGCGCCGGCGCTGCGCCCCCGTAGGCGAGATTCCTACCGGTCGAAATCGCGTACAACGGAATGCGGTAGCGGCCGGCGATGTTGACCACGGCCTGGACCTGCTCGACGCCGTCCGGCGCCACGGCAGCAGACGCAAGGCGCTCCTCGTCTTCGTCCCAAAACGGCGAGTACGCGTCGCGATAGAGTGCGACGTCCTCCGCGCTGCTGAAGACCCAGTCTTCACCGACCACCTGCTCGAATTCTCGCAGCGCGGCTTCGAAGTCTCGGCGGCTCACCCCTGGCGGCAATGGCATGCTGGAGCTCCTGTGCGATGATAGTTTTCTGTCGGTCTACGGTGCTTCGTGCTCAAACCTCGAACGAGAGCTCACGCGCGCGACACGGGCGCGATGACCCACGACACGAGCGAGCCGGGCGGCCGAGGAGCCATGGCAGACCCGCTGCCGACCGCGAGCAGCGGCTCGGCAAGCAGTGCAGGACGGCGGCGCGGACACTGCATCGCGAGCTCCGCCACTCGCCCGACCCATCCTGCTCCGTTGTCAGCCGCCGCG
>DATCIQ010000485.1:0-3348 GCA_036507635.1 Gammaproteobacteria bacterium
GGCAAGCACTGGGCCGTGGCGTCGGGCTCGTCGCTGCAGGCGGTCCTCGACAACGTCAAGGATGCGATCCTGACCGTGGATCGCGACGGCCAGGTGCTCAACGCGAATTTGGCCGCGACGCAGCTCTTCAACGAGCGCCCCGAGGAACTCTGCGGCTTGCCGATCGGCGAGCTCATTCCGTCGTTGCCGACGACCGCGGACCTCGATCAACACGCGGGACGCATCGACGATACCGGCGTCGATTGGTCACCAGAGCTCGTCGAGGCGCGTCGCCCGAGAGGCGCCGCGTTCAACGCGGAGATGACCGTAAGTCGTGTAGCCCAGCTAAGAGCGGAATGTTATGTGCTCTGCATACGCGACGTCACGGATCGATTTCAAGATCTTCAAGCCCTGCGCGAAAGTGAGGCGCGCTATCGTGCGCTCGTCGAAAATGCGCCGGAAGCAATCGTCGTGCTCGACGTCGAGCAGGGTCACTTCGTCGACGCGAATGAGAACGCCGCGACGCTGTTTCGCATGTCGCGCGAGGAACTGTTGCGCGTCGGCCCGGCGGCCATCAGTCCCGAGTTTCAGTCGGACGGGCTGCCGTCCTTCGGGTTGCACCGCGGCTACATCGATCGCGCGCTCAAGGGCGGCCGACCCGTATTCGAATGGCTGCATTGCGATTCGCAGGGCAACGAGCTGCCTTGCGAGGTGCGATTCATTCGCCTGCCGTCGGGAGCGCGCCAACTCATCCGCGCGAGCATCATCGACGTGACGGCACGCAAGCGCGCCGACACTTTCGCATTCGGGGAGCGCAAGATTCTCGAGCTCATCGCCGCCAACGCGCCGTTGGACAAGACTCTACAGGCCGTCGTGAACCTCGCGGAGCAGCTGCACTCCGACGTGCATGCGGTCGTCATGCTGCTCGATGAGCAGCGGCAGACGATCAGGCTCACGGCCTGCGGGGCTCTCAAAGAGTCATTTCGCGAGGCTCTGAAGGAGCTGCCCGTCGGCTCGCAGTCCGGCGCGTGCGGCGCGGCCGCCTCGTTGCGGCGTCAGATCGTCGTCACGGACATCGAGGTCGATCCGATGTGGACGGATCTGCGCCAGTACGCGGCCGAGAGCGGTCTGCGCAGTTGCTGCTCGACGCCGATCGTGACCACCGGCGACCGCATTCACGGCACGCTCGCGATGTACTTCGAGTCGGTGCGCAGCCCGAAGACCGAGGAGCTCGACCTTGCCGCGCGCCTCGCGCAGCTCGCCGGCATCGCCGTCAGGCGCAAGCACGACGAAACGGCGCTTAAGCTCAGCGAGGCTCGATTTCGCTCGTTGTTCGACAACGTCGTCGACGGCGTGTTTCAGATCGATGCCGGCGGCCACATCATTTCCGTGAATCCGGCGCTCGCGCACATGCTCGGTTTCGAGAGCATCCACGAGCTCGGGCAGCGCAGGCTCGCCGACTTTTGCGTCGACCCGCTCGATCGCGAGCGGCTGATGGGCGAGCTCACGGTCCATGGCCGTGTCCGCAACTACGAGTACCGGCTGCGGCGGCGCAACGGCGGCGCGATCGTCGTGCTCGAGAACTCGCGGATCGTCAAGAGCGAGGCCGGCGAAACTTTGTACTGCGAGGGAACCATCACGGACATCACGCAGCGCAAGGCGGCGGAGCGCGCGCTGTTCAAAGAGAAAGAGCGCGCTCAGGTCACGCTCAAGTCGATCGGCGATGCCGTCGTCACCACCGACGCTTCAGGCTGCGTCGAATACTTGAACCCCGTGGCCGAGCAGCTCACCGGATGGGAGCGCCGCGAAGCGCAAGGCAAGCGCATCGAAGACGTGATTCGCTTGCAGAACGAGCTGACGGGCGAGCGTCTCGATGACCCCGTGTCGCTTTGTCTGCGTGAAGGACGAGTGGCCACGATCCCCGACTACGCGATGCTCGCAAACCGCGACGGATCGCTGATCGCGATCCAGGATTCGGCGGCGCCGATTCAAGACCGCAGCGGCAACGTCGTCGGCGCCGTCATGGTATTCCATGACGTGAGCCAAGAGCGCCAGCTGCACCGCAGGCTTTCTTACCACGCGAGCCACGACTCGCTGACGGGCCTCATCAACCGGCGCGAGTTCGAGGAACGCTTATCCGCGGCCGCGCGCGATCTCAAGGACGGCAAGCTCGAAACATTCACGTTGCTGTACATGGATCTCGATCAGTTCAAGGTCGTCAACGACACCTGCGGCCACGCCGCGGGTGATTTGCTGTTGCGCCAGCTCGGCGAGGTTCTCCAGCAAAGGGTGCGGGCGCACGATGTGCTGGCGCGGCTCGGTGGAGACGAATTCGCGGTTCTCCTGTTGGATTGCCCCGCTGCGCGCGCAACCGACGTGGCCGAGCAGCTCCGCGAGGCCGTGGCGCGGTTCCGCTTCACCTGGCGTGACGGCTCGATGCAGGTCGGAGTGAGCATCGGCATCGTCCCCGTCGGCCGGGACAATGACGGCGTCACGGGCATCTTGAGCGCGGCCGACGTCGCCTGTTACGTCGCCAAGGATCACGGCCGCAATCGCATCCACGTGTACGAGGAAGGCGACGCCGCCGAGCGTCACCAGGAGATGCAGTGGGTCGCCCGTATCAGCCGCGCCCGGGATCAAGAGCGGCTCGAGCTCTACTATCAACCGATCGTGCCTATTTCACCGGCGACGAAAGATTATCCGCATTTCGAGCTGCTGCTGCGTATGCGCGACGAGCGCGGCGAGATCGTGATGCCGAACGCGTTCATTCCCGCCGCGGAGCGTTACAACCTCATGCCGAGCCTCGATCGATGGGTCATTCACGAGGTGCTCGAAGGTCTCGTGTACCGGTCGCAGCCGGGTGCGGATCCCTACACGCTCGCCGTGAATCTCTCGGGCACGAGCTTGAATGACGCGCGGTTCCTCGACTTTCTGCTGAGCGAGCTCAGCGCCGCTCCGGTTCCGGAAGGCGCGTTGTGCTTCGAGATCACGGAAACGGCGGCGATCGCAAATCTTGGCACGGTCGTCCGCTTCATGCAGGCGCTGCGCGAGCAGGGGTGCCGCTTCTCTCTGGACGACTTCGGCACCGGGCTGTCGTCGCTGACCTATCTGAAGAACTTGCCCGTCGACTATGTGAAGATCGACGGCCAGTTCATTCGCAACGTCACCAAGGATCCTGCCGACGAAAGCGTCGTCGACGCGATCGCGCGCATGGCGAAAGCGTTTGATATCCGCACGATTGCGGAGCGCGTCGAGACCCGCGAGGTATTCAAGCGCCTCGGTGAGATCGGCATCACGTTCGCGCAAGGCTACTACATCGCGGTGCCGCAGCCGATCGCAGACCTGCCGGTGAAGGTGCACCCCTCGGGT
>DATCIQ010000486.1:0-3175 GCA_036507635.1 Gammaproteobacteria bacterium
AGAAGCTGCCGTTCCTCGCCGCGGCCATCGGCGCTCTTGGTGTAGAGGCCCGGCGGTTGCCGCTCCGTCCAGAACGGCTCCCCCGCGAAGGCGAGCGCGGCGCCGTCGGGCGCCCACACGGGGCCCGTACCGCCTTCGAAAGTGAGTGGCGTGCCAGGCTCGGGAGCGGCGACATCGTAGAGCCATACGTCATCGCCGCTGCGGGCAGAGCTGCGGTCCACGGCCACGGCGAGTCGCCGCCCATCGGGAGAGAATCGCGGCCGATGGAAACGCGCTTGCTCGTCGACGATGCGCCGCTCCGCTCCCTGCGAGTCCACAAGGACCAGTGCCTGCCGCACGGCGCCGGGCGCATAAGCGAGCGTGCCGCTCTCCGATACCGCATAGTGCAGCGTGCCGCCCGCTTCGGCAGCGATGCCCTCGACGAGCGGCGCGACGGGGCCCGTGAGCGTCAAGCTCACGGGGTCGAACGGCGCCGCGAAGAGCGTCGTGCCGCGCGCGATGAGCAAATGGCCGGTGACGGCATATCGCGGCGTCCTGCCTTCCGAGAGCACGACTCGCCGGCCGTTCTCGAGATCGATGGCCTGGACAACTTCGTTGGTCTCCCCGGCCCGGTTGCTGTCGAGCAGCACGACGCGACCGCCGGGCAGAAACTCGGGACGGCGCATGTTGACGGAGCCTTGCTCGGCAAGGAGCGGTGCGATCACCTCGGGGCGACCGCCGCTCGCGGGCGCCGCGTAAAGCGGCGACCGCCAGCCGTACGTGAACACGATCCGGTCGTCGGGTCCCCAGCTCGCGCCGACGGGCGCCCCGGGGGCATCGGTGATGTCTATTGCGGGACCGCCGTTCGCCGGCACGCGGCGGAGCTTGCCTTCGGCAAAGAATCCGATCCAGAGGCCGTCCGGCGAGAAGAACGGGCTCGCGGCGCCTGCCGTGCCCGCGAGCGGTGTCGCGACGAGCTCGTCGATCCTGCGCAGGTAAAGCTGTTGGCCTTCGTTGCCGGTGGCTGCGATGACCAACGAACGGCCGTCCGGCGAAAGCGCCAGCGACGGTGCACCGACGGTTTCCCGATGGAGACGCGCCCCGACCGGCAGCGTCGCCGTGAAACGCGCGCGCTTCGGCGACGGCGAGCCCGGCGACCGGAGCCAGCCCCAAGCCCCGAGCGCCGTCGCGCCGGCGGCGGCGACGATCGCGCCCGTGAACGCACGGCGCGACGGCGCGCTCGCCGCGGGCACGACGCCGGGCTCGTCCTCGAGCAGCAGGCGGAAATCGCCGATGTCACGCAACCGCTCGCGCGGATCCTCCGCGAGGCAACGCCGGATCAGCCTCTGCACGTTGCGTGGAATGCGCGCCCAGCCGGGTCCCGTCGCAAGCACCGCCTCGAGCGCCGATTTTCCCGAAGCGCTGCCGCGCGGCCGCTCGCCCGTCAGCATCTCATGCAACAGGACGCCGAACGCCCAAACGTCGGCGCGCTTGTCGATGTTGCCGCCGTGGATCTGCTCGGGTGCCATGTAGCCCGTCGTGCCGAGCACGGCGCCGACGCGCGTGAGCTCGGTCGCGGCGGAGGACAGATCTTTCTCACCCTCCCGCGCGATCTTCGCGAGCCCGAAATCGAGCACCTTCACCCCGCCGCTCGGCGTGATCTTGATGTTGGCAGGCTTCAAGTCCCGATGGATGATGCCTTTCTCGTGCGCGGCGTCGAGCGCATCGGCGATCTGCGCGGCCAGCGCGAGCGCCTCCTCGAGCGGAATCGGACCCGATGCGAGCCTATCGGCCAAGGTCTCGCCCTCGATATGCTCCATGACGAGGTAGTCCGGGCCGACGTCGTAGAGAGTGCAGATGTGCGGGTGATTGAGCGCGGAGATCGCGCGCGCCTCACGCGCGAAGCGCTCCGAGAATCGGTCTTCGGAAGTCTTGATCGCGACCGCGCGGTCGAGCCGCGTGTCTCGGGCCTTGTAGACGCGACCCATGCCGCCGACGCCGAGCACGCCCTCGATCCGGTAAGGTCCAAGCAGCGATCCCGCGACGAGCTGGTCCATGGTGAGATACGCCCCCCGGCACCATCATCGCGATTTCGAGCACGGGCGCAAGCGTGATCGGGGCGATAGTGCAACCCGCAGGATTGTTCCTAGCGTCAGGAGTTGCTAACGTCGGGCGGCCCCGTTTCACCCGTTTGGAGCCGAGTCGTCGCCCATGGTGCTCGCAGGTGCCGTGCCTCTGGCGAGCCTTACAGCAGTTCCCGTTGCGGCGACGTGCGCGGCGTAGGACGTCTCGCTCCCGGGGTGGGCCGCGCCCGGCGCTTCTTCCGCAGCGCTCACGTCGTCATCGAGCGCCGTGTCGGACTGGCGCACCGCGCGGCCCGCCACGTAGATCAAATCGCCTTCCGTCTCGACGCGGCCGGTGAGCACGGTGCTTCCGTCGCGCAGCAACACCGCGTGCTCGGCGAGCGGCAGCAGTGGCGCGCCGGGTGAGAGCTCGCGGAGTCCAGCGGCGCCACCCGCGGCAGTTCCCGCCTCAGAACTCCGTGATCTGCCCCTCTGTGATCGTGACCGTTTCGCGCCCTCCCGCGATCTGCATACAGCCACACGGCAGCTACGTAAGACCGAAGGTCGATTTCGCAAAATACGAAATTTGCGTATAATACGAACTCAATTCTGCTTTGGAGACTACCCATGGCACGAGTCCCTGCCAGTGAATTTCAGCGGGAATTTGGCCGCCTTCGGGGTGTGGCCCACCGAGAAGCGGTGATCGTCACCACTCATGGTCGCGACGATGTCGTGCTGCTCTCGGCCGAGGAATATCGGCGCCTGCGAAGCCTAGATCGTCGGGCCATACACGTCTCCGAGCTCACGGACGAAGAGCTTGCCGCGCTCGATGCCGTGGAGATTCCCGCAGAAGCCATGCGCTACAACCACGAAATGACTTGACCGCCCGCGGATGGTCCTCCCACTCCCGCAACCGGGCCAAGTCATTCGTTACGCCTATCTCTGGTGGAACGAAGTGAGGACAGGCCGGGAGGATGGAACCAAGGATCGTGCCTGCGGCATCGTACTGACGCGCATCACGAATGCCGGTCGCACTGTCGCGTACGTCCTTCCCATCACACACACGCCACCACTCAAAGACGAAGACGGCGTAGAACTCCCGCAAGCCACTAAGCGCCGTCTAGGGCTGGATG
>DATCIQ010000487.1:0-13076 GCA_036507635.1 Gammaproteobacteria bacterium
TGGCTCTACGGCCTGCTGGTCTTGCCCACGGCCGGTCTTCTGGTCCGCCTGTTCATGATCCAACACGACTGCGGCCACGGCTCGTTCTTGCCGAGTAGAGCCGGCAACGACTGGGTGGGGCGTGTTATCGGCGTTCTGACATTCACGCCTTATTATCACTGGCGCCGGGGTCACGCCATTCACCATGCGACGTCCGGCAATCTCGATCGCCGTGGCACGGGCGATGTCATTACACTGACCGTTGCCGAGTATCTGGCCCGCTCGGGCTGGGGGCGCTTCTGGTACCGGCTTTATCGTCATCCCGCCGTGATGTTCGGCCTCGGTCCCATTTATCTTTTCGTGTTGCGGAATCGTCTACCGATCGGCTTCGAGCGGGCGGGGTGGAGGTCATGGCTCAGCACGATGGCCACCAACGCGGCGATCGTTGCCGTGGTGGGCGCGATGATCTGGATCGTCGGCCCGCGCTCGTTCATCTTGATTCACGTGCCGGTCGTGCTCTTGAGTGCCGCGGCGGGCGTCTGGCTCTTTTATTTGCAGCATCAGTTCGAGCAAACATACTGGGCGACGACGGACGGCTGGAATGCATATGAAGCAGGGCTCCATGGAAGCTCCTACTACGATCTCCCGAGAGTTCTGAAATGGTTCACGGCGAACATCGGAGTGCACCACGTGCATCATCTGGCGAGCCGGATTCCATACTATCGCCTGCCCGAGGTGCTGCATGACTTTCCCGAGCTACGATATCTTGGACGGCTTACGCTGTTCCAAAGCCTCAAGGGCCTGCGTCTGGCCCTCTGGGACGAGCAGCGCCGGCGACTCGTCTCGTTCAAGGAGCTGCGTTGCCACACGCCATTGCAAACAGCCCTGTGCGCTAGCGTACAGAAGGGGTCTGGTCTTTTTGATTACGAGGAGGTAAATTTAAACTAGGGTATTTGTCATCAAGCACCTGTGCGCATGCGTGACATCTCAGCCGTATCCGGACGGCAGAGCCCGCGGCAAAACCACTTGCTCGCCGCACTGCCCGCGCCGGACTACGAGCGCCTACTTCGCGACCTGGAGCTCGTGACGCTGCCGCTCGGCTGGGCGGTTTACGAGGCCGGCGGCGAGCTGCGCTACGTGTACTTCCCCACCAATAGCATTATTTCTTTGCTCTACGTCATGAACAACGGGGCGGCGGCGGAAATCGCCGTGACCGGCAGCGATGGCCTGGTCGGCATCGCGTTATTCATGGGTGGGGAAACCACGCCGAGCCGGGCCGTGGTGCAAAGCGCGGGCTACGGTTACCGGCTCAAAGCGGCGGTACTGAAAAAGGAATTCGACCAGGGCGGCACACTGCAGCATCTGGCGCTGCGCTACACGCAGGCATTGATTACGCAAATGGCGCAAACCGCCGTCTGCAACCGGCACCACTCCGTGGAGCAGCAACTATGCCGCTGGCTCTTGTTGAGCCTCGACCGTTTGCCGTCGAACGAATTGAGCATGACTCAGGAATTGATCGCCAACATGTTGGGGGTGCGCCGCGAGGGTGTGACCGAGGCCGCCGGAAAGTTGCAAAAGGGCGGATTGATTCACTATAGCCGCGGCCACATCACCGTGCTGGACCGTGCAAAGCTCGAAACCCGCGTATGCGAGTGCTACGCAGTCGTCAAAAAGGAATACGATCGCCTTCTCCCGGACAGAATTGCGAGCTGACCTAAGTCAACGACGCTCTGTGCGGGACCGTACAGAACGAGAATCGATCTCGGCGTAAACGCTATTGGCGTGTGGCGATTTTCTGTCGTCGCCGGATCATCTTCAACAACGAAAAGGCTTACCCCATGAATATCACGTTGAGTCTTGGTCCTTTGGTATCGCTGATCGCAGGGATCCTCATTCTGGTCGTGCCTCGGCTACTCAACTATATCGTCGCCATCTATTTGATTGTCAGCGGATTGATTGGCTTATTCGACGTCAACGACTTCAACATCTGATCGCGCAATAGCCTTTTAGCGTGCGAGTTTGAGGACGCTCGGCGCGGCGGGACCGCGCGCCTTGTTGACGTACATTGCGCGATCCGACACCCGCACCAGATCGGCGCACCTGCTCCCATCGACCGGACAGATGGCCATCCCCACGCTAGCTGTGATCTTGATCGACGTCCCGTCGACGACATACGGCATCTCGAGATGAGCGCGTATTTTTTCCGCCGCCGCAACTGCGCCCTCACGACCATCGAGATCCGGAAGCAAGACGACAAATTCGTCGCCGCCGTAACGGCACGCGGTGTCGGAAGTACGGATACACGCGGCCAGACGTGTTGCCACTTGCTGCAGCAGTCCGTCACCCCCTGGATGCCCAAGCGAGTCATTGATGCTCTTGAATCCGTCGAGATCAAGGAACAGCAACGCCACCTGCTTGTCCTGTCGCACCGCCCGAACCGCCGCCTGATTGAACCGGTCCATCAGTAGGTAGCGATTGGGAAGGCCCGTCAGCTCGTCGTGATATGCGAAGCGGCGCGCCTTCCCGACCGCTTTCGCGAGCAGGGCCACTTTTTGCTCGAGAAGCGCATCTTGTCGTTGTAGCGCATCGATCCGCCGCAGCATCGCTGCCGCCAACTTTTGCTCGGGGGCCGCCAAGGTGCGGGAAACCTTCGTTGTGTCCGGGAACGCTTCGACCCAGCGTGGCGGTGCCGAACCCACGGCGTCGGGGGTAATTTCGTCCGCCGCGTCGCACGGCAGGTACTGCGCCCTTGGTGGTGTCGTTACGGCGGTAGGCTTACTGCCGTTCAGGGTTCCACTTCCCATTTGTGCACAATAGGCGCGGCCAACGCTCTCCGTCTGTACGGTAACGTACATAAAAGGCACGCGACACATGCGCGTAGCGCGCATGCGGACAGCCCACGACGCGGGTCAGATCCGGCCCATCAAGACGAGAACCAGCAGCACGATCAGCACCACGCCGACGATCCCGCTAGGTCTGTAGCCCCATTGCCTGCTATGCGGCCAGCGGGGAAGGACGCCCAAAAGAACCAGTACGAGCAGTATTAGCAGTATTGTGCCCAGGCTCATCTTCAATGCCTCGCAAGACTATTCCGACGCCAACCTACCTCGAATGCCATTGGGAATCGGTACGGCACCGCACAGAGAGCGACGCGTACGTGCCCCTCGACGCGACACGACCGGCTACCTACCGCCTCGCCTGGTAAAGCGGCGCCACGCGCGGCAATAGCGCCTGCAGATCGGCGATCCGCGATTCATTGGAGGGATGAGTGCTCAAGAATTCAGGCGGCTGACCAGATCTGGTGGCCGTCATTTTCTGCCAAACCGAGATAGCCGCCTGCGGGTCGTAGCCGGCCCGCGCCATGAGCTCCAGTCCGATTTGATCGGCCTCGGATTCCTGCTCGCGGCTGTGCGGAAGCTGGAAAGTCACCTGGCCTATCGCGTTGGCCAATTCGCGGATGGACTCTTCTGCGCCGAGCGCGGCGCCGCCGAACGCCACTAGGAGCTCTTGACCATAGGCGTTCGAGACTCGCTCGCGCGCATGCTCACGTAACGTGTGAGCGATCTCGTGACCGACGACCGCGGCAATCTCGGCATCGGTTAGGTCGAGCGCACTGATCAAGCCGGAGTAGACCATGATCTTGCCGCCAGGCATCGCGTAGGCGTTGCGCTCCGGCGATGACAGCACGTTGACCTCCCATGGCCAGCTACGCGCGTCCTCTCGAAACACGGTCGTCTGTTGGATCAGGCGTTCGCTGACTGCTTTCACTCGCTGGACTAGCGCGGCGTCTGTGTTGAGCTTTCCTTCCCCCTGCGCCTTTTGCAGTTGCTGAGAGTAGGCCTCGGCCGCGGACCGCTGCATGTCCTGCTCCGAGATGAACGACAACACCCGCTGTTCCCGATCCACTTGGACCGCGCCGGGTCGAGTCGTCTGCAGTGTTTGGCACGCCGCCGTGAGACAGCACACCGTAATGCCAACGATCATTCGTCTCATACGTGATCACTTCTCGTTGAGGTTGTCCTTGATATCGCCATAGACCGCTTGGACCTTGCCGGCGGTTTTCTGGGCCTCGCCCTTCTCTTGGAGACTCTTGTTGCCGATGATGCGGCCGGTGGCTTCCTTGATCTTGCCTTCCGCTTTCTTGATTCGGCCTTTGATTTGATGTTTGTTCATGATTACCAACATAGGCGCCGGGCGACGCGCGGTCTGTACGGCAGCGCACACCATCGACTGAGCGCACTCCGGATGTGTGAGCGCTACCGCACAGACCGGGCGACCGGAGAAGGGTCATTGTGTCTGGCATACCTAGGAGGTATTCCCGATGAACAGATCTACGTTGATTGGCGTGGTGGCAGGAATAGGCCTCGCAACGGCCGGTGGGATTGCCGCTTACACTTTTCTTGGCGAGGACGCTGAAGTCGGGGAGCAGGCGAGCGCCGCAGAGTGTTGGGATGAGGAGGTCGCGGTGCAGACCGATCCGGTCGACCAGCACCGGATCGCCGGTACGGCGGGCGGCGCTATCGTCGGCGGCGCGATCGGCAAGGACCTCGGCGACCGTGACATCACGACGGCCGCAGGTGCCGCCGCCGGGGCGCTGATCGGCCGCAAGATCCAGGAAGAGATTCAAGAGAACCGCGCCGAGCAGAGAACCACGACGACGATCGAGCGCCGCTGCGCGCCGGTCGGTTCCCCTTAGCGCGAACGAGCGGCGGCGATGTCGCTTGCGGGTTACAAATACCTTCGTACGCGTTTATCGCAGTACCGACGCGCCAGCCCATGAGCAAAAAATTAGGACCGCAATGGTGACCCTGCGAGCCGACGCCGTGACAGGCAGATCGATACGTCATGCTTTAGAGACAGCGTGCTGGACTCTTGGGATCGTCCTTATCGCGCTATATTTCGGCGCGCGCGCCTACGGCGAGCTCGAGCGGCGACAAGCGATCGCGACGTTCACGCAGGCGCGCTCGGCAATGAGCGCTGAAGCTCATGTCACGCGCGACATCGATCGGATCAGCCTTGAGCCTGCGTCGGCACATCGCGCGCCCGATCAAACACACTGGTCGGAAGGCCGCGTCCGCGCATATGCTGCGCAAGTCACTGAGTCTGAATCGCAGCCGCTGCCCGCGGCGCTGCTGCGCATCCGTCGTGTCGATCTCGAGGTTCCGGTTTACGCCGATACGAGTGAGCGTAACCTCAATCGCGGCGCCGGACTGGTCTCCGGTACCGCGCCGCCGGACAGCGACGGGAACATCGCGATCGCGGCGCATCGCGACGGATATTTCCGGGCGCTCAAGGATGTCGCCGTGGGCGATGTCGTCGAGCTCGAAAGCCTGTCGCGACGGCGCCAGTACCGAGTCATCGACCTTTCGATCGTGGAGCCCACCGATATTTCGCCGCTGCACGATACGGACGTCCCCGCCGTCACCCTTGTGACCTGCTATCCGTTCTATTTTGTCGGTACCGCACCGCAGCGCTTTATCGTGCGGGCGGTGGCTGTGGACTGAAGCGTAAGACGTTAGGTAGGCGTTGTTATGGGTTATTCATTGCAGGGGAAAAGAGATGGAAACGAAGATGAGTGAATTAGGTGGATTCCGGATAGCAGTGACGCTGATCGGTGCCATTTGCGCGAGCGCCGCCGGTGCTCAGCAGCGGACCGACGCGGGGAACCTGCCTGAGCCGAGAGTTCAGTCGGCGAGCTGTGCTGAAGTGGCCTGGAACACAGACTTGCTCGCGCAGTATCCGAGGATCGGCGAAGGCTGTCACGAGGTTGTGATCGCGGAAGGCACGAAATGGGCACGTTTCGAGGCCGATCTCGTGCGGAGCAATCGCGATGGCTCGGTCACGTTGGAATTCAAGGATCGTCAGGGTCGATCGATGGAAGAGCTCACCCTGATGCCCGCGTCCGAGCAACGCGTGTCGATCGACGGGCGGACCTATCAGTTCTCCGAGCTGACACGCGGTCAAGAGTTGAACCTATACGTTCCCGAGGGGATCTTTGCCGTCGGCAGCACGCCGGGTGCTCCGACCGAGCAACTGGCGCAGATTGTGAGGGAACCGGCCCCGGTGGCGCAGGTGGCGCAGGCCGATCGCGCGCCGGCGAGAACGCTTCCTAGTACCGCAGGCCCGCTGCCGTTACTTGTGCTTGCAGGGCTAATGTCTCTGCTGGGCGGCTTGGGTCTGACCATCAGACGCCGATTTTTCTGCAATTAGCCGATGCCGGGAGAGCGGCGGTCGGTCCATTGTCAAGGGTGGACCGTTGCGATCTCTGAGCGGACAAGATTATCGTGGCGATGCCAACATTGTGACTCGCGGAGTTTCGTTATGCCCCGTCGGAGAAAAAGAACCATGAGTGAAACCGTAACCACTGACAAGCTGATCGAGGACATGCAGGCTGTCGTTCACGACGCTGAAGCCTTGCTGAAAGCGACCGCGGCGCAAACCGGCGAGAAGGTCCAGGAAGCCAGAGCGCGCACCGAGGAGTCGCTGCGTCAGGCTAAGGCCCGTCTCGCCGGCGTCGAGGACGAGGCGCTCAAGCGCGCCCGTGCCCTCGCTTCAGAGGCCGAAGAATACATGCGGGACAATCCCTGGCAGACGGCGGGGATCACGGCAGGCATCGGCCTGGTGCTTGGGCTGCTGATAAGCCGTCGTTGAGCGATTCTGCGACGAGCCGCTTATCTTGACTGACGACGACAGAGTGTCTCCCCTAGGAGACCCGCGGAGCGGCGACTATGCCGGTCCCGTGAGCGGTCTGTTCAGATCACTGACCAACCTGCTCGCAACGGTGGTCGCGATCGCGCAGACGCGCCTGGAGCTCCTCACAACGGAGCTGCAAGAGGAGATTCATCGCGCCGCCGGCATCATGCTGTGGGCGTTCCTCACGTTGTTCGCCGCCGGCATCGGATTGTTACTGGGCGCTATGGCCGTCATTTTCGTTTTTTGGAATACGCATCGGCTGCTGGCATCGGTGCTGGTTACCAGTCTGTTCTTCGGCATCGCGATCGTGAGCGGGCTGGTGCTGCGCGCCAAAGTGCGCAGCAAGCCGCATATGCTTGATGGCACGCTCGCCGAGCTTGCCAAGGATCGCGCGCAGCTACAGAACCGCCTCCACAGGTAGCACCCGGGAAACGGACACATGAGCATTCGCACTGTCGACCTTGCAAGTCGCGAAGCCGCGCTGCGCCTTCGCTGCGCCGTTCAGCGCAGCGAGATGGCGCGCCAGGTCAGCGGCATTGAAGCCAGGTTGCAGTCCGTTGACCGCGTAGCAATGACCGCCCGCGGGTTTCTGCTGCGCCCGACCGTCATCGCCGGCGGCGCCGTCCTGCTGATATTGCTCGGGCGGACTCGCACCTTCCGTATGTTGGGTCGCGGACTTGTGCTCCTCTCGGCGGCACGCCGACTGGCGCGCGTCATGAGACTCTAAAGAGATCGATAACCGTGCCAACCACGCCTGTCCGTCAACGGTAAGTTGGAGGTCACATGAGAATGTTTGCCGCAATGCTTTTGCTGCTGATGCTTTGCGCCTGTGCAAGACAAGGGTCTTTCGAGCGCACCGGAAAGGACATCGACGAGGCGGTCGAAGACGTGCGCGGGGGCGTCGAAGAAGCGATCGACGATGTGCGAGAGGGCGTCGAAGACGCAGGCGAGGACGTCGAGCGTCGGACCAGGCGTAGGTAGCGTCGACACGCCATCGGCCGCCGCTGCTGCGGCTAGTTCTTCTTGCCGCCAAACACCAGGAGCCCTCCGCCAATCACGATCGCCGCTATGCCGGCCCAGACTGGGACGTTGACCGTTTCTCTGTCCCTTACCGAAAACTTGAAAGGTCCGAGCGTGGTCTCATGGGTCTCCTGGGTGTAGGTGAAACTGCCATACGCTAAACCCAGGATGCCGGCAACGATCAGCCCGAGCGCCGCAATCTTAACTGCGTTCATTATTATCTCCGCGTGGGTTACAGGCCTCGACCTCGAATAACACGAACCAGGATCACCACGACCGCGATGACCAAGAGGACATGAATGAATCCACCCATGGTGTACGAGGTGACGAATCCCAGAAGCCAGAGCACGATCAAGATGATTGCAATGGTCTCGAGCATTTTTCTTCTCCTTATGAAGACCTTTGGACATCTTAAACCGGCTGTGCGGGACCGTACAGAGCCGTCGGGACAGCAAAAAGCGGCGCGCCTTCGCGCGCCGCTCACAGCAGAGCAACCGGATCCGAGAATACGTTATCCCGCGGCCAGCGGCCCGCCTGAAATCACGATCTCGACGCGGCGATTGCGCGCGCGCCCATCGGCCGTGGAGTTGTCGCCGATCGGCATGGACAAGCCGAGGCCCGCTACGTCGATGCTCGATGCCGGTACGCCCTGGCCGATGAGGTAGTCGCGAACGGTCATCGCGCGCCTCAGCGAGAGCTCGTTGTTGGTCGCAACGCTACCGACGCTATCGGTGTGCCCCTCGACGTGGAATTTCAAGTCGGGGTAGGACGCGACGATGCCTGAGAACTTCGCGAGGCTCTCGCGTGCCGATGCGTTCGTTTCCGCCTTGCCCGTCGCGAACTGCACATCGCCGATCTCCGAGATCAGTCCGCGGTCCGACTCGCGTGTCGGTAATGCGGCATTCAGCCGATTGCGGAGATCGTTGCGCGCTTCGACCGCGGATCTTTGACGTTCGGCCTGCGTTGCGGCTTCGGTCGCGGCGGCGCCTGCGATGGCCGCTTCGGTCGCAGCAGTGGCAGCTTGGGTCGCGGCTGCTGTAGCGGCGGCGGCAGATTCCCTGGCCGTTTCGGTCGCAGCGGTGCGCGCTACGTCGTTCGCTGTTTCGGTCGCCGCTTTGGTCGCGGCCCGTTGCTCGGCTTCCGCGGCGGATGCCGCCGAGGCCAGCATTGCGGAGCGGCGCGCGTCCTCGCCGGCGATCACGGCTTCGCGGGCCAAGCCGGCAGCGGTGGCACGCTCGCTTCTCTTGCCACGCAGCGCCGTTTCCGCAGCCGCCAACTTCTGATTAGCCATCGCATACGCTGCCGATGCGAATCGATCCGCGCCTGCGGCGCGAGCGATCGCCACCGCGTATCGGGCCTGCACGATCTCGAGCGGATTCGTCTCAGCGTCGATTGCAATGCCCGTGAGCATCGCGTAGTCGGCGCGCTCCGTCAGCGTAGCGACCTTCGACTCGGCAGCCTGCACGTCGTCGGTGACGTTGTATAGCACGATCATCTTGCTCGGCATGGTGACCGCGAAATGGGGCTCGGCCGTGACGATCAGCGCGAACTGCGACGCACCGTACTGCGTATCCATCGTCCCCTTCCCGCCCGAAGCTCCGATCACACCTTGATTCGTAGCACGGCCGTCGGGGGTCAGCGCCCAAAGCACGTAGGTCGTGTAAGGACCGAGCGACGCTGGCTCCGGCAGGTTCTCGACCTCGGCCTCGATCCGCGCGTTGCCGTCCTGATATTCCACCTGCGCTTTGCCCTCTGCGCTCGCCGCGATCGGCGTGCCGCGGAAGAACAGATCCGACTTCCGGCCCTCTCGATAGCTGTACATCGAAATCTGGCTCAACACGTCGGAGCTCGCGATCGCTTCGACCTGCTGTACGCCCTGTGCAAACGTAGCCGCAGGAGCGCCGATGCAAGCCCCCGCCGCGAAAACGACGATCATCTTTAGTTTCATGACACTTCTCCTATGTTGCATCGAGCGTACGCCGAACGCTCGGCGGGTTCGGTACGCTAGCGCTCATAGCGACATCGCGGGCCCTGCGAGGGCCGGACGCAGACGGGGGTTCGTGCCGAAGACTACGGGTGCCATGCTTAAACTGCTACGATTGCGCCCCGACGTCGGTCGCAGGGCGCGGGCCCGGCCAAACTGCGGAATGAATGGAAGCATCATGACCAGAAGTGCGAGCTCGCGTCTTAAGTCGAGCGTCAGCTGTATTGCGTTGACCGCGGCATTCGCCGGGACGACTGCGCTCGTCGCGCCGGCTCGAGCGCAGGATCCGGCGCCGGCGTTCTCGGGCACGAGCTTGACGCAACCGCCGACGAGCGGCTGGCCGACCAATGGCGGCAATTGGTACAACCAACGCTATTCGCCGTTGACGCAAATCAACCGCGACAATGTCGCGAATCTCAAAGGCGTCTGGCGCGCGCGGCTCGACGGCTCCGGCGTCGACACGAAATATTCCGGCGAAGCGCAACCGATCGTCTACGACGGCGTGCTCTATATCGTCACGGGCGCCGACGACGTGTTCGCGATCGACATCGAGACGGGCGAGCGCTTGTGGAGCTACCAAGCGAATCTCGATCAAACGATCGATACGGTGTGTTGCGGCTGGAGCAGCCGCGGCGTCGGTTTGGGCGACGGCAAGATTTACGTGGGCCAGCTCGACGCGAAGCTCGTCGCGCTCGATCAGAAGACAGGCGCCGTCGTCTGGTCGACGCAAGCCGAGCGCTGGGAGGAAGGTTTCACGATCACGAGCGCGCCGCTCTACTACGACGGCCTCGTCATCACGGGATTCTCGGGCGCCGAGTACGCCATCCGCGGGCGCGTCAACGCCTACGATGCCGACGACGGCTCGCTCGCGTGGACGTTCTACACGATCCCGGGACCCGGCCAGGTCGGTCATGAGACGTGGCCGCAGGACAACGACCTCTGGATGCATGGCGGCGCGTCGGTCTGGCAAACGCCGGCCGTCGATCCCGAGCTCGGGCTCATTTATTTCTCGACGGGCAACCCGGGTCCCGACTACAACGGCGCCGTACGCGCGGGCGATAACTTGTACTCGGCATCGATCGCCGCGGTCGATGCGAAGACCGGCGAGTACCGCTGGCATTTCCAGCAAGTGCATCACGACATCTGGGACTATGACGGGCCGAGCCCCGTCGTCCTGTTCGACTTGGAGCTCGACGGCCGGCTACGCAAAGGTCTGGCCCAGGCGAGCAAGACGGGTTGGGTGTACATTCTCGATCGCACGAACGGCGAGCCGCTCGTCGGCATCGAGGAGCACCCCGTGCCGCAGGAGCCGCGCCAGGCGACGTCGCCGACGCAGCCTTATCCCATCGGCGACGCGTTCTCGCCGCAGCATATCGACATCGCTCCTGAAGGTTATCGGCTCGTCAACGAAGGCCGCATCTTCACGCCGTTCTGGACCGAGGTCATCGTTGCGAAGCCTTGGATCACCGGCGGCGCGAATTGGCCGGCGAGCTCATACGATCCCCGCACCGGCTATCTCTATGTGTGTGCGAGCGACGCCGTCGGCTTCTTCGGCGTCCAGGATATCTCCGACGAGCGGCCGCCGGTGGGTAAGCCCTATTACGGCGGGGTCTTCGGCGGCGCGTCGATCCCGACACTCGGCATCTTCGCCGCTATGGATATGCGCACGAACAAGATCGTGTGGCGCCAGCACTGGACCGACCAGTGCTACAGCGGCTCGGCGACGACGGCGGGCGGGCTCGTGTTCGTCGGCCGCAACGACGGCCGCTTGCTCGCCCTCGATGCGAGCACAGGCGAGCATCTCTGGGAATTCCAGACGGGCGCCGGCATGAACGCACCCGTGAGCGTCTTCGAGCACGACGGCACGCAATACGTCGCGGCTTATTCGGCCGGCAACTTGTTCGCGGGCTCTGCCAAGGGTGACAGCGTCTGGTTGTTCTCGCTCGATGGCACGCTCGGCCCGGCCGCTTCCGCGAGCGCCGTCATGACGTTCTCGCAAGCCGCGGGCGGCGAGCCGGATCTCGACAACGGGCTCACGGTGTACCAGGCCGCATGCCTCTTCTGTCATGGCGAAGAAGGCACGGGCGGCCACGGCGGCGGGCCCACACTCGTCGACTCGGGCACCGCGGGCGCCGTGACGCAAATCGTCAGTGAGGGGCGCGGCGACATGCCCACGTTCGGCGGCGCGCTCACGCCCGTGCAAATTCGCGACGTAAGCGCGTACGTGATCGACCGACTCGCCGGCGAGTGATGGGCGCCGCGTCGTCTATGCATCGTTTACCGAAACGCTCGGCGATGGCCGCGGTGAGCATCGCGGCGGCCATCGCAGCCGTGGCCTGCACGTCGCCCTCAGAGCGCGCGCCCAGTGCGCGCGCCGAAAACCGTGCCGCGCCGCACCCGCTAGTGCAGCCGCCCATCGATGCGTGGGCGACGAACGGCGGCGATCTCTACAACCGCCGCTACTCGCCGCTCACCGAGATCAACCGCGACAACGTCGCGAACCTCAAAGGCGTGTGGCTCACGCATTTGAACGGCTCGGGCATCGGCCCGCAGTACTCGGGCGAAGCGCAGCCCATCGTCGCCGACGGCGTCATCTACATCGTGACCGGCGCGAACGACGTGTTCGCGTTGAGCGTCGACACGGGCGCGATCCTGTGGAGCTACGCGGCAAATCTCGATCCGGCCAACAACGCCGTTTGTTGCGGCTGGACGAGCCGCGGCGTCGGTTCGGGCGAAGGCAAGATTTTCGTCGGCCAGCTCGACGGCAAGCTCGTCGCGCTCGATCGAGCCACGGGTGCCGTGGTTTGGTCCCTGCAAGCCGAGCGTTGGCAGGAGGGCTATACGATTACAGGCGCGCCGCTTTATTTCGACGGCCTCGTGTACACGGGTTTCGCGGGCGGCGAGCGCGGGATCCGCGGCCGCGTCAAAGCGTACGATGCCGACGACGGTTCGCTTGTCTGGACGTTCTACACGATTCCGGGTCCAGGCGAGGTCGGGCACGACACCTGGCCGCAAACCAACGAGATCTGGATGGACGGCGGCGCGCCGGTTTGGCAAACGCCGGCCGTCGACCCCGAGCTCGGGCTCCTCTATTTCTCGACCGGTAATCCCGGTCCCGACTACAACGGCTCGATCCGCGCCGGCGACAATTTGTTCTCGGCGTCCGTTGTCGCCGTCGATGCAAAGACCGGCGAATATCGCTGGCACTTTCAACAAGTGCATCACGATCTCTGGGATTACGACGCGCCGAATCCCGTGATCCTGTTCGATCTCGAGATCGACGGCCGTAAGCGCCAAGGCCTCGCGCAAGCAAGCAAGACGGGATGGGTTTACATACTCGATCGCACGAACGGCGAGCCGCTCGTCGGCATCGAGGAGCGCCCCGTGCCGCAGGAGCCGC
>DATCIQ010000488.1:0-2181 GCA_036507635.1 Gammaproteobacteria bacterium
CCCGCACAATCCGCTCTACGCGATCCAGCGCGCGGGCGCCGACGGCTCGATCCTGACGCTATGCGGCTCGCGCAACAGCGATTCGGGCGGCAACTCGATGGCGCCGTTGATGATGGTCAATCCGGAATTTCGTCCGACCAAAGTCGACCGTCCGAGCGACGCCGTGGGTCTCGTCGATACGGGACAACTCGTCGGCTTGCTCGGCCCCGAAGACGCGACTGCCGTGCTCGAATCGATCTACCGTTTGAGCCGCGCGAAGATGGACGATCCGCAAGTGGCGACCGGCGTGACGCAGGATGCGGTCATCAAGAATCTCGTCAAATGCGGCTATCTCAAGTCGGCGGACGTGGCGGATCGCTTCGGCAACGTCAATCTCGACCCCGGCGCGCCGGTGAACGGCATCGTCGGAACCGGCGGCATCTTCAGCGATACCGAGTGGAACGGCGGCGGCGCAGACGAGTCCGAATTCCGCAAGACGGCTTCGATCATGAAGCTCGTCATCGACGGCTACGCGGGCGCCGGCTGCGTCACGATGGGCGGTTACGACTACCACGGCGGCATGCGTCAGGAGGGCGAAGTCAAGGACTTCCGCGCCGGCCGTTGCATGGGCGCGTGCCTCGAGTACGCGGCGCGCCGCGCCGTGCCTCTGGTGCTCTACGTGTTCAGCGACGGATCGCTGTCGAGCAACGGCGTCATCGACGATTCCGTCAACGGCCGCGGTAAGGGCGAGTGGACGAGCGACAACCAGGATACGGCCGCGTCGTTCTTCCTCGTGTACAACCCCGGAGGCCGGGCGCAGCTGTTGACGACGAGCGGCTTGACGGCAGCCCAGCATCAGCAGATCGGCTTCTTCTCGGCGGACGGCAACGTGCAACGCGCGGGCACGCCGGGCGCGAACAACGTCAATCTGCTCGTCGAGATGCTGGCGCTCAATTACATGGCATTGCACGGCGAAACGAATCTGTTCGCGAACGCGTTCCCGAATCATGGTCTCGGTGACGCCACGAATCTCGATCGCCTCACGGCGTTCGCCGCGATCGTGCAAGGCACGATCGTTTCGCCCTAATTATGGTTTCCTCTAAGCGGAGCTCGTGACGACGGTGATCCGGCCAGGGACGGCCGGGTCGCCGTCACTTTTTCCGGCGACCTTCCGCTCACGATTCGGACCTCTTCTGTAGGAGCGAGCTTCGCTCGCGATTCCTATTTCGAAGATCGCGAGCGAGGATCGCGAGCGAAGCTCGCTCCTACAAGCGCCTAAGCGGGCGGCGTGACGACACGGCCGCGCCAGATGCCGCCGCGACTGAAGGCGCGCCAGGCCCACGGCAGCCAGCGCAGCAGTGCGAAGCTCAACCAGAGCGCCCAGGCGAGCATCGCGGCCTTATAGAACCACAGCGACACGGACAGCGCGCCGGAATCGGGCGTGAGCCCCGCGGTGCGGTCCGCGAACCAACTCAAGGCGTTGTAATCGACGGGCGACACGATCTGCATGTCCGGGCGGCCGAGCAGGCCGAACGGAATCGCGCCGATGAGCGCGACGAGCGCGATCACGGCCAATGCAGCCAACGCGACTTGCACCGCGTTGAACCAGCGGTTCGAGAGGACGAGCTCCGTGCGGGCGCGCCAACTCATGGCGAACGCCCATACCGCGAACAAGGCGAGCACGGGCCACGCAAATGTGGAGAGACCGAAACCGAGCAACAACCATTCGTAAGTGCTGAGCGGGCTCCATGCGAGCCGGCCGAGAGCGAATGCGGCGATCACGAGCGCCAAGAGCTCGGGCCAATACAGCACCGCCGGACCGAGGCGCGGACCGAACGTGAAGAGAACCCAGCGATCCGCGGGCAAGCTCAACATCGTGCGAATGTTGCTCGCGCCGCCGCCGAGATCGACGGCGGGCACACGCGTTCGCAACGCAGACCCGCCGGCGTTCCGCCAAACGATCTCGGCGTCGTGCGCACCGGGTGTCACCGGTAGACCCAACGTATTGCCGTCGAGCTCGAGCGGAACGTCGTCGCCGTCGATCGCGACGCTTTCGAGCTCGCTTCCTTCGGGCAACGTGATGACGTGCTCCGTGCCGCGCGTGCTGCGGTACGTGAGCCCGAGCGTCGATTCCGAAGCGCGCGCGCCGACATCGCGAAAATAATCGACGGTATCGATCGCGATCGTATCGCCGCTCGCGGG
>DATCIQ010000489.1:0-6154 GCA_036507635.1 Gammaproteobacteria bacterium
CCAGTCGAGCAGCTCCGCGTGCGCCAGTATCGCCGCCGCAAGCGACTCCTCTCGGCCGAGCAACGCCTGAGCGTAGCGGCACGCCTCGTCGCTCGACATTCCCGCGGCGAGCGCGTCGCTCTCGAGGTCGGTGTAATGCTCGCTGAGCTCGAGAATCGCGCGTCGAACATAGAACGGGGCGACGCCGCCGCGCAGCAGCTCGAGCTTCAAGTCATTGAACTGCGGGCTAGGCATGCCCCGGTTCGCCGAGCGCGGAATTCACTCCCGCGCTCACACGCCTCCACTCCTCGCTGAGACGCTCCAATCGGCGCCGGCCCTTGGCCGTCAACGTGTAGTAGACGCGCGTGCGACCGTTGACGGCCTTGCGTTTTGCTTTCAAGGCGCCGCCATGCTCGAGCCCATGCAGCACCGGATAGACCACGCCTTCGCCGAGCCCGATAGCCTCTCCCGTGACGAGACGAACGGCCTTCACGAGCTCGTACCCGTACATTTCACGATGCGCGAGCAAGCGCAGCACGAGCAATTCGGGCACGCCGGTCATAAAGGGTGGATTCGTTTGCGCCATAGTCGTTACTACGATAGGCCCAAAGGAGCCGCCACGGCAACGGATGCCGGTCGCTCGACGAGGCCCCTACTCTTCCAGACGGAACCGAATCAGCGTCTGCATACCGGCGCGCTCAACGGGCACGCCGTTCACGACCTTCGGCTCGTAGCGCCAGCGCCCGATGGCCTTGAGGGCGGCTGCTTCGAATACGTTCTCGGGAGCGGCGTCGACGACGATCGCATCGCCGACCATGCCCGTCGCCGTGATCGAGAATTCCACCTTGACCCAGCCCTCGGTGCGCCTGCGCAATGCGCTTAGCGGATAGTCGGGGTCCATGCGCACGACGGGGCTGGGCGGCATGGTGATCCCCGGCCCTCGCGGTATGGTCGGCGGAGGAAGGAGCTCCACCCTTACGCGAGCCGGGGGTTCGACGGGCGGCTCGGTCCGCTGATGAGGCTCCAAAGCAGCCAGAACATGCCGATGCCGATCAAGCCGCTCGTGCTTACTGCCAATGGAAGTCTTAGCGCTGCCATGGTGACGTCCTCCCTCGAAGCTCAAACCGCCCCACGCTGATCAGCGACGCCGTCGGAGCCGCCTGGACGATCCAAGTGTACCTCGCAGTTCAAGGTATAGAAAGCCGAACGCGGCGCGGCGCCTGAGCTCGGCGTTACATAATCAAGAAATCATCGGCGGACGGAAAAACGTGAGCATGCGGCCGCAACACATCACGCCGACCATGATCAAGAGCGACAAGGCGGCGGAGAGCTTGGTGATCCGCGGAGCGTCGTCGCCGGGCCCGAGCGACTTGACGACGCGAAATGGGGCCGAATAGAAGAAAGCGACGTTGATGCCCATCGCCAAGAGAAACACAACCTTCAAGTGAAACGCCGAGTTGTAGAAGTACTGATCGGGAGTTCCCGCGATGAAAAGGACACCCGTGCAAATCGAGATACCGAAACCCGCAAGGCCGAAGGGCACGAGTCGGTGTATCGCGGACGGCGCGATGCCCTTGCCTACGCCGAGCACGCGCAAATCGAAAGTGCTGACGGTGCCGACGAGCAAGACGAGCCCCATGAAGTGCAGTGCCTCGCTGATGGGCCAAACCCACCCGTTATAGAGGACGAAGCGCGATAGGTCCGTCGCGACGATCCACTCGATTAAAGCTTGCACGTCAATAACCCGCGACCAGGTCGCTCGCCATGAGAAAGTTGTACGTGTAGGCGAGCAATCGACCCGTCAATACGGCACCGGCCCATAGCCCAATCGACAACGCCGCCGTGAAGCGCAGGCGGCGGTCGGGCTGCAAAGGCCGGCTCGGGTCGGCCGCGACGAAAATCTTGCGGCGCATCCACTGCAAAAGAAACAACGCGATCATGATCAGGCCGATCTTGAGATAGAAGACCGGATCGGTCAGCGCCTTGGTAGGATACGCGGCGAGCAACAAGAGGCCCGAGATCAAATTGACCGTGAAGCCGACCCAGATGATCGGAAAGAACGGCTTGAGCGGCGCCACCGGATGGCGCTCGGCAAATTTGAGAATCCACACGTTCATCGCGACGCTCAAGCCCGCGACCACGCCGAGGCCCAGCGTGTGCAGAAACAGAACGAACGGGAATGCCCAGAGAGTCGGGGCCTCCCGAACCCAAACGCTCACGCCCGTCTGTTCGAGCCAGACGAAGAAACTCATTCAATCCGTGCAGGGCTGCGGAGGATTCACGGGAAACGGCCGCGACCATTTCCAATCGTCGCGGACGCGGCGAACTTCCGTGAGCAGCGCCAAGACGTTCAGCGCCGGATCCATGTGCTCACTGCCTGTCACGACTACGCGATCACTGCTTTTCGATTCATGCTGAGATTCCTCACAGATTACGCAACTCGGCCATTCTGACGTCCATCATGGGCGAGTCGGCCACCTCGAGCGTGCCGAGTCTCCGCGTCTCGCTCCCGTTGTCCTTGACGACGTACTCGATGCGCAGTCGCTCGCTATTCACGACTTCGAGCAACTCGAGGCCACTCGTCCAGTCGAATATGGGCAGATCGACTTCCTGCGGCGTATATGCCCCGAGATAGGCGCTCATGAGTCCGAGATCCCCATCGTTGAACGCTCCGAGCAACGTCGTGAGCGCCCTGCCGGCCGGAGTGGCCGGAATCGGCACACGGCTCCACATCGGTCTGTCCGGACTCTCGAAAACCTGCGCCGCGGCTACGGTTGCGCCCGCGGTCGCCAACAGGCCGATGAGCACGTAGTCACGCGCACACAGACGCAGCCTGCGCTTCAAGAGCTTGACCCTCAGCACGTTGAGGCTTGGACAAAGCGCCGTGGCGACGAGACGCGGCGACCTCGCGGCTTCGGCATCGAGCATCATGGCGGCCAGCTGCTCGACGTATCGTCGCCGGCCGAAGCAGCGTGCGCTTCGGTGGTCGCACATCGACTCCATCATGAGAACCGATTGGCGCGCGAGGTGAGCGACGATCGGGTTCCACCAGTATGCCCGCCGGATCGCCATGATCAACGTGAGCCAAATCGGATCGCGATGCAGGATGTGGCAACACTCGTGCACGAGCGCAAGCGTGAGCTCCGCGCTCGCGAATCGATCGCCGACCCATATCGTCGGCCTGATCCAACCCGACGCGGCAGCCACGCGTGCGTCTCGAACGATTCGGATCTCCGCGCGAACGCCGCGGAGATCGCTCGGCAGCAGCGCGCGCAATGCTTCGCCGCATCGACTCGTCCGTCGCCAGCCTCGCGCCGAGCGATTGAGCGCAAGACAATCGGCGACGAACCACAGCACGCCCGGCAAAAAGAGGGCGCCGACGTAGCCCCAATACTCCGCTGTCTGCGACGCATGCTCTCCGCTACCGGCGATCTGCCCGGTCAGAAACGCGATTCTCGGGAGCGCATTCTCGATGTCGCCGCCCACGACGACGGCACTCGGAAAATCGAGCGGCACGCGGACCCACGGCCAAGGCACGACCCATGCCGCGAGCCCGACGAGGGCGATGCAGAAGCGTATCCGCGGCGGTGCATTGGGCAATGACGCGAGACAGGTGCCGGCGAGTGCACTCAAGGCGAGCGCGGGGAAGAGCATTTCGAGAAGCGCAATCACTTTTTCTCGCCCGTCTCCGCGACGAGCCGTCGCAGATACTCGAGCTCTTCATCGCTGAGCTTCTCGTCGCGTATCAGTTGCGCAAAGAGCGGGCGCAGGTCGTCGCCGAACAAGCGGCGTAGAAACGCTTTGACGAGCGGCTTGCGGACGCGCTCTTGCTTGATCGCAGGTGCGTAGACAATCGTGCGACCCCGGCTCGCCGCACGCACGATGGCGCCCTTTTCTTCCAGTCGATCGACGATGGTCTTGACGGTCGAGTACGTGACACCGCGCTCGTCGCCCATGCGTTCGAAGAGCTCCGGCGCCGACAGCTCGCCATCGCGCCAGAAGTGCGCCATCACATCGAGCTCGAATTCGGAAAGCCTCATGCCTTTCTCGACGTCTGTAGATTTATTAATCTACAAGTGTAGTGATAGATCAGCCGTTGTCAACTGCAGGCGAGTTATGGTGAGTGGTGCGAGCCCGCGACGATCGCTCGCAAGTCCGCAACGCTCTCCTGGGCGGCATTCAACAGCCAATTCCTGATTGCCCGAACTGGCGGCTCGCGACGCCGCTCCGGCAATGAGACGAAGTAGTACTGTATCGGCGACGGCGCGAAGATCGGGAAAGGGCAAACGAGACGGCCTTCGCGCAAATCGTCGGCGACGAGCATGCCGCGCGCCAATGCGATGCCATGGCCGAAGAAGGCAGCCTGGAGCTGGACGTTGAAGTCGTCGCTGAGCCGATCGGGTCTCGGCGGCGACTGCTCGAGGCCCGCAGCCACGAACCAAGCGTCCCACAAATCCCAATTGGGCTGCTCACCGAGCAATCTCTGTCGCAGCAAGTCCCTCGGTGTCTTGAGCCGGCGGGCCACCTCGCGATTGCACACCGGAAAGATAACGTCGTCGAGAATGAGATCCGCGACGAGCCCGGCCCACTGGCCCTTGCCGAAACGAATGCCCGCGTCGATGTCGGTCGAGACCGCAAAATCGATAACTTGGTAGGACGCGCTCAGGTGCAAAGAGATCTCGGGATGCTGCCGCTCGAAGTCGTGCAATCGGGGCACGAGCCACTTCGAGATCACCGAAGGCAGCGTGCTGATCGTCAACACCGGCCGTGACCCGAGTCGAAACAGCCGGTCGGTGCCGCGTTTGATGACGCCGAGACCTTCCTGCACGACGGCACGGTACTCGCGGCCCGATTCCGTCAACGCGAGTCGCGGCCCGTTGCGCACGAATAAGAGCTGTCCGATCTGTTGCTCGAGATGGTGAATTTGGCGACTGACGGCGCTCTGCGTGACGCTGAGCTCCTCCGCCGCCCGACTGAAGCTGCCGTGCCGCGCAGCGGCTTCGAAGACGCGAATGGCGTTCAACGACGGCAGCGCGCGGGACATTGCCTATTATTCTTTAAACTCATGATATGGCCAGAATATACCACAGTAGAGCCATATTCCATGGCCTAACATGTGCTCATCTCATAGAGGCATCATCGAAGCGGGGGTGGAAAATGAATGCGCAAAGACTCCATGCACTGTCCAAAGGAACTGTCGCCGTCACACTCACGTTACTGGCGTCGGGCTGCACGTCCTTGGGCGCTGCCCTGCAGAGCTCGGCGACGCCAGCGGCAGCGTCCGAAGGTTACGAGATCTGCACGCGCGGAATCCCATCCCGAATTCCGTTGCGACACGGCGACGGCGAGACTTGCCGGTACGCGTCATCCCTGGCGGAGATTTATTGATGCGCACGTGGGCTCTCAATTCATGTCGATCAAAAGCCCCGACCACGTGAACTCGCGAGCGCCGTGGCCTTCCCCCGTGAACGGATCGTAGTACTCGCGGAAGCCGCTCCTTTCGATGAGGCTCTCGAGCGCGCGGCGTAGCTCAAGTGCGGGTTCCATGAAGCCGCGCTTCTTGAGGGCATGGAAAAGAAACCAGTTGTTGAATGCCCAGGTCGGCCCGCGCCAGATGAAGGGCGTTTCGCCGGCAAAGAATGCCGCATCGCGGAGCTCGACCGAGGGAAGCGGCAGCGGCACGCGGAACCCGCCCTGTTTGTCGAAGTGCGTCTCGACCACGCGTGCGGCGATCTTCTGGTCGATCTCCGCGGCCGCCAGCGGAAAGAAAATAGTCGGCGTACGCACGCGTAGCGTTGCGGAGCCAGGCTGGCACACGTCGTAGAACGCGGCGTCCTTCGCGTCGTACATTTGCTCGAGCATGCTCTGCACCACTCGGTGCCGCAGATTCCGGAAGATCGCCGGATCGTCGCCCACCAGCGGCGCGAGTTTCTCCATGCATTCCAAGTCCAACGCGTAAATGGCGTTGAAACCGGCATCCTTGACGAGGAAACGCGCGCGCTTGCGGACACGGCGCAGATCGTAGCCCCGCCTGAAGTTGCTGAAATCGACGGCCATGGCTTTCCAGTAAAGGCGCGAGGTATACAGGTGCCGCGGAGTCGTCCGCTGCCGGTAGCCGAGAACGGCATCGTAAGAAGGCTTCCAATCCATGCCCGATTCGAACGGACTGATGATC
>DATCIQ010000490.1:0-8775 GCA_036507635.1 Gammaproteobacteria bacterium
GCCAAAGGCAAGCTCCGGATCGGCGACGACTGGAACGCGATCCGTATCATCGCGCTGTCGCAGAGCAACCCCTTGAAGGCGGTCGCCGAGCTCGTCGAGAACAGCATCGATGCGAACGCACACACGGTCACGATCACGCGCGGACGCGAGCACGGTGAGCAGTATCTCTCGATCCGCGATGACGGCGACGGCATTCCGCGCGACGCCGAGGGCGTGCCTGATTTCAAGTACGTCGCCACGCACATCTGCGACTCCATCAAGCGCAAGCTCAAGGCTGACGGCGGCGGCAAGGGCGTGCAAGGCGAATTCGGCATCGGCCTGCTGAGCTTCTGGACCGTGGGCGAGGGCCTGCAGATCACCTCGACCGGCACGGACCAGCGCGCCTACCAGATGACGATGGCCAAGGGGGATTCGGGCTACGCAGTCGCGCCGCGCCGAATGCTGTTCGCGGAGCGCGGCACGGAGCTGCGCATTGCGCCGCTGCTCGAAGGCATTCGTACCTTGAGCGGCGAAAAGATCCAGTGGTATTTAGCCGCCGAGCTGCGCGATCGGATTCGCAGCTCCGGCGTGCGCATTACGGTGATCGACAAGCTCGCGCGCAAGCAATACGCCGTGGAGCCGCGCCAGTTCGACGGACGGCTTCTGCACCAGCTCCCCGAGGTGCGCACGCCGTTCGGCGAAGTTTACGCGGAGCTGTACCTATCCGCGCCCGACGACTCATCGCGCGTCGGTCTGTATCGATCCGGAACGCGCGTGGTCGAGGACCTCGCGGCGCTGCCGGGCCTGGAACGTGCACCGTGGACGTCGGGGTACCTGCAAGGGCTCCTCGACGCGCCGTTTCTCAACCTCACGCCCGGTACGCGCAGCGGCCTCGTTCACGACGAGCGCTTCGCAGCGCTGCTCGATGCGGTGCGTCCGCTCGAAGAGTATTTACAGACGCTCATAGATGAGCAGCGGCGCGCGGAAGAAGAGCAGGCGAGTCGTGAGCTGCTGCGCGCCATTCAGCGCGCGTTTCGCGAGGCGATGCTCGCGCTGCCGCCCGAGGAATACGATTGGTTCGACATTCAATCGCGCTCGCGGCAGAGTTCCGCGGGCCGCGACTCCGGCGCCGCGGGCACGGCCGGCGAGGCGCCGCCGGATGAGACGCTCGGTGCGCCGGAGCCCGACATGCGCGTCGAGCAGCAGCGCCAGTTCTTCGAGCATGCCGGACCCCTGTTCAGCGTGGTGGTCTCGCCGGCGGCGAGCACCATTGCCGTGAACGAATCCCGTCGCTTCAGAGCACTGCCGCGGGATCGCTCGCGACGCCGAGTGGAAGACGGTCTTGAGTTCCATTGGCAAATCGCCGATGGCGGCGGGATGCTCGACAGCGATCGCGATCAGGAGGTTGCGTTCACGGCTCCCGGCACGCCGGGTCTCACAGCGTTGCGCGTGACGGTTCGGCAGCGCGAAGCGACCTGCACGGCGGAAGCGCTCATCACGGTAACCGACAGCATCGTGCCTTCGGCAGGCTCCGGCGTCGTGAGCGCGCGCGGTCTGCCAGGCTACACGTTCGAGCGCGCCGCAGGCGAGCTATGGCGCTCGCGCTTCGATGCGGAGCGCAACCTCATTCTCGTCAACAGCGGCCATCGCGATTTCGTGTTCGCGGCACGCAATCAAGCCCTCAAGTTGCGGTATCTCGTACGTCTCTATATCAAGGAGCTGGTGCTGCGGAACTTCAAGGGTCTGCCGACCGAGCAACTGCTCGAACGCATGATCGAGTTGTCTCTCTATACGGAAGACAAGCTCTGAGCTTCTATTCCACCGCAAACGCCAGCAAGATGTTGCCCGGCGTTCCGACGAAGCCGCCGTTGCCGGCCGTTACGAACAGCATGCCGCCAGCGACGACGGGGCCCGGGCCGTCCATCGAGCCGCCGCGCGCGGGGACGCCATTGACGGTCTCGAAGCTGCCATTCGTGTCGAAGCTCCAGAGGACCACGCCGGTCTCGGCCGCGTAGGCGCGCATGCCACCGTCGACGGAGCCCGAGAACACGACGCCGGGAATCGTCGTGACGGCGGCCGATTGCGCCGTGCCGCAGCCGGGGCCAGCGACACATAGCGGCGCGGGCGGGGCGACGTGCCAGAGCCGCTCCCCGGTCGCGAGATCGACACCGTGCAAACCGCCGGGAGCCGGCGTGAATTGATCCGCGACCGCGAAAAAGGCGCGCAGACCGTCGGAGCTCGTGCCCCATACGCCGCCGACGGGACTGCCCTGCCCCCAACGATATTCCCAGACTTTGCGGCCTTCGTCGTCGGGATCGAGCGCGTAGCCGACGCCGGATTTCTGCGTGATCACGAGACGATCGGTGCCGTCTTGCATCGTGACGAGCGCGGGTGAGGCCGAGAAATCGAAGTCGGGGCCGACGTCCTCGGGACAATTCGGGTTGTCGCCGGCCTCGGGATTCCCCGTCGATTGCTGGTCGCAGCCCAAGATCCACACGTCGCCGGGCGTGATTTGACTGATCCACTCGATGGCGCCCGTCTCCATCGAGAACGCGACGATCGCGTCGCTCGTCGGCGGGTTCGGGTCGGCGTACGCGTTGCCGGTGGCGGCGTAGATCAAGCCGCGTTTCGCATCGACTGTCGGCGCGCTCCAAATCGGTGAGCCGGCCGGCCCCCAAAGCGGCGCACCCGTGCTGCTCTCGCCGCGCCGCCGCGGCTCGTCGACCGTATAGGTTTTCCACACAACCTCGCCGGTCGCGGCATCGAGCGCGGTCAAGCTGCCGCGAAACGTACAGCACTCGTAACCCGGCATCGATGCGGCCGTTTCCTCCGAGACACCCGAGATCGGTACGTAGAGTCGTCCTGCGTGCAGCGTGGGCGCGCCCGTCGAGCGTGCGGCCGCGTGATCGTCGACTTTGGTGACCCACAGTTGCCGGCCGGTCGCCGCATCGACGGCGTACGCACGCGCGGCGGCATCGGCGAAATAAATTGCGTAACCGCCGGCGACGGGGCCGACGGAAATCGCCGTGCGCACGCCGGCCTGCGCCTCGAACGTCCAATACGTGCAGCCCGTGGCCGCATCGAGCGCGTAGACGGCGCCCGATAGGCTCGCCATGAAAAGTCGCCCGCCGGCGACGGCCGGCTGGGCGCGCGATTGCGTAACGTCGGGAATCCCGAAAGCCCATTTGAGCGTGAGACGTCCGACGTTACCGGCGACGATGCCGCCCGCATCGGATTGAAAGCGCGTATTGCGCACGTCCGGGCCCCAGCCGTTCCAGATGCCGCCGGCCGTAAGGTCGGGCCATGGTGGGCTCTCCGTGCAGAGCCCGGTCGTGAACTCCGCCGAGCGCTCGCGCACGGGACGGCCCGTCAAATACTCGGCAACGACGGCGTGTTGTGCGGGCGTCAGGAGCTGCCCTTGCAACCGCATGTTGCCGTCGGTCAGCGAGTCGACGATCGCGTTCGGATCGAGCTCAAGCATCTCGGCAGCCGTAGGAATGTCGTCCTCGACGGGATTTGCGTGGCATACGGCACAGAACGACTGGAACAATTGCTCGCCGTCGGGCGTTTGCGCACCGGCAGGCGCAGCAACTGCCGCGAGGCCTAGCGTGACTAACGAAACGATCTCGACTCGCATGCGTGCTCCACCCATGTCACTCGTAGCCCATTTGCAAAATGCCGTTGTCGACACCGTTCACCGTGCCCCGCTGTAACCATTCGAGCGATGCGCGGAACAGCAGCGTGTGGTTCCGCTCCCACATTGCGTTGTGCGAGGCGCATCCCAAGTCGATATAAACCTTACTCGCGGAACCGAGGTCGGCATAGAGGCTCATGCCGCGCTCCGGCGCGACCTGCTTGTCGTGAACGCCATGCACGATGAGCATCGGTGTACGCGTGCGCGAAACGAGGCCCTCGTTCCAGCCCCAAACCGTCGTGCGCGGTGCACGCCGCATCCCGGTGCCCCAAGTCGCGCCGACGGGATCCGACGCGAGCATCGCCTGCCAGACCGACTCGGCCGCGCGGGCATCATACTGATCCTCGCAGCCGAGTTGACGTTCCCAGTTCGCCGTGAAATCGGCGTGCGATTGCTTCGTGATCGCGGCGCCTTCGACGGGCAGGCTCGCCGGCGGATTTGGGGAGCGGTCACCCTCGTACGCCGGTGCAAGCAGCACGAGTCGCGACACTCTGTCGGGGTTCTGCGCCGCGAACCCGCCGGCGCGCGGTCCGCCGAGCGACCAGCCGAGGAGCGCAAGCTCGTCGACGCCGCGCAAAGTGCGCACGTATTCGACGACCGCGCCGATGTCGTCCCAATCCGACGCGATGTTGCCGAGCTCGCCCGCGTAGCTCGGGTCGCAATCGGCCGTGGCAAGCCCGGCACGGTCCTCCGGCGCAAGATTGCACGGGTCGTTCATGACGTGCGGCCGCGTCGAGCGCCCGTAGCCCGTGACGTCCATCGAAAATACGTCGAAGCCCGCGGCGGCGAGATAGGCCATCCAGCTGTAGTCCGCAAACGGCACGTCGAAGGCGACCTCGGCGGGCGTGCCGGCACCGTGCACGAACAGGACGACGCGATCCGCGAAATCACGCGTGCGCGCCAGCGTACCGGCGAGCACGCGCTCGCGCACGTAAAGTTGCGCGGTCTCGCCGCGCATCGCGGGCAGCGTCGACTCGTGGCGCACATAGTGATCGACGGTAAGCACGGCATCGTCCGCAATGCCGGCGCCCGGCACGGCGATAGACGCGGCAGTCGACAGGGTCAAGAGCAGAGCCTTCATAGACGTCAGTCTCCGGCAGGCCAAATCAGTCGAAGCAATGTGGGGGTATAGAGATACTCGAGATCGGCGGCGACGGTGCGAGGTCGACGGTTAGCACGCGCGGCAGTTTATCACGGCGGTCGAAGAGTCCTCCTATATACTCCCCGTCGGCAACGACCGAGGGAACACCCATGCAACCGTCATCGCTTTCTCCCGTGATCGGCACGCTGATTCTTGCGTTCGCGTCCGGATGCAGCATGCAGGGCGCAGCCGACCGCGATCTCGTGCTCGAGCTCACATCTCGTGTGCGGCACCTCGAGGATCAAGTCGCCATTCAAAAGCTGCAGTCCAAGTACGCGCATTACCTGTTCACACAGGACTTCGACCGTATCTTCGACGAGTGCTACGCGCAGAGCTCGCCCGACGTCTCGGTCGAGTTTTCCGACAGCGGCGTCTATCGCGGTCCCGACAAGGTGCGCGCGTTGTACGCGGCCTTCGAGGTCACGAAGGCGATCCCCGGCTTCTTCATCATGCACATGACGGTCAACCCCTACATCGAGATCGCGGCCGATGGGCAGTCGGCGCAGAGCCATTGGCTGTCGCCGGGCGCGACGGGCAGCAATACGTCGGCGGGCTGGGTGTTTGGTCCGTACTATATCGATTACGTCAAAGAGAACGGCGAATGGCGCATCCTGCATTCGAATCTCGCGCCGGTCGTGCGCACGAGCTACGACGTGAGCTGGGCGGACGCGACCGACAACGGCACGGTGCGCGGCGTGCTCGACATCGAACCGGATGCGCCGCCGACTCTGTATCAGCCGTACCACGAGGCCAAGCAGCAGCCCGATTTGTTCGCGCGCTACCCGGACTTGCCGGAACCGCATTAGCCGCGGATTCCATTCTTGTAGGAGCGAGCTTCGCTCGCGAATGCAAGAATCGCGAGCGAAGCTCGCTCCTACGGCGCCGCCGTCAGGTGAAACACGCGCTCGGCGTTCGTCTGATAGAGCTTCTTCTTGTCCTCGTCGCTGATCGCAAGCTCGTCGGTGACGCGCACTTGCTCGGCGTCGAACTCGTACGGGTAGTCCATGGCATACATGACGTGTCCTGCACCGAGCACTTCCTGCGCGAACTTGATCGCGGGCTCCCATGCCATGCCGCTCGTCGTCACGTAGACGTTGTCCTTCAAGTAATCGCTGATGCGCCGCTCTAAGTTGCCGGCTTGGCCCTGCTTGTAGTCGAGGCGGTACATGAAGTAAGGCAAGCCTTCGCCCATGTGGCCGATCACGATCTTCAAGTTCGGGAACCGATCGAGCGCGCCGCTCGTGATGATGCCGAGCACGTGGAGATAGACCTCGACGGCGAAGCCGCCGAGCGGCCCGTGGAAGCCGCGCTCGAGCCACGGTTGCAGCATAGCGGGCGACGGCGGACGCGGATGAATATAGATCGCGGCATCCTGCGCTTCCGCCGCCTCGAAGATCTCCCAGAACTTCTCGTCGTCGAGGTATTCGCCCTTCGTGTGCGAATTCACGATCACGCCCTTGAGTCCGAGCGTGGTCGTGGCGCGCTCGATCTCTTGAGCGGCGCGCCGTGGATCCTGCGGCGCAATCGCCGCCAAGCCCGCGAAACGCGTCGGATGATTGCGGCACGCTTCGGCGAGCTCGTCGTTCGTCGACCGCGCTAGCGACGTCGCCGTCTCGGCGTCGAACATCTGCACGCCGGGTGCGGTCAGCGACAGGAGCTGCATGTCCGTGCCCATGAGGTCCATATCGGCAAGGCGCCGCTCGCCCAAGCTCAACAATTGCTCGAAGAAATCGCGGTCGCGCCGCAAGAACGCGCCCCACATGGCGACGTCGCCGGGCTCATCGGCCGGGTTCGCCGCGACGACTTGCTTGTAGAGATCGATGACCTCCGTGGTCGAGAATGCCTCTTCGGTCGCGATGCGCTTATAGCCGACGCCGCGGCGAATGCTGGCTTCGGCGGGGGTGCGGTTCTGCGCGACACCGGCGCCGGCGCCGAGCAACGCACCGGAAGCGAGCAGTCCTTCTAAGATCGCGCGTCGCGTCGTCACGGCGTGCCCGTCAAAACTCCGTGCCGTCTGCGAGCTTGAACGAAGTCACGTAGCCCCCGTCGCCGCCGCTTCGTAACGGCGCGATCCCGATCGTGATCGCGTCGCCGACTTGGATATGCTCGGGACGCCATCCGCGCCGATAAACGTTGTTGCGGCTATGGCCTTCGTACTCGATGTCGCGCACGCCGGCGGCGTCGGATACTCCGAGCACGAGCTTGACATGAGGATTGCGCACTTCGAGGACCTTGACGGTTCCCTCGACGAGAACCGTCTTCGAGAAATCGAACTGCGCGGCGGAGTGATGCGCTGCCGCCGACGTCGCAACGCCAACAAGCAATAACAGGACGCAAGTCTTCGCAGTGTGCATGGCTTCGACCAGGGGTTGAATGGCGACGATCATAAACCCCGGGGCTGGCGCCGCCAACACACGGCACCGCAGCAGCGCCCGACGCGGTGCCGCCACGGCGACGAAACAATCTGTCATAAGGCGTTGTCAAAAGGGACGGCGAATAGCGGAATGTACGGGTGTCAATCAGGCCTCTTTTGCATTAGCATTCGCTCATATATCAAGTAGTTAATTCGAGACGGCCGACGATGTTCATCGCGAGAAAGCACCTGCCCCGCCGCACCTTCCTGCAAGGTGTGGGCGCGACGCTCGCGTTGCCGCTGCTCGACGCGATGGTGCCGGCGTTTGCCGCGACTGCGCCGCCGACACCGAGACTCGGATTCGTCTACTTTCCTCACGGCGCCATCATGACTCGCTGGATGCCCGACGCCGTTGGGCGCGGGTTCGAGCTCAAGGACACGCTAAAGCCGCTCGAGCCTTATCGCGACCGCTTGAGCATCGTAAGCGGACTGCATCACCGCGCCGCCGATTCCACGGCCGTGCATTCATTGAGCCCCACGACCTGGCTCAGCGGCGTACGCCCGAAGCCCACGCAAGGCGTCGACGCGTATGCGGGGGTCACCGCCGATCAGATCGCCGCGTCGGCCATCGGCCAAGATACGATCCTGCCGTCGATGGAGCTTGCGACCGAGGACCACTCGGGTCTCATCGGCGCGTGCGATCGCGACTATGGCTGCATTTACATGAACACCCTCTCCTGGCGTTCCCCGACCTCGCCCATGCCCATGGAGATCAACCCGCGCAAGGTGTTCGAGCGCATGTTCGGCCAGGGCGGCAGCGCCGAAGCCCGCCTCGCGCGGCAGCGCGAGGATCACAGCATTCTGGAGGCGTTATCGGAGCAGGCCCAGAGTCTCAAGCACGAGCTCGGCGCGCATGACCGAACGAAGCTCGATCTGTACCTCGATAGCGTGCGCGAGATCGAACGCCGGTTGGAGCGCGCCGAGGCGCAAGCCGACCAAAACCCCGACCTCGAGATTCCCGAAGCGCCGCCCGGTATCCCGTTCGTCTACGAAGACCACGCCGGCTTGATGTTCGACTTGCTCGCGTTGGCCTACGAAGCCGACATCACGCGCGTGTTCACGTTCATGATGGCGCGCGAGATCAGCAACCGCACTTATCCGCAGGTCAACGTCCCGGAAGGCCATCACGCAGTCTCGCACCATGCGAATCGCCCGGAAAAGATCGACATGAACGCGCGTATCCAGCGCTATCACGTCGGGCTGTTCGCGAAGTTCCTCGAGAAGCTCGACTCTACGCCCGATGGAGACGGCTCGCTGCTCGATCACTCGATCCTGTTGTACGGCAGCAATATGAGCAACAGCAATGCGCATGACCACTACCCGCTGCCGAACGTTCTCGTCGGCGGCGGCAACGGCCGGCTGCGCGGCGGTCAGCACATCAAGGAAGAAGACCACACGCCGATGACGAATTTGATTCTGACCATGCTCCATAAGGCCGACGTGTCCGTCGAAAGCTTGGGCGACAGCACGGGCACGATCGCCGCGCTCTAGTTTTCGCGCGCAAACGGCAAAGGTACGGCAATGAGACTTCGGATCACGCACGGCGGC